>NZ_CALXYQ010000004.1 GCF_944393015.1 uncultured Brachyspira sp.
AATAATTAGAAGCTAATTAGATTTTAATAAATCAAAATAGTGAGCCTCTGATAGCTTTAGCTGTCAGAGGTTTTTTAACAAATTATTTTGATTGTATTATAAAAGGTATAGAACTTCCATGTATTGCTGTATTACAGGATAAATAATTAGAAGCTAATTAGATTTTAATAAATCAAAATAGTGAGCCTCTGATAGCTTTAGCTGTCAGAGGTTTTTTAGCGAACTATTTTGATTGTATTATAAAAGGTATAGAACTTCCAGGTATCGCTGTATTACAGGATAAATAATTAGAAGCTAATTAGATTTTAATAAATCAAAATAGTGAGCCTCTGATAGCTTTAGCTGTCAGAGGTTTTTTAACAAATTATTTTGATTGTTTATAAAATATTGTTTTTATAAATTTAATAGTTTTTATAGTTTTTTATTATACCTTTATAAGTACATACTTTATACATAATAAATCAAATATAGTTTATAAAATTTCATATTAATATTAATTATATCGATATGAAATTATACACAATAATAAACTCAATATAATTGAATAATTTTTTAAATTTAAAGATATTTATACTTGACAAAAAAAACTTATGTATTATTATAGCTTTAAAATTATGAATTATGGAGCAAATGATGGAAGAATTAGGATCTATCTTTTTTTTAGACGAACTTAATATATTAAATAATGGCTATTTTGCAAAACTTGATGATGATGATTATGAAGATGACTATGATGATGATTATGATGACGAAGATGATTATGATGATTATGACGATGAAGGCGATTTCGATGACGATTTCGATGATGATGACTTCGACGATGATGACGACTTCGATGATGATTATGATGATGAAGACGACTATGATGATGATTATGATGACGATGATGATTACGATGATGATGATATAGACGATTTTGATGATGACTTCGATGATGACTTCGACGATGATGATGAAGATTATGACGATGATTATGATGACGAAGACGACTACGACGATGATTTTGATGAATAATTAATTGTTTTTATATATAAAGCAATACTTTTATTAGTGTTGCTTTATATAAAAAGGTTTATGATGTCAGAGAAGAAATTCAAAAAATTTAATAATAACAACAATAATAATAAAGAAAACAATAAGAAATTTTATAATAATAAAAAAAATAAAAATAACTTCTATAAGAAAAAATATAATAATCAATATAAATATCAGGAAAAAAGCATAGAGGAATACGAAAAAAGCTATCTTAAAAGACGTATGAGAGAAGACGTTGAAAGACCTATATGTCCTATATGTAATGAACCTATTTATATAGTAGAAGAAGCTATAAGACATAATGCTAGCGGAGAGTTAGCACATTTTGAATGTATATTAAATGAAATCAAAGAGAATAATATTGCTGATATGGAAGAAGAAGATAAAATAGTTTATCTTGGTTCTGGAACTTTCGGCATTATACAGGAAAGACAAAACGGAAAGAATACTAGATTTTTTGTACGAAAAAGAATCAATTATGAAAATAGAAAAGTAAAAAGAATAGAGGATGATGCCGATCCGGAAGAGGAGGATTTATTTAATGTATGATATGCCGCTGGGATTTTCTTCTGCTGCAATGAAATCAGGGCTTAAAAATAATGATTATGATTTGGCAATAATTAAAAGCAATCCGCCAAGCGTTGTATCTGCTGTATATACTCAAAATAATTTTCAGGCTGCTCCTATTATATTCTCTAAAAAGAATGACAAAAATAATATAGAATTATTAATAGTTAATAGTAAAATAGCAAATGCTTTAACAGGTAAAAAAGGTTATGATGATGTTTTGGATGTGGTTAAACATGCTTCTGAAACATTTGATATAAAAAAAGATAATATATTAATGGCTTCTACAGGAATTGTAGGTGTACCTCTTGAAACAGAAAAAATTAAAAAAGCAATTAATATATCAAATAAACATTTCAATAATAACTTCGACAATATTTCTAAAGCGATTCAAACCAGAGATAAATTCGATAAAATATATACTACTCAATTAGAAGTAGCTTCAGGAAAGACAGCTAATTTTTATGCGGTTGCAAAGGGAAGCTCTATCATACATCCTAATATGGCTACTGTGCTTCTTTTTATATTCACTGATCTCAATATAGAAAAAGAAACTTTGGATAAGGCTTTCAAAGAATCAATAGATAAAACTTTAAATAGAATATCCGTAGATGGAGAAACTTCTACGAATGATATGGCTCTTATTATGGCTAATGGAGCTTTAAATAATAAAATCATTACAGAAAAAAATAAAAAATTATTCAAAGATTTAAAATACAAATTAGATGAAATATGTGCATATCTTGCAAAAATGATAATACTTGACGGAGAAGGCATTACAAAAACTATGATAGTTTCTGTAAAAAGAGCCAAAACACAAAGTAATGCTTTTGATGTAGCAAAAAAAATAGCAACTTCAAATCTAGTGAAAATTTTATTTCTTTCTAAAAATCCTAATTTTGAAAAGATATTATCTGTTTTGGGTAATTGTAATATTAATATAAACAATGTATCTCTATATGTGAATGATGAAGAGATTTATAAAAATGGTACAATAAATAAATATAATGTTGACACTGAAAGAAAAGAAAATTATATAACTATAGATTTGGGATATAATACAAAATATGAAGATTATTATTATTTCACTGATTTAACTCAGGAATATATATCAATACATTCTTCCTACAATATATAGAATTTTTTTTAATCCCCCACCCTTTATATTTATAGTCATAATCTGCAATTTTAATTTTCAATTTTTTTATTATCAAATTAGAATTTAAAGCACCCCACCCTAGTTTAAAATAAATTTATAATCTACACACCGCACGGTGAGCAAAACTATAAATATTGATTTAATTATTATTGCAAATAAATCTAGAATAAAAATTCAGCTAACCGTGCGTTTAAATAGATTCATTATCTAATCAAAACTTGGGCGGGCATGCTTTTATAAGTAAGCAAAAAAGAAAAATTAAATTATTTATTTTTAAAATAAGTAAAAAATATAAAAGGGCGGGGTATGTAATTAAAGCATTATACTTGACTTATAATATTTTTTGTATATAATTAGAGATATCAATATCTATAAAAATAATAAAATTTGTCGCCGGATAAATTTTTTTAAAACGTTTGTATTCATACCGTAGGCCTTAGAAAGTATGAACACAAACGTTTTTTTATTATGGGGTATTTTTTATGAATGTACTGAATATGTTTATTAAATATGTATCATTAAACGTGCTTGGTATGATAGGATTATCATGCTATATACTCGCTGATACTTTCTTTGTAGCAAGAGGAATAGGCTCTGACGGACTTACAGCTTTAAATATAGCTATACCCATTTTCAATTTAGTTAATGGACTTGGCTTAATGCTTGGTATGGGCTCTGCTACTAAATACGCAATATTAAAAACTCAGAATAAAAATAATGAAGCTAATATTATATTCACTAACTCTTTAATTTATATATTAATAATATCTACTTTGTTTATAGTTGTAAGCGTATTCTTTACATCGCACATAGCATATATTTTAGGTGCTAGAGATAATATACATACTATGACAAATACATATATTAAGATGATACTTTTATTTTCACCTATGTTTATGCTCAATAATGTACTTTTAGGATTCGTTAGAAATGATAATCATCCAAGACTGGCTATGATCGCTATGCTTATGGGAAGTTTATTTAATGTAGTTTTTGATTATATATTTATATTTCCTTTTAATATGGGAATATTCGGAGCTGTACTTGCAACAGTTTTCTCTCCTATTGTAAGCATATTAATATTAGCAACATTGTTTATAAAAAAGAAAAATACATTTTTTATTGTTAAGCCTAATATAAGTTTTAATAAGTTTTTTGAAATATCTTCTCTTGGAATATCTTTTCTTATAACAGAATTATCATCAGCTTTTGTTATGATAGCTTTTAATATAATAATATTAAATATTGCAGGTAATGTAGGAGTTGCAGCTTATGGTATAACTGCAAATATAGCATTAGTGATAATAGCAATATTCACAGGAATGGGACAAGGAGTTCAGCCTATCATAAGTATGAATTATAATAATGAAACGAATATAAATAAAATATATAAATACTCTATAATTTTATCAGCTAGCATTTCTATTGCAGTTTATATAATCACTTTTATATTTGCAAATGAAATAACTTCAATTTTTAATAGAGATAATATTGAAGAGCTTCAAAAAATATCTGTTAATGGGCTTCGCATATATTTCACAGCATTTATATTTGTAGGCTATAATATTATAACTTGCGTATATTTTTCTGCTATGGATAAAGCTAAACCATCATTTATAATATCTATATTAAGAGGCTTTATATTTATAATGCCTTCTATATTTATTTTATCATCGCTTTTTAATATGACAGGAGTATGGCTTTCTTTTCCAACTGCTGAAATTTTGACAAGTATTTTTTCTTTGATATTTTTTATAAATTTCAACAAACATAAAATGTACTAAAATTGACTATTTTTTATTGATATATAATCATTGCACTAAATAGATAATTATGCAAAATAATTTTAGTATGATTTAGTACTAATATTATACTTATAGTTTCGCAGTAGGCAGGAAAAATAACAACATAAAAATTTTCAGTACATTTTTAGTAATAAAAAGGGTTAAAACTTAATATCAAGTTTTAACCCTCACAATTTTATCAACTATAAATTACATTTCTACAACTAAAGAAGTACCCATACCGCCGCCTATACAAAGTGTAGCAAGTCCTTTCTTAGAACCTCGTTTTTTCATCTCATATAAAAGCGTAGTAAGTATTCTAGCTCCGGAAGCTCCGATTGGGTGTCCTATAGCAATAGCTCCTCCATTAACATTAACTTTATCCATATCGAATTTTAATTCACGAGCAACAGCAATAGACTGAGCAGCGAAAGCCTCATTACTTTCTATTAAATCCATATCTTCAACTGTAAGATTAGCCATTTTCAAAGCCTTTCTAGTTGCCTCTACAGGACCTATACCCATTATTCTAGGTTCAACGCCATGAGTAGCATAACCCAAAACTTTAGCCATATACTTAATTCCAAGCTCATCAGCTTTTTCTTTAGACATAACAACTACAGCTGAAGCAGCATCATTGATACCTGAAGCATTACCAGCAGTAACAGTACCGTCTTTCTTAAATGCTGGCTTTAATCTGCCTAAAGATTCCATAGTAGTACCGAATGTAGGGTGTTCATCTGTATCTACTACTATTTCACCTTTTTTAGTTTTTATTGTAACAGGAACTATCTCATCTTTGAATCTTCCGCTTTTTACAGCAGCCTCAGCTCTGTTCTGGCTTCTGCATGCAAACTCATCTTGTTCTTGTCTAGTTATTCCCCACTTTTCTGCAATATTTTCAGCAGTAACTCCCATATGATAATGCTCAAAAGCACATATAAGAGCATCATTAAGTAAAGTATCCTGCATCTTAGTTTCAGCCATTCTAGCACCCATTCTCATAGCTGAAGAAGTATATGGAGCCATACTCATATTTTCAGTACCGCCTGCAACTACTATATCAGCATCTCCAGCTCTAATCATTTGTGCTGCCATTGATACTGCTCTTAGTCCTGAACCGCATAATATATTGATAGTTAATGCAGGCTTATCTACAGGTATTCCGGCATTAATAGAAATTTGCCTTGCTACATTTGGAAGAAGTGCTGATTGTATAACACAGCCAAAATAAGTTTCATCAACTTGTTCAGGTTTGATGTTTGCTCTTTTTAATGCTTCTTTTACTGCTATTGTACCTAATTCTACAGCAGATACATTGGAAAATGATCCCAAAAATTTGCCTACAGGTGTCCTAACAGCACTTGCTATTACTATTTCTCTCATATTCTCTCCTTAAAAAATTATTTTTATAATTATAGATTATTTTTCTGAAATATGGGCTATTATACTATAGTATAGTAATTTAAAATTGCTTTTACAAGTTTATTTATAATTTTTTTTATTATTAATCTAATCAACGCACGGTAAACGCATTTTTATATATTGTTTAAATTAAAATTATTCATAAGTTTATATTTTTAATTATACTAAAGTTGCGGTCAGCAGACTATTATTGGTGGGGAGATAAAAAATCTGTTTTGACTATAAAAAATTATTATTTATTATTATTGCTAATAAAAATTGTTCGCTCAAAGGCTCTGTCAAGTAAACTTGCCAGAGGCTCACAATTTTTATAATTAGCTTTACAATATTTAAAATTATTATTTATTATTATTGCTGATATTAATAATAAAAATTAAATATTAGTTATATTATAAGTTTTAAAGCGAGATTTTTTATATACAATAATAAATTATAAATAAAAATCTCAGGTAGATGTAAATAAATCAACAATGCACAAATCCTAATGAATCAAAATGAATTTCATTATTATTTGAATCTATGAATCTTATATATGTATTTGAATATTCTTTAACTTTTCCTATCTTTATTAAATTATTTTCTTCAGGTATATCATCTGAAGTTGTAAAAATAACGGCATAATCTTCTCCGCCTGTGAGAATAGATTTTAATATTTCTTTATTGTTATTTTTATTGTCATTATTAAAAAATCTATTTACTAAATTCCAATTTGAAGATTCATATATTTCTATAGTTTTATTTGATTCTTCGGCAATATGAGAAGTATCTTGTAAAAGTCCGTCACTTATATCTATAGATGAGTTGATTTTGTATTTACTAATGATATCCTGCCATTTATCATAAAAAAGTTTAGGTCTTAAATGAGTTTTAACACTATCATCATTATAATCGTAATTTCCAGATAAAAGTTTTTTAAGCCCTAAATCACTTTCCCCAACAAATCCAAGAACATAAACATTATCATCAATTTGAGCATTGCTTCTTAATATCGATTTATTTTTTTCTATAGTGCCAATCAATGTTACAGAAATGAAAAAGAAATCATTTGATGAAGTGGTATCTCCTCCGGATATTTCAATATTATACGGCTTACAGGCTTCTATAAAACCTCTATACCATTCCAATATATTTTCATCATTAATTTTTTTAGGTATTGAAAGTGATATAAATGCATTTTTAGGATCTGCCCCTTTGCATATTATATCGCTAATATTTGCCTGAGCTGACTTATATCCTACATCATAAAAAGAATAATAATTCAAAGAGAAATGTATATTCTCTACTAATATATCAGTTGTTATTAAAACATCTTTATCTGTGCTTATGTTTTTTATAACAGCACAGTCATCACCTATATTCAAATTATCTGTATTATTAGATTTTGTTAATTCTTTGATTTTTTCTATTAGCTTGAATTCCTGCATATTTATATTTCCATAAATATTTTTTATGATTATAACATATATAAAAAAGTTTTAAATGAAAAATTTTATTCTCATCCCCACCCTCTAGGCTTTTTATTAACATAGACATTTTTGTGCTATTTTTCTTTTTAATTATATTATGTTATTTTTGCTGCCCACCCAAGATTTTTTTAAAATTTGAGTCGTTATCACCGCACGCAGAGTAAAATTTTGAGTATGAGTGAATTGTGAATTATAATTTAAATGATAAATAAAAATGCCATTCACCGTGCGCTAAATTGATTAATTCATAAATAAAAATAAAAAAGGCTTATAAAATGATTAACATTTATAAGCCTTATTAATTCTAATATTTAATTAATTTATTGATTTTTGAACAAATTAACAGCCTCATCTTTAGCACTATTAACAGCATTAACAACAGAAGCAGTGGATATTGTAGCACCGCTTATAGCAGCAATTTGAGCATCTCCAGCTTCTTCAGGCTTGATTCCTTTTACAACAGATAAAGAAACTATTGTGCTTTGACCTTTGAATTGATCTCTGAAAGCAGGCTCAGTAATTTTAGCACCAAGACCAGGAGTTTCAGCTTGTTCAGTAACTACAATAGCAGTTATCTTCTCAACATTAGCATCTAAACCAACAAGCACTTTATTTTCACCATTGTATCCGCCTGCAGAAGAAATCATAGCATAACCAACAACAGTACCATCAGCTTTTTTACCAATATAGTAAGGATAAGCAGAATTTTCAGTTAAAGGTCCTTCCAATTCATCAGCACCCTCAATAACAGTTTTAACACCATTAAGTACTGTTTTTTCATTGTTAGCTAAAATATCTTTTTCAAAAGAAGAATATACAAATGAAAGTAAAAAACCAGCCAACAATGCAGTAATAGCAACCGAAATAACGGCAGTATAACCAACCTCTTTTTTCATAATTATTTACCTCCTTCTTTCTGAGCATTAGCTTTATTAATAGCAAGAAGCTCTTTTTTACCAACAGGCATAGGACGAGTAAGCATAGCAATTAAAGGCATAAACATATTACCTATAAGTATTGAATACATCATATACTCTGGAGAAGAACCGAAAGCTCTTAATATAGCAAGTACAGCACCTATTAAAATAGCATAGATCCAAGCACCTAAATGACTTGAAGGGCAAGTAACCATATCAGTAGCCATAAAGAAAGCACCTAAACCAAAACCGCCTGCTAATACTTGATATATAGGAGAAGGGAATTTTCCAGGCATTCCTAAACAAAGTAAAAGACTTACAAACATTAAAGATAAACACATTCCTAAAGGTATTCTCCAATCTATAGTCTTAGTAGCAAGCAAGTATATACCGCCTATTAAAAGAAGTAAGAATGAAGTTTCACCTATAGCACCTGAAGTACTTCCTAATAACATTTGAAGATAATAATGTGATTCAAAACCTATTTGTTCAGCTAATGAAGTGCTTATATTAGCATTGTAAGTAAATTTCATAAAAGTTAAAGGAGTAGACTGAGTCAAAGCATTCATCATATCTATAGACTGAGTACCGCCTGTAACAGTATTAACCAAATTATGAAGTCCTGGAGCAAATAAATCCAAGAAAGGCACTCTTGCAGGAGCAGCATATATAGTCATTTGAGCAGGGAAAGCTACTTGTAAGAAAGCTCTTCCCACTAAAGCAGGGTTGAATATGTTAGAACCCAAACCGCCGAAAACTTCCTTAGCAAATACTATAGCAACAGCACTTCCTATTACAACCATAGTTATAGTTGAAGAAGGAGGAAGAGTCATAACTAAAAGTATAGCAGTAACAATAACCGCATAATCAGGTAATAAAGGTTTTTTTCTTACCTTTTTAACAATTACAGTTGCAAGTATACAAGTAATAATAGCAGCCAAATATAAAACTATAACTTTAGCTCCAAAAAGTACTATACTATATATAACAGCAGGTAAAAGAGCTATAATAACTCTTAACATTATCTTATTGGTAGTATCTCCGTCTTTTATATGCGGAGATGATTCTGTATAAAATTTCATCATTATCTCCTTAAACTATCTTCTTAATAAATCTTTACCAAATCTAATCCACTGAACCAAAGGAATTTTTGAAGGACATATATAAGTACAGCAGCCGCATTCAAAACAAGTTGCTATATCTAAATCATTCAATTTATCTTTGATTTTAGCTTTTGCAGTATGAGCAAGCTCAGTAGGAGATAAGTGAAGCGGACAAGCATTACCGCATCTTCCGCATTTTATACAAGGATATTCCACTTCTTTAGGTAATTTATCCTTATCTAAGAATAGAAGCGAGTTAGTACCTTTATTAACACATTGTTCAAGATTAGGTATAGCAGCACCCATCATAGGACCGCCTGAAAGTATAAGAACGTTTTCAGCAGTAATTCCGCCGCATTCTTCAACAACATGTGAAATAGGTGTACCTAAAGGAAGCCATACATTTTTATGTTCTTTTATGGCATCACCTGATACTGTAACAAGTCTTTCTATAAGTGGTTTATTTTTAGCTACAGCTTCGTATATAGCATATAAAGTAGCTATATTAACAACTATAACGCCAACATCCATAGGAAGTTTGCTTACAGGAACTATTCTTCCAGTAGTAGCTTCTATAAGCATTTTTTCAGCACCTTGAGGATAGCGAAGTCTTAAAGGCATAACTTCAACATTATGCTCTTTACCTATTTTAGCCATTTCCTCTATTGCTTTAGGCTTATTATTTTCTATACCAATAATAGTTCTTTTCACTGAAGGAATTATCTTTCTTAAGATTTCAATACCTTTGAAAAGATCCTGAGTATATTCAATCATAAGTCTATAGTCGCTAGTAATATAAGGTTCGCATTCAACACCATTAATAATTAAAGTGTCAGCATTTCCCTTAGCAGCTCCATCAACTTTAACATGAGTAGGGAAAGTAGCACCACCCATACCAACTATACCAGCTTGCTGTATTCTCTTAGACATTTCCTCTACTGGCATAGACATATAATCAGAACTCTCAAAATAAGCTAAATTATCTGCATTGCTGTCTACATTGATAAGCAAAGCATTAGCACCGCGCCCTAGAGGAGGAGCTGCAATTTCCACAGATGCAGCAGTACCTGTAACAGAAGAATGAACATTTCCTGATACATAACCGCCGGCTTCTCCTATAAGTTCGCCTCTTTCGATTTTATCCCCTTTGTTTTTCAACATTTTAGCCGGAGCACCAATATGCTGAGACATAGATATTAGGACGGTTTTAGGGGGATTGGATAGAGCTGATGAAGCAATATCGGCTGTATCCTTACTGTCATGCGGATGAACTCCGCCAAAACGAAATCTACCTAAGTTCATATTATCAATCCTTCACTCAATTAAAAACTAAATATTACTTTTTAATTATAATTAATTTATAGAAATAACAGCTACAGATTTGGTGTAACCGCTTCCATAACTGCATATAGCTACCTTACTATTTTTCTTTATAGAACCATCTTCTAAAGCCATAGATAATGCCACTCCTGATGAAGCACTTAAAGATGAGTGAGCATTTTCCATTTTAGAGTATACTATATCTTTGCTGACAGATAAACCATCAACAAAGGCATTGTATGCATTAGGGCTTGAATAAGATGGTATATATAAATCGGGATTTATGTTATTAGATGATAAAATATCTTTAACATAAAGACCGGCTTTTTTAGCTTCTTCTTCAAAAATACGGCTGTCTTTTATAGAAATAAAATGTTCTTTATTGAGTACTCCTTCTTTTGTATAAGGGTTAGCTGTTCCGCCCATAGGAATATAACAATTTTCTAATGCATTTCCGTCTGTTACTGAATCTATAAAATCTATTTGAATATCTGATTTTTCATTTGTTACTAAAGCAGCAGCACTAGCATCATCAAATCTATTTTCATCATCACATATATAAAATGATTCTGTGGCAACTACTAAAATATTTTTATATCTTCCGCTTTTAACAAAAGCATAAGCTAATCTTAATGCTGATAAGAAGCCTGTAAAATCACTTTCTATATCAAAACAAAAAGCATTACTTGCTTTAATTTTTCCTGCTAATATACAAGCTGTGGAAGGATAAATATAATCTTTAGTAACTGTAGCACAAAGAATTGCATCTATATTATTTGGATCTATATCTTTAATTACATCATTTATTGATAGTAAGGCTAAATCTGAGGCTGCCATATTGGTTTTATTATTTTTATAAGTGCCTTTACAAGATTTAATATATACCATTTAAAAAATTCCTTTAAAAAATTCTTCTTTTAGCTCCGGAGTCATAAAGTTCTTTAGCTATCTTTTCGTTCACTTTGGCATCTAAGAATTTATACATATTTAGTACAGCATTTTTTATACCGACACCGCTAGTTTTGCCATGTCCTACAAAAGCCCCGCCATTTAACCCTAATAATATAGCAGAACCATAAGAATCGGAACTCATTTTTGATTTCAAATTATTAAATACAGGTTTCATCATAAGTCCGCCCATTACACTGACAGGGTTCTTCTTAACCTCTTCTTTTAATAAATTAACAACAAAAGAAGCTGTTCCTTCTATTGTCTTTAATACTATATTGCCATCGAATCCGTCAGTTACAACTACATCGACACTGTCAGATTTTAATATATCATTAGGCTCTATATTACCAATGAAATTAATTTTTTTCATTTTTTGAAGACGTTCAAATGATTTTTTAGCATTAGCATTTCCTTTTGAGTCTTCCTCCCCAATATTTAAAAGACCGACTCTAGGATTATCTATCTTTAAATATCTTTTAGCAAATACTCTGCCCATAACTGCAAATTGTACTATATAATCTGTAGTACAATCCACATTAGCTCCCATATCCAACATACAGAACTCACCGTTTATTTTTGGAAGTGTAGATATAAGAGGAGGACGCATAACACCTTTCAAGCGTCCTATTTCGGTAAGAGCTGCGGCTAAAGTAGCTCCTGTATTTCCTGGAGAGAAGAAACCATCTGCCTCTCCTTCTCTAACCAAGCGTGCAGCCAATAAAACTGAAGCATTCTTCTTATGTTTTATTCCATTAGCAGGGCTTTCATTCATATCTATTATCTCATCTGTATGTCTGATATCTATACGATTATGATCATATTTAGTTTTAGATATGGCTTTTGATATACTTTGTTCATTACCTACTAAAATTAAATTAATATCTTTATTTTTCTGTAGGGCACTAACAGCACCTGAAACTAATTCTTCGAGAGGTTTCTCGCCGCTGGCTACATCTATGGCTAAATTCATAATAACTTCCTAAAAATTATTTTATTATTTATTATCCGGCATTTTGTGTTTTTGGAGCTTTTACTACTCTATCTTTATAGAAACCGCATTCTGGGCAGATTCTATGAGGCATTCTTTCTGCTCCGCATTGAGGACAGATTGATAATGAACCTAAGAATCTTTTATCATTAGCTGCTTGTCTTGATCTCTTTTTTGCTTTCGACTTTCTATGCTTTGGTACTGCCATTTTTTTCTCCTTATATTGAATTATTTACTAATCAATTTCAAAAATTAAGATAATTATCGCTATTATACGATTTAAAGTTTAAAATATAATACTATGAAGCACTAATTTTGTCAAGCAGAATTAACATAATATGTAGCCTATTTTTTTATTACTTTACCATCTTTTATTAAGAATGAACTAATATTATGTATTTCTTCTGTCAATTTTATATCATATTCCTCAGCTATATCTTCATTTACCAGAATTTCATACGAATCAGACAATTTTAGAAAGTCCACCCCTTCTGTTTTGCCATTATTATTTATAACTTCATTAAGAACCAATGCTAATTGTCTGCCTAAATAATAATAATTAAAATCTAATGAAAATAATATTGCAGTATTCACAGCCTCAGATATATCTGTATTTATTAACGGTATAGAATACTTATCGCATAAATAGGATATTGAGTATATATTATTGTTTATATAATCTTCATTGGCTAAAATTATATAATCTATATTTTTTGATTTTATATTATTTTCTATATCAATAGAGTCTAGATTACCGTCTATAATCAAAGGATGATATGTTATATTCTCATTACGGCAGTATCTGCCTATATACTTGGAAATATTAGCCGACATTTCTGAATTTTTTGTATATAAATAGGCAATGTTATCAACATATTTATCCGAAATCATTTTTATATATTTAGTTATATCCAAATTCACATAAACTCCGGTAATATTATTATTTTGAATCCTATTCCTGTTAATATTACTTATTGATAAATCATCGAAACAGCCGGCAAATATTATTGTTTGAGGAACTATTATATTCATAGAAAGTAAAGTAGCATTTTCACCTATAACTATTGCTATACTAGAATTATCATCTCTTACATTATTAGCAGTTCTTATAATTGACAATTCATCATTGTCTAATGAATAAAAATTTATATAAACATCCATTCCATCTGAATTTATTTGATCTAAAAGTCCTTTCTCTATGGAATTATATTTTCTTGTATTTTTTTCCTTTATTACACTTATAATGGTAGTTTTTTTTGAACTTTCTTCATCGCTGCAGGAAACTGCCAAAAATATTAATATAAAAAATATAATTTTTAACTGATTAATCATCATATATTTTTAGAATGAGCAAAAAAGTATATATTATGTCCCACTGCTCTCATTTTCTCCTCATAAAGTGTAACTCCATATCCTTCCAATTTATGAACGTATTCACTATCCAAAACATTCCTAAAGTTTTCTGCTTCTTTATAAATAGGATTCATTATTTCTAATGCATAATTATCATCATCTGTTACTGAATAGAATATGCCGTCATCTTTTAGTATAGTATGCATTTTATCCAAAAAACTTCTAGTAAATATTCTTCTATGGGCATGCTTTTTCTTTGGCCAAGGATCTGGAAAGTTTAGATATATTTTATCAAAATAATACTTTTCTTTCAAATATTTATCTATTACATTATTAGCTTCACCAAATATAATAGTAAGATTTTTTATATTTCTCTTATATGCCTTTGATACAGCTTTCTTAGCAGCTTTATATGAATACTCTATTCCTACAAAGTATTTATCCTTATTATTCATAGCAAGTTCTACTATAAACTTACCATTGCCGCATCCTATCTCTAATTCTCTTATTTCATAATCTGACAATCTTTTTTGCAGTTCATTTACTATTATAGAACTATCTTCAGAATTAAAATCATCTAATAAATATTCGCTTAATATTGATTCATCAAGATTTAAATTTCTCAATTATTATTCCTCGTTAATAATATTTTATTTGAATGATATATTACTTAATATTTATGTCAATACATCATATAAAAAAGCATCATTGTTCTATACTATAACGCACGGTGATCTAAATTTCAAATATAATAAAAATGCATTTAATAGTAAATTTCATATTCTTAATTTAATTCTGCGTGCGCTATATAACGCTATAAATTTAAAAAACTCCTGGGTGGGTGTTATAATAACAGTACAAACAAAAAAAGAATAATAGACAAAAACAACAGAATAAAATAATAAATCTAGAGGGTGGGCAAATGAAAATAAATTTTAAAACTTTAATTATATACCCCGCCCTTTTTTCTTTATAACTTATTTTAAAAATTTAATTTAAATTATCTTTATTACCTAATTAGAAATGTTAACGCCCGCCCAAGTATTATTTAATTTTAAAATTTACATTAACGCACGATTAACTCGCTTTTATTATTATGATAGATTTGTATTGATAATTAACTTAATAATAAAATTTTATTTACCGTGCGATAAGATTAAAAAAGATATCAATTAAAATACAGCCTTCATAGCAATATAATATCTTCCGTCTGTAGAGCCTTGGAATCCGAAATAAATAGGATCAAATTTAATATAAGCAGAATATTCCAAACAGAATAAATCTTTTTTAGGATCAAATTTATTTCCATGATTATCAATATTATCAAAATTAACAGGAATATAGAATAAAGGACGTATAGCAATGTTAAGCATTTTCCATTCAAGACCAAGTTCAAGCCTTACATAATGAGCATCATTATCTCTCCAAGTATATTCCCCAAGCAAATTAAGCCATAATTGTTTATCAAGAAAAGGAATTCTTCCCATACCAGATAATTGTACTAAATGGTGTGTATAATAATCTTCTTTATCATTAACATCATTATTATATCTGCTATGAAAATTGTCTGGAGAAAGTGAATTTTTATCATTATATTGATATAGGAATTGAGCCCTGAAATAGTCGCCGTTAATTTTGAAAACAGCTGCTAAAGGATTAGAATCTTTAGAATAACCTTGAGAATAAGATAATTCATAATTATAACCTATGAATCCTGCCCTAAATCCCATTTCATTATTAACCCTAGGAATATACCAATGCGGAGCAAAACTTGCAGATTCACTGTCAATAACAGAAGGAAGCAGCATAAATGTATTTCCATTTATATCATTAACAGCTTTCATTCTAAAAGATAATAAAATCCTAGTTAAAGTAACAGTTTCTATACCAGCATCATATAAGCCTATACTTCCAGTAGCATGATCTTTATTAAATACATCAAATTTTGAAGTCATAGTTACAAAAGGAGTAGCAGAAAACATCCAATCAAAATGAAAACTTTTGCCAAGAGATAAATACATATTAGGCATGCTGAAATGCCCGTCTTTTAAATTGACGCCTATTAAAGTATTCATATGAAGTTCTATAGTAGAAAGCTCATATAATAGTCTAGAAGGAAATGATTTTTTTAACCTATTTTCTCTTTTATGACTTTCATGTATATAATCAAAAGGCATATAACTTTCTGTAGATCTTTCGTATTCTATACCTATAAAAGGCCAAGCATCTACTGCACCTTTTAAAACTTTTTGATCTTTATCTGTATATGGTGATTGTCCGTATATTATTGGACAGGTGATTAATACCAAACTCAACACAATTAATTTCTTCATAAAAACCTGTTTTATATTATGTTTTATAAATTATATTGTATCATAAAATAAAAAATTGACAATTGAATTTATATGTGATATAATTTTTAATATACATTTTTTTGGGGGGAATTTTGAAAGAATTTACAATTTTAGAAGAAAAATTGAAAGATTTTCTAGATGAATACCAAGTAATTTCATTCGATAATAAAGAATTGCATCAAATTATAGAACAGCTCAAATCAGAAAAAGAAGAGTTAATAAACAGTTTGAAAAACGTAAAAGATAGCTTCAATATTTTAAAAGAAGAAAAAACTATACTAGAAGCTGATAAAAGAAATGTTACTGATAATTACAATTCTATAAAAGAAGATAAAGATAATTTAATAAAACAATTAGAAGCTACTAGAATAGAGAGAGATACTCTTAAATCTAATTTGGAAAATACAGAAAAAGATTCTATGACTTTAATAGAAGAAAATGATAATCTTAAAAAAGAATTAGAAAAAGCAATAAGAGCTATAGATTCTCTAAGCAAAGAAAATAATGAGCTTAAAGAAAAATTAAGTATTCTTATAGAAAGAATAGACAGCGTAAGAAAATCTAATTTTGAGGCTAAAAAATCTCATCATGCTTCTATGATTCATAATACAGAAAATGCTGTTCATAATGAATCAGTTAGTAACGAATCTTCTAACAATACATCTAATAATGAGATTATTGAAGAAAAAGAGAATAAGCCATTAGAAGAACCATCTCAAGAAATTAAAGAAGAAGTAAAAAGTGCTGAGAATGTATTTGAAAGCAGTGTAGAAGAGATTGATGAAGAAGCCCCTTTCTCATCAGCTGATGAATATGAAGAATATAAAGCTGAAAATAATGTTAATAAAAGCAGCGAGATAAAAGAAATAAAAGAAGTAAGAGAAATTTCAAATGTGAAAGTTACAGAAGATGAAGACCCTTTCAGTAATGCTTCAGATGCCAGCTGGGATAATGATATATGGGATAATGATATAAAAGAAGAACAACAAACAGAAAATAATAAAACTAATGAAGCAGAAGAAGAAAATATTGATAAAAACAGCAAAGAAGATAATTATGAATTCGATATAAATGAAGATGATCAATATATGTTCGGCGATGATGATGAAGAAGAATTTTTCTTTGATAATGAATCAAAATAATAGGTAAATAATTATGGATGATATTACTATTGTAGAGGTTAATATATACGGCAGAATGCTAAGCATAAAATCTCCAGAGAGTAATGCTGAATATTTAAAAGAAGTTGCTGAATTTGTCAATGAAAGTATGAATGATATAGCAGAGCAGTATGGCCCTAATTATCCTAGAGATACCATAGCAATACTTGCATGCCTTAATATAGCAGACCTTTTGAAAAGAGAAATGGCAAATAATAAAGCAGGAAAAGATACATTATTAGCATTAAAAGAAAGTATAGCTTCCAGGTCTAATGAATTAATAAGACTTATAGATGAGACAAAAGAATCTAAAGAAGCCAATAAAGAAAACGAATAAAATTTATTATTTATAAAAAAAGAGCTGATAATTTATCAGCTCTTTTTTATTATTTATTCTATATAAATTATAATAATTATATTCTGCTGTCCCTAAGCATATAATTAAATTGATTTCTAGTATAAACTTTTATTTTATCATTATGAGTAGCATAACTTCTTGCACTATTTGTAAGTTCAAGAGGTAAAACTAATATTCCATTTTTTGCACCTGCCTCATTAATAAGCAGCAGAAAATCTCTTATTACAAGCTCCCCTACTTCAGTATTTCTCCAGCGTTTGAAAGATATTAATGTTAAATCTTTTTTACTCTTATTCACAGCAAATGCTAAATAATTAACCTCATCTCCATAATCATAATCTATTAGCTTTTCATTATATTCCTGTACCGCAGAATATAAAAGTTTTTTCTGTATTATATCCTGACATATACTTTTAAAAGATGATAAACTTATATCAAAAATTTTATCTACTTTCTTACTGCTTACATTTTCTATAGTAGCATTATTTTCATTGATATTGCATTCTAGTAATACTTTTTCAATATCTACATTTCTTTCTATTTCTATCAAATTTAATATAGTATCTAAGCTATTAAATGAATCCTCCCATAATCTGACAGAATTTTCCCAAGATTCTATATACTGAGAATTAACATATTTTTCATAATTCTCTTTTACATATTTATCTTTATTATTTAATTGAATATCTCCTCTCAATTTTTTTAATTGAACTTCAGCTTTAGAAATTTCAGATAAATAAGTAAATATACTGTCCAAATCATATATATCAAATTCAGGATCATTAAATAATCTTATATGCTCAAAATAGCTAATAGCACTGTTAATATCTTTTATGAAATAATTATAAAAAGCAAAGTCCAAAATGATAATACTTTCTTCTTTTTTTATTTCATCTATTCTATATTGCTTTGAATATTGATTATATAAGTTTATAAAAGCTTCATTATCATCTGATTTATATAATATATACAAATATATTCTGTTTATAAAGAAACGGTATTTAGGATCGTTTTTAATCGCTCTTGATGATAATATCGATTCTGTAAAACTTCTAGCACTGTTAATCTCATCGGTGATAATATATAATGATATCAATATCTTTTCTACCAATATAAGCTCATCATAATCATCTTCAATATTGCTTATATTTCTGCTTAATCTTTTATGAAGCTCTTCAAGCATAGCAATAACTTTTCTATATTCTTTATTCATGAAATATGATATAGCAGCTATTTTAAGTTCATATATTTCAAAATCATTTTTATTATTTAACACCCTATTGAAATATTCAGTAGCTAATTTATAAGCTCCTTCCCTTCCAAGTTCTGTAGCTGCTTTTATAGAATAGTATGTGTTATTAACATCTATTTGAGCTATTCTTAAAGTATATTTTAAACTTTCTTCTTTATTATCTAATTTGTTGTATAGCTCTTCTAGTTTTTTATATATATTTAATTCTTCGCCTTCAAAATATTTAATACTAAGAAGTTTTTCGTATTTCTCCAAAGCCTTCTCAGTCATATTATACTGCTCTTCTATTACAGCTAAATCATACATTGAATTATAATCTTTAGGGTTAAGCTGTATCTTTTTCTCAAGTTCTTCTATTTTCTTTTTGATATTCTTCGGTTTATATGTACTATTGTTTCCTGTTATAGTCTTGAAGAAAAAAATAAGTCCTAATAATATTGCTATAGATATTGGAACAATGACTATATAAATATAAGAGTCTAACATAATTTTTCCTTATTAGTTTAATCTACAAAATTAGTTTTCAAAAATGAATTAAATTGACTTCTTGTATAAACTGTAATCTTATCATTATGTTTTGCATAGCTTTTTGCACTATTTGATAATCTTACAGGAAGAATCAATATACCATTTTTTGCTCCTGATTCATTTACCATAAGTAAAAAATCTCTTATTATCAGTTCCCCTACCTCTGTATTTTTCCATCTTTTTATAGAAATTAATGTTAAATCTTTTCGGCTTTTTGTTACATGATATGCCAAATAATTAACCTCATCTCCATAATTATAATCTATTACATTATCGGTATATTCTTGAAGTATAGAATATGATAATTTATTTTGAATCAAATTCTTACATAATTTTTTAAAATTACTTACATTCAAAGAATATATTTTATCTATTTCATTTAAATTAATATTTTTTGTGCTGTCATTTTCTCTAGCGGCATTTAATTCTGCCAATATTTTATCTATATCTATTTTATTTTCCGGATTTGGAGCATTTGAAGTGATATAATCAAATTTAATAAATGTACCCTGCCATAAACTTAATACTAATTCCCATATATCTATCAATTCAGAATCTATATATTTTTCATAATTTTCATTTTTATATTTTTCATTATTTACTTTTCCATCGCCTCTTAATTTTACTAATTGAATAGATGCTTTATTAACTTCATTAAGATAATCTAATATTTGATCTAAATAATAAACGCTATATTCAAGCATGTGAAAAGAATTTAATTTTTTGAAATAATTTATAGAAGTATTTATATCTTTTAAGAAATAAGCATAGAATGCAAAGTCAAATATTAATGCAGCATATTCTTTTTTAGCTTCATCTAATTTATAATAAGCTCTTAATTCATTATATTTAGAAATAAATTTATTATTATCTGAAAGTTTATATAATATGTACATATATATTCTATTAACATATAGTTTATGATCTTCACTTATATTCTTATTAGATAATATTTGCTCTAAAAATGTAATTGCTATATTAAGTTCATCTGCTGATATATAAAGAGATACAAGCAATATTTCAAGATTATAAATTTCTAATATATCTGTTTCTTTATCATTTGATATTTTCTTATATAATTCCTCTAAAAATATTATAGATTTTTTATAATCTTTAATCATAAAAAATGACAAAGCTGCTGTTCTAGCTTCTTCTATAGTTAAATTTTCTTTTGATACTATCACTTTATTAAAATATTCGGAAGCTAATTTATATTTACCTTCCTTTCCTAAAACATTACCTATTTTTACAGCATAGTCAATATTATTAGGGTCTAATTTAGATATCATCATAGCATATTTAAAACTATTTTCTATATCTTCAAGCTGACCGTATCCTGCCTCCATCTTTTTATATATTTCTATCTCATTTATATTATTGTCTTTAAAATATCTTTTGCTTAATAATAATTCAAATTTAGGCAATGCCCCTGTTAATTCATTATATTCTTCTTCTATAAGTGCCAACTCATATAAAGAATCTAAATCTTTTGGATTTAAAGAAACAATTTTTCTTAGTTCATGCATCTTCTTCTTTGTATTTTTTGAAGGTTTATGAACCTTTTTATTAAATATATTTCTTATCATTATAATTGTAGATATTAATATAATAATAAATATTACTGCTGTTATAGTATATAATGTAGTATCGCTCATATTCTTTATCCGGTTTTTTATTCAATTTTTTATAATATAATAGTATATACAAAAACTACAAAGTTTAAATATTTTTTTAATTTTGATTATCAATTATCACATTATTCTTCAATTTTTTATTATATATTTTATCTTTTCTACAAAAATATCCATTTCTTTATCTGTACCTATAGTTACCCTTATATAATTATTTATAATATCGGTTTTAAAATATCTTACTAATATACCATTTTCTCTTAATTTCATATAAATATCTTCGGCAAATACATTTTTATGTGATATAAATATAAAATTAGATTTAGAATCAAGCACATTAAATCCCAATTCTTTTAATTTTATTTTTGTTTTTTCTCTTGTATTTATTACTTTATTTACAGTATCTTTAAAATAATCTTTATCTTTTATAGCTTCAATTCCTGCTATTATAGAAAGCCTATTAATGGTATAAGAATTAAAAGAATATTTAATATTTTTAAGACCCTGAATAAGATTTTCATTACCTATAGCAAAGCCTAAACGAATTCCAGCCAATGCCCTAGATTTTGAAAAAGTCTGTATAACTAAAAGATTATCATATTTATTTACAAGTTTATAAGCACTTTCTGTTTCAGAGAAATCAATATATGCTTCATCTACTATCACTATATTATTTCTATTATTTATTATAATTTCTTCTATCTGTGATAAAGTAATAAGTAATCCCGTAGGAGCATTAGGATTGGCTATAAATATACCGGCATCCAAATTTTTATAATCATTAATATCTATACTAAAATCATCTTTTAATGGTATTTTCACTTCGTTTAAATCAAAAAGAGATGAATATACGGAATAAAAGCTGTATGTGATATTAGGATAATAAACTTTATCCCCTTTATTAAAGAAAGCCATAAAAGAAAAGGCTAATATTTCATCGGAGCCGTTTCCTACAAAAATATTATTTGTATTGACATTATATAATTCAGCAATTTCTTTTTTCAAATCTGATACATTAGGATCAGGGTAAAGTCTCAAATCATCGAAATTGCTATCTATTAATGCCTTTTTCACATTTGGAGAAGGAGGATACGGAGATTCATTTGTATTTAATTTTATATAATTTTTATCTTTAGGCTGTTCACCTGGAGTATATGATTCTATAGACTTTGCTTTATCACTTAAAAACTTGCTCATAAAAAATCCTTATATTTTTATATTAATAGAAATTTTATTAGAAGTATTATTATATACAATATTTAATCATATCACAATAGAATTAATTAAAAAATTATCAAATATGATATTTCCTCTACATATATAAACGTATAATATGTATTTTATATAATACAAACAACAGTTAAATTTCTTAAAAAATCAAAAATTTTTTTTTATTTTTTTAAAAAAAATTCAAAAAAAATTTGACAACGTAATTTTTATTGTTAGATTAATACTGTCAATATCTGATAAACATATTTCTTAATTTAAATTACAAGTAAATAATTTTAATCATATATAGAGGTTTTTATCAATGAAAAAAATACATAGTTTATCTTTTAAAATCCCAGTTATAATAAGTTCCATTATTTTTATAACAATAGCTTCATTAGCTTCTATTTCTATATGGTCTTCTTCAAGAGCCATTAGAAAATCAGCTTTAGAAGGTTTTTCTTCTACAGTTTCAGGATATTCATATATGATAGATATGGTTCTTCATGAGCAGCTATTAGCAATAGCAACTTATTCTCAGTCAGGCACATTAGCAAACGGAATCATAAATATAGATGATATAACTGTAAGAAATGAGGCAGAAAAAAGATTAAAAGATTTTGCTTCGGTAAATACTTATGCGGTAAATGTTGGGCTTGCTGATATTAATGGTGTAGTATTACTTGACAGCTCTAACCCTAAACTTATTGGAGTATCTATAGCAGAAATTCATAAAGATTTATTTTCACAAATGAAAGCTAATAACTATAAATTTACTTATGATAATTCTCCAAGCATATCATCTACAACAGGAGGACAGGCACTTCTTCTTTGCGGAGGAATTAAGAATTCACAAGGTAATATAATAGGATTAGTTTATATTAATTTAGATTTGCAAAAAGTAAATGATGAATTTATAAGCAGCTTGAAAATTAACGGAAGAATAACAGTTGCCAATAATGATGGTAATATAATATTATCATCAGATAATAAAAGAATAGGCGGAAATTTACCTGAAGTTTATGATATAATAAAAACAAAAAAAGAAGGCATAATAGAATCATATACTTATGAAGGTTATGATGGAAAACGTTCTGCCGCTTACCAAAATGTCAATATAATGCCTTGGACTGTTGTATTTGCAAAAGCAGATAGTGAAATATATAAAGAAATAAAATATACTATTCTTCGTACTGTAATAATAGGACCGCTATTTATAATATTATGTACTGTATTAATATTTATGTATATCGAGAGCATTACAAAACCTTTAGATGAATTAGTTCTAATATCAAGAGAAATTTCTAATGGAGATTTAACTTCTACACATAGAAACATAAAACGTAAAGATGAACTTGGAGTATTGGCTAACTCTTTCTTTGATATGAGAGACAGACTTTCAGATATTATTATTAAAGTAAGAACTTCTGCAGATGAAATCAGAATGAATGCTAAAGAACTTTCTACAGGAAGTGTAGATTTATCAAAACGTACAGAGGCACAGGCTGCAAGTTTGGAAGAAACAGCTTCATCAATGGAGCAAATGGCTTCTACAATAAAATCATCAGCAGATCAGTCTGTGGAAGGTAATAAAATGATGATAGATTCAAGAGAGGCTATTCAAAATGCCGGCGAAATAATACTTGATACCACTAAAAATATAGAAGAAGTTTATGATGCCAGCACTAAGATTAAAGATATTACAAAGATAATAGAAGATATCGCATTCCAAACTAATATACTAGCCCTTAATGCTGCAGTTGAAGCGGCTCGTGCTGGTGATATGGGTAAAGGTTTTGCGGTAGTAGCTTCTGAAGTGAGAAATTTGGCACAGACTACACAATCATCAGTAAAAGATATTACTACTTTGGTAGACAATGCCTATGAAAAAATTAATAAAGCCACAGAATCTGCAAGAGTTTCGCAGGATATATTCAGCGAGCTTCAGGAAAAGATAGAAAATACTGCAAAAATAATGCAGGATATTAGCTCAACAGCAGTAGAACAGCATGAAGGCGTGGAACAAGTTAATAGAGCTGTTACTGATATGGACACAGTAACTCAGCAGAATGCCGCATTAGTAGAACAGGCTTCTGCTTCATCTAACTCTTTGCTTAATCAGGCTGAAGAATTGGTTAATGCTATGAGCTTCTTTAAAGTTTGATAATTTTAATATGAGTTTTTTAAGGGTTATTTCCTAACTGGAATAACCCTTTTATTTTATATTTTAATCTTTAATATTGAATAAATAGCATAAAATATAATTTTTTATAAAAAAATTACAATTTTTTTTTATTTTTATATTCAAATTATTCGAATAAAATATATATTAAAACAATTATTATTAAATAATAACAAAATTTCATTAGGGTTTATATGTATGAGAAAAATGAAGAGTTTATCTTTTAAAGTTCCTTTCATTATAAGTATTATCATTTTTATTACAATTCTTATATTGGGTACGCTTTCTGTATTATCATCTACAAGAGCAGTAAAAAGAGCAACATTGAACGGATTTAAATCTACAGTTTCAGGATATGCTTCTATGGTAGATATGGTGCTTCATGAACAGCTGCTCGCTATTGATACTTATTCTAAATCATCAACTGTATTCAACACTCTTTATACTAATGATATAAACGTCAAACAGCAAAGTATAAATAGATTAAAAGATTTTAATGATGCAAATAGATATGCTCTTAATATGGGACTTGCAGATGTTAATGGAAAAATAATAGTTGATAGTGATAATGCATCTCTTGAAGGAACATCTATATTCGATTCCGATCCTGAATTATCTGCAAGATTAAAAGCAAATAATTATAAGGGTACTTATGCTGATGTTACTACAAAAGATTCTCAGGCTATAATTCTTTGTAAAGGCTTATTTAATACTGCCGGAAACTTAATAGGTATTATTTATATAAATATAGATTTAGGAAAAGTTAATAAAGATTTTATAGATAATATTAACTTTGACGGCGATATAACAATAGCAAATGATAAAGGTATTATTATGCTTTCATCTGATCATAACAAAATCGGTACTGCATTACCTCAAGTTTATGATATAACAAAGACTACATCGGAAGGTGTTATAGAATCTTATGTGTTTGGAAATGATAAAAATAAACGTTCTGCTGTTTATAAAAATATTAGTATAATGCCTTGGTCTGTTATATTTGCAAATTATAACAGTCAAATTTATAAAGATATAAGAGGTATAATTTTTAGAACATCTACAACAGGGCCGTTCTTTATAATATTAGCATGCTTTGTAGTTGCTCTTTATATAAAGACTATAACAAAACCATTAATTTCACTTGTATTATTTGCAAAAGAAATATCTCAAGGTAATTTGGTTTATGAACATCAGAATATTAATAGAGATGATGAATTAGGTATGCTTGCTAACTCTTTCTTTAATATGCGTGATGTACTGCTTGATATTATAATGAAAGTTAGAGTTTCAGCTGATGAGATAACTAATAGTGCAAGGGTTCTTTCAAAAGACAGTGAAGATTTATCAAGAAGAACAGATACTCAAGCATCTAGTTTGCAGGAAACAGCTTCATCAATGGAAGAGATGGCTTCAACTATTGTATCATCTACAAATAAATCAGTAGACGGAAATAAAATGATGATAAACTCAAAAGCCTCTATTAAGCATGCAGGAAGTATAATTTTAGATACTGTTCAAAATATAGAAGAAGTTAATGAAGCTAGTACAAAAATAAAAAACATCACAAAAATAATAGAAGATATAGCTTTCCAAACTAATATACTTGCTTTAAATGCAGCAGTGGAAGCAGCTCGTGCCGGAGATCAAGGTAAAGGTTTTGCAGTTGTAGCTTCTGAAGTTAGAAATTTGGCACAGACTACTCAGTCATCAGTAAAAGATATCACTAGTCTAGTAGATAATGCCTATGAGAAAATTACTAAAGCCACAGAATCAGCAAGAGAATCACAAGAGATATTTAAAGATATTCAAGATAAAATAGATGTAACTTCAAAACTCATGGACGATATAAGCACAACAGCATTAGAACAGCAGGCGGGGGTGCAGCAGGTTAATAAAGCTATTACAGATATGGATGCAGTAACTCAGCAAAATGCCGCATTAGTAGAACATACTTCTGCATCATCTAGCTCTTTGCTTAATCAGGCTGAAGAATTAGTTAATGCTATGAGCTTCTTTAAAGTATAAAATTTTTAAAAATATAAAGAATTATAATAAAAAATAATAGGCTGTCTTTTAAAAAGGCAGCTTATTTTTTATAATTTAATTAATATACAATACTTATGTATTGTATATTAAAAAACTTGACAAATTATATATGTATTGTAGTATTGAAAAAGTTTTTTTATTTATAAAAAAAATTAGGAGGTAAAAATGAAAAAACTTTTAATTATTTTTTCTTTTGTTTTTATAGCCGCATGCGGTGCAAATGCAAAAGAGCAAGTTTCAGTACCTGGAGTTGAGAAAAATAGTAAAGAAGCAGCTGAGTTTTTGAAGGCAGTTAGAGGAAAAGCTATTGTACCTTTAAGATCTATAAGAGGATTTCCTGCTGGGTATTTTAAGGATAATGGAGATATAGCAAGCCGTTACCATGAGCCTGTTCTACAAGGTGATTTAATTTTTATAGGTATGTATAATAACTATGCTGTATATTCAAGAAAAATGCGAGAGGGAAAGAAACTTGTAGATGCATATACACTTATAACTTTATCTGAAGATAAAAAGCTTTTTAGAGTCTATCTTGAGTCAAATGATTATATTTCTGAAATTTATAAATGGAGAGTAGCAGGTTCTGATTGGAAGAACTTTCCTAAAATGGAGATATCAGATATAGGATTAGGAGAGAGACAATATAATAAAGATGATTATGTTTATAAGATTACAGATGATGAATATGACAAGAATGATTTTAAGAACTAAATAAAATTATTTATAAAGCGGGCGGAAATTATATGTTTTTGTCCGCATATTTTTTATTATTCAGTAATTAGATGTATTTATTTTAACTCATAAAATATTATTCATAATTTAGCCATTCAAAATTACACTATCAAAAAACTGTCAATTAAGAAAATGATTTCATCAAACAAAATATATGTTTAAAAAATATATTATTTTAGGCTTATTTTATAAAAAGAATTTGTTTAACTAATATTAAAATTTAATCTTATCTCTACTTATATTATAATTTTGGGGAATAATAAATGAGAAACATAAACAGAATGAATGATTATTTTATAAGATACCTGTTAGCATCAGAAGGAAATGAAGATATACTATGAGAATATAGTAAATTCTGTACTTGAAGATTTAGGATTTGAAGAAGTTCATAATCTGCATATAATTAATCCTCATAATCTTCCTGAAAATATTAATTTAAAAGAATCCGTACTTGATGTTAAAGCCATTACAAAAAGTAATAAAAAAATAATTATAGAAATACAATTATCAGGTAATATAGATTTTTTGAAGAGAATATATTATTATATATCTAGAAATATAGTAAGTGAAGTAGATGAAAAAGAACCATACTATATAATTAGTGAGGTTATAAGTATTAATTTCGTTAATTTCAATATGGATTTTAATGATGAAGGTAAGCCTCATAGATGTTTTAAATTAATAGATATAGAAAATCCTAATGTTGTTTTAGATATGGTACAAATGCATATATTGGAGGTTCCAAGATTTAAAAATATTTTATCTAATTCCAATATAGAAGATATGAAGAAAAAAAGAATATTATCTTGGATAGAGTTTTTTACGGCAAAAGATTTAGATAATAATGAAAAATCAAAATTAAAGGAGGTAAATAAAATTATGAAAAAAGTAATAGATAGATACGAACGTTTTACATCAAGCGAAGATGAAATGCAAGTTTATAATGCAAGAGATGCTTTTTTATACGGTCAAACTGTTATGCTTAAGAAAGAGCGTGAAGAAGGTATAAAAGAAGGTATAAAAAAAGGTATGGAAGAAGGTGTAGAGAAAGGTAAAAAATCTGAAAAGATTGCTATAGCTAAAAATTTAAAAAATTCAGGTATAGATATAAATATTATCAGTGAAAATACTGGCCTTAGCATAGAAGAAATAAAGAATCTTTAATAAATATATAAACATAAAACATATATACCATTTTATTATTATGTTACCTGTTTGTTACAATAACAAAAAAATGTAATAATTTTTTTTATTAATACGATAATTACTAGTAATTAAATTATTATTTATTATAGTTGTTAATTAACTAATAAAAAATTATATATCAATTAAGTGATAAGCGAGCAGCTGATAACTGACGAAGGAAGTTGTCAGCTATGTTTTAGCGAGTTTATCGCTAGCAACAATAAAAAATTATTATTTTTTAAGGAGCATAATAATGTCAACAAGCTCATTTTTCGGTATAGAATTAGGTAAAAGATCATTACAAAACTTCAAAACAGCTTTGGAAGTTACAGGTCATAATATAAATAATGTTGCCACTAAAGGATACAGCAGACAAAGAGTGGTAATGCGTTCATTCGATAAGCCTTTAGAAGCACCTAGTTTGAATAGAGCTGAACGTGCCGGTCAAATAGGACAAGGTGCTGAGATAACTACAGTAGAGAGAATAAGAGATCAATTCATTGACTCTAAAATAATGATGGAGCTTGGCACTGACGGTTATTGGAAAACAAAATCAGATTATTTAAAGCAATTAGAAGCTATATATAATGAGCCAGGCAATGCAAATTTAAGAAGCGACTTAGATGCTTTCTGGGATTCTTGGCAGGAAATGGCTGCTAATCCTACTGAAAGAGGCGCTAGAATGGTGCTTGTAGAGAGAGCCGATAGAATCAATAATTCTATTAATCAAATGTTTAATCAAATGAACGGTATGCGTAATAATTTGAATAATTTAGTTGAAAATAAAGTTAATAGAATCAATGATATAGCTAATTCTATAAAAGATTTAAATACAGAAATAGTAAAACAACAGGCATTGGGACAAAGCCCTAATGACTTATTAGATAGAAGAGATTTACTTGTTGATGAACTTTCTTCTCTTGCTAATGTTGATATAAAATCTATGGATCCTGATGAAACTATGATTTATATAGGCGGAAGAGCTTTAGTTCAGGGAAATGTAGTAAGCGAATTAAGTGCTGAAAAAAATATCAATAATGAAGGAATGTATGATATTTATTGGAAAAAAGATCATGTTCAGGTTCAGTTTGAAGGCGGAGAATTAAAGGCTTTATTAGAACTTAGAGATGTTGATACTGTTGATGCTATTAATGATTTAGATACTTTCGCTATGAATTTAGCAGACAGTGTAAATGAAGTTCATAGAAGCGGTTTCGGACTTAATCAGGAGACAGGTGTTGATTTCTTCACAGTTACAAAAACTACTCCTTCCGTAATAGGTAATTTTGATATTAATAATGACGGACAGGAAGATTCTACCATAATGTTCAAAGTAAGCGGTATTAATTCAGTAGATTCTACTGCCAGCATAGGAAGCAGCGGAACTTTAGTATTCGGCAATAAATCAAGAGAAGGTGCTGATGTTGCCATAGATTATACTGCTCAAATGAAAGTTGGAGAATTGATAGATAAAATAAACTCAAGCGAAGCTAATGTTTCAGCTTATTTAGATGATAAAAACAGACTTGTTCTTAAAGCAAGAGGCTTTGATGACTATATGAAGCCTTCATATTTCATTAAGCATATACAAGATTCAGGTGATTTCCTTGTAGGAATAACTGGGGTATTAAATCAATCTGGTGCCGCTGGTGCTTATAATTGGCAAACAATAGATCAAGTTAACCAATTAGCAGGAGATTTTAGAAACTTTACAGTTACACCTGACAGACACCCTGCTGCCGCTATTGCTGTTAATGATATTATAAGAAACGATGTAAATTATATAGCAGCTTCTAAAGGTATAGACACTACAGGTAACGGCTTCAATGATAAATGGAATGGTATAGGTGATGGTTCTAATGCTTTGGCTATTGCTAATTTGAAAACTAAAGAAATAATGGTAGACAGCAAATCTACATTCAATGATTTCTATACTGGAAGTCTTGCTAAAATAGCTTCAAGAACAGAAACAGCTAATGCTGAAACAGAAAAACAAACTGTCGTTATGGAATATCTTGAAAAATTAAGACAGTCAGTATCAGGTGTTAACTTAGATGAAGAAGTTGCTCAAATGGCTATGTATCAGCATGGTTATAATGCATCTGCTAGGGTTGTAAGTGTTATGGATCAGCTTTTAGATGTTGTAATAAACAGAATGGGTGTGTAAGTAATATATAGATTTTTTGAGGCGGTATCTATATTTTTTGATATCGCCTATTTTTATATTTAAAATGTAAAAAGTATAATAAAAAATATTATACTTTTTTTATCGATATCTCTTTACAGCTATTAGTTTTAAATATATTATAGATATTAATTCTTTAAAATATATACTTCCAATGCCGATATTAACTACACAGGAGCATTTTGAAATGGGTATAAAGATTCGTATAATTTTAATAATAGTTGGAGTTATGGTTTTGGTGGCTTTCAGCACCAATTTCTTAAGCAATACTTTAAATACGGAAACTTTTTCTACTGTTATAGAAAGAAGTTTAGATAATAGATTTAGATTAATAGAAAAAGAATTTGAATATAATATACTTTCAGCAAGAGAAGAATCTGCAAAAATCTCTACTACACTTTCAGTTGTTTATGATAATATTAAAAATTTCCCTACAGACGATAGAGATGAATACTTTAAAAATTTCTTATCAGCTACTGTAAATGAATCTCAATTATATTTTAATAGAATTGTAAGCGTTTTATTTCACCCTAATGCTATTGGTGATGGGAACGAACCTTTTACTCTTTATAAATACTCCACTTTCAATAAGGAATTTACAAAGGTAAATACAACAAATAAAGCTATGTGGGACGCTCTAACAAATACTTATGGACAAACATATAAAAGTATATTACGAAGACAAATATTGAAGCCTTATATGATTAATGAAGGCCCTCATATTGGAATGACATTTAATATAGCGTCCACAATACCTGATATTCAAAATGAGGAAAAAATTGTAGGTATTGCAAATGTAGGAGTTCTTTTCAACTATTCTACAGAGAATATAAAAGATATTCTTAATATAGAAGGTGCTGATATAATGGTAATTGATAAAAGAAATTCAGCTATCATTAATTCAAAAAATCCTGATATAGTAAATGGAAGATTAGATATATTATACCCTCAATACTATGAAGTGTTTAATTCCAATCTAACTGCCGGATTTAGTAAAACAGATGATATAGAAATAAATAATACACTATGCAAGGCTTATGTTGCTAATATTTCAGGACTTATCAATATAGTAATGCTTATACCTAATTCATACTATACAGCACAGATAAAAGATATGAATAATGCTATATTCTATACTATAATAATAGCATTCTTAATGGCAATAGTTACTATTATATTCTTTATTAAATTATTATTCAGTTCTATAACAAAAATATCTGATGCTATAGGTAATTCTGTTGATAATAAAGACTTAACTGTAAAAATACCTGCAGTTTCAGGAAGCGATGAAATAGGAGAGATGACTAAATGGGTAGGACTTTTAAATAACTCACTTCAGTCAGTGCTTTCAAGTGTAAAAAGAACTATTTTAACTTCTAAAAAACAAAGTGATACTCTTTCTCAAAAAATCAGTGATAACTTAGAGATAATATACGGTATTAACAATAATATAGAAGTTATTAAAAATAATGTTAATGATGAATTGAATCAGGTAGAATTAGTAGAAAGCAGCAACCAAAATATGCAGGAGTATATAGCTTCAAATACTAGCAATATTGATTCGGTTGAAAAAGATACTAGAGAACTTCAAAATAAAATCATTGAAGAAGGTGAAAATATAGAGCAAATAGCTGCTTCAGTAGAAGAAATGAGTAAAACTATAGAAAATATAGATGCTATTATTTCTAAAGCTACAAATAAAGCTAAAGACTTATCATTGGCTTCTGTCAAAAGTAAAGAGAAGATGCAGGCTACTTCTATGGCTACAGGCGACTTAAGAAATGCTTTGGGCTTCATTTCTAATTTCGTAAGTTCTATTAGAAACATCGCACATCAAACAAACCTTTTGGCTATGAACGCTGCTATTGAGGCTGCACATGCCGGAAAATACAGTTCAGGTTTCGCAGTAGTTGCTGAAGAAATACGTAAATTGTCTGAAGTTTCTAACGAACAGGCTGACAATGCTAATAAAGTTCTTCAAAACATCGAAGAAAAAATCATTATAACTACTAATGATTTGACAGAATCTACAGAACAGTTTGATATACTTACAAAAGATGTACAGGAAGTTACAGAGATTATGGATACAGTGCATGTATCTTCTGTAGAACAGTTGAAAGCTATCAATGAAATAGTTGATTCTATCACTAAAATTTCTCAATCAAGTGATCATATTAAAACACAGTATATTGATATGGCTGATAAACTTGGAAATATAAGAAATAGTCTTGAATCTCTTAATAATATTTCTATTTCCACATCTAAAACTATGAATAAACTCAAAACTATATCTGAGTCTATACATACTAGTGTAATAAATATTTCCGACAGTTCTAATGATCTTTCTACTTCTGCAAATGTTATGAATAAATTTGCAAATGATAATAACAAATTACTATCAGAACTTGAATCAGAAATATCTCAATATAAGATTAGAGATATGAAAACTAAGAAAGATACTGTTACTCAAAGAGTTAAGGGTATTACATTAATAATATTAAAAGAATTCATAAAAACAAAATTCGGAGAAGAAGGATATCAGAAATGGGTAACTGCAATGGAGCCTTCATCTTCTTTAATATTTAAAAATGAAATATCAAGTAAGGAATGGTATCCTTATATGACTTCATTCCATAAACCTTATAAATTGGTATGTGATTTATTCTATGCTGGTGCTAATACAGGTATTAAAGAAATTTCAGAATACCATTATCAGCAAATAATACCTAAATATATTAGACCATTACTTTTCTTTGTACCTAAGCATTTTGCTTTGACTTATGCCGCTGAACATATCTTTACTGATTTATTTGATCCGGCTAGAATAGAGTTAATCAAAGCTAGAAAAAAGTTATTGGTAGTTCATCTTACTAATTTCAATGAGGATCCTGAAGTTATTGAGCTTGCTATACTTGCTTGGGCTAGCCTTTTACTTGAATCTCTTACACATATTAGATCATCTATGGAAATTACTAAATCTATTAAAGACGGAGAGATTTACACAGAATTCGTACTTAAATGGTAATTTAAGTTTTTATAAAATAAAAAGGAGCCGTTATTTACAGCTCCTTTTTTTATTATTATTTTATCTTATCAATTTTCATCATCATCTTTTCTATATACTTTCTCACAATAAGGAGCATTATAGCAATTTGAACAATTTGTAATATTAGATATATAAACTAATTCTCCAGCTAAAATTTTATCAAATACTTCATTGAAATAATCATTCAAATTATATTCGCTGTCAATAAATCCGCATATAGATAAAAGTATATCTCTATCATTATACATCTGATTTATTTGCTGAGATTCATTGATAACTTCTTTTTCTTTATATACTGTAAACACTACTTCGCAATGCTTTATTTTTTCTTCTATATTTTTTTTGATGTATTCACTAAGTATGTATTTTAAATATAAAATAGGCTGTAAATATATTCTGATTGTTTCTCTTATAATATCTTTTTGAGTTTCGCCTTTAGGCTTTTCTAATTTATAGCTTGACTTATAATCAACAATTCTTACACCATTTATATTTTTATATTCTTTATCAGAATAACTTAAATCAATTCTATCAACTATACCTCTTATTTTTATAGATAAATCTTTGTTTTTATATATTATAAAATCTTTTTCATCGCCTATTTTTTCTTCAAAATATCTGGGTATATAAAAAGCTCCTTCATCTTCTTCTTTTAGCTTATTGTTTATGATTTCTTTTTTTATGAAAGATGACATAACATTTAATGCTTCTTCTCTTATAACATTTAAATCAAATTTGTATTCTAATAAATACTTCTCCTCCAAATCCCTTGATGAATAAGACTCAATTAATTTATTTATATGATTATCTATAACCTGATTTGCTATATTGCAGTAATTATTAAATTCGCTTTCTATCAAATGGCAGCCTTCATCTGAATATTGATTTCTAACTTCCTCATAGAAATTCTGAAAGAATCTATGATATGCACTTCCCCTATCCATATAATTTATGCCTTGTATTTTCGACTCAACAGATTCTTTAGAGTATAATCTTGAATAGAAGAATTTAGCCGGACATTCCATTATAGCCTGCAAAGTTGTAACGGATACTTTCTCTTTTAAAATATTCAAAAAGAAATTTTTTATATCTTCATTATTATTAAAGTCATGATGTATATTTTTATTTTGCTTATGATAAACAAGATCTATGATATTTTCTGCATTATCAATCTTATAAGCTATATCATTATATAAAAATAAACTCATAAGATTTTCTTTATCGGTATGAATATTATCTTCTCTTTGTATATATTCTTTTCTGTATATGAGTCCGTTTTTTTCTAAACTTTCAAATTTAAAATCTTCATTGTATAATTCTCTATAAAGATTTTCTAAATAATAAAATGGTATCTCCAAATTTCCTTTTTCATCTTTAAATCTAAACGAAAAATAAATATTACTATCCTCATAACATGAAGACAATATATTCAAAAATAAAGCATAATGAATATCTGATAAATAGCTTTGAGTATTGAAAACTATTTTTTTATTTTCTTTATTTATTGCATCTCTCAATTTGGCACTTATAAAAAATGCATTAGGTCTTCTATTTATAAAATCATTATTCATTCCTAATATAAATATATGTTTTAATTTTAAACCTCTGGCATCATATAAATTACTTACCGTAAGAGTTATGTCTCTATTTTCATCTTCGCCTATGGATTTATCTCTTAAAATTGTATTTAAAGCCGCATGAAAATCAAAATGACTTATATCCTGATTATCAATATTTTCAAGTTTTTCTGTATATGCTATTTCTAATATAAGATTAATGAATAAAGCTAATGCCTCATTATCTCTATAGAAATATTCATTTTGATTATCATTAATATTATCTGTATCTTCTGTATTATCTATGTTTCCTATATTTAAGAATTTCAAAATATTTATATATGCAAGCCCTATTTCTTTATAGCTTTTCTTTGATACTAAATTATTTAATAAATCCAAAAATTCCGCTATAGATTTTGAAGCCTCATTATATTCAAACTTCTTAGAAATTTTATTTTCAAAATCTTTGAAAGACATTTTTGAAAATATTTCTATAGAGTTAAAATCTTCATAAGAATAAATCAAATCTCTTATATTATAAGGATTAACACCATCCAGCTTTATATATGCAGAAGATAATATTTTTATTAAAGTATCTACATCTATTTCACCATTATATTTATCTAATATTAAAAATATTGAAGTGAGTACAGGTATTATAGGAACTTTCCATATAAAGTTGGCTCTTCTTTCATTGAATTTTATTTGGCATTCTTTTAATCTGCTTGAAACAATATCGCTGTATAATTGAATATCTGAAAATATTATTCCTATATCATAAGGATTAACTCCGCTTTCTATAAGTTTAATTATTTCATCAATAACAGTATCGGCTTCCTGTTTAGCACCGAATCCGGATATAAACTTTATTTTATCTTTATATTTATTTATATCCTTATTTTCTCCAATCAAAGCCTTAGCAAAATTTGAAGTTTCATTTATTTCAAAATTATCAATGCCTTGATAGAATGATTTATAATTATTAAAATGTTTTTCCATATCATAAGGCATTACAACTTTTATATTTTTATTATAATGCTTTTTTAAAGATTCAAGAAATATCAAATGCAAAGGAGGGATCTTTTCAAAATTATAAATTGTTATCGATTCATAAGTATTTAAAAATTCTAATTCCTTATTTTCTATGGATTTTATAAAAAGCTCAAAAATATCAAATTCATCTAATAAATTATTTTCATTATTATGCTTTTTATATAGATTTATTATTTCATTTATATCCTTAAGATTACTATACTTTTCTAATTTAAATCCGTAAAACTTAGCTAATGTTATTTCCTCTATGAGTTTATATAAAGTATATGCCAATTCATAAGTTGTATTTTGTTTTGATATTAATGCTTCTTTATTTTTTTCTTTATACTGAAATAATATATTATGAATATTGATTATTGCTATTGATTCATCTATATCCTGAACATTATTATCTATTTTGTAATTTTCAAAAAACATTTCTTTACTGCTTTTATAGTATTGATGCAGTGTTTGATAATTAGTTATATCCAAAGTATATTTTTTGAAATTAGTTTTCAGATAATTATTTTTTGCTTTATAATTGGGAAATAAAAATAATTCTTGCATATATGATATCTCTTTTTTTATTTAATTATACTAGAATGAATATATTTTGTCAAAATGAGTTTTTGAATTTATTAATTTTTGAATAGTCATAACCGCACGGTGAACAGATTTTTATTTATCATTTAAACTATTATTTCAAATTATCATCTATTTAAAATTTTATTTTATCGTGCGTTTGTATATGCAATAAATTTAAATAACGCTTGGGTGGGTGCTGACAAATTCTAATTAAGTAACAAGAAAATAAAAATTTTAATGGCAGATTTAAATAATAAGCCTAGAGGGCGGGCAAATGTAATAAAATTTATAAAACAAAAGGCTCGAATCTAATTAAAGACTCAAGCCTTATATATTAATTACTTTAAAGAGATACAAATATTTAAAAGTTATGCCATCATTAATTGACCGTTATTTTTTATGCATATTTCTAAAGAGTTAGAGTTAAAATTTTATTTACATATCACACCATTTATTCCTCAAGGCATTAATATAAAATTTGTACTTTATTTTCTTTTTCTACGCTATTAGAAAATATAGCACCCGCCCAAGATTTCATTACATTTATAGCTAAATTCTCACTTGATTAATGCTTGATAATAAGAATCAAATATAATATAATACTCTCTACTTTTTTGGGAAAACATTATGAATCAGAACGATAAAAAAATAGATATATTTGAAAATTACCCTGTATATAAAGCATTAATAACATTGGCACTTCCAACTATATTAGGAATGCTTGTTAACGTATTCTATAATATGGTAGATACTTTTTTTGTAGGACAGACTAATGATCCTAATCAGGTAGCTGCTGTTTCTTTGACTATGCCTATTTATTTGGTTCTTATGTCATTCGGATCTATATACGGAATAGGCGGAGCTTCTTACATCTCTAGAAGTTTAGGTGCTAGAAATTATGATAAGGCAAAAAAGGTTTCTTCTTTTGCTTTTTTTGCTAGTGTTATTACAGGCTTTGTATGTATGATAGTTTTTTTATTATTCTTAAATAATATACTAAAATTATCCGGAGCAAGCCAAAATACATATAATTTTGCTAAAGACTATTTACTTATAGTGGCATTTGGAGCTGTATTTGTAGTTTGTCAAATGTCATTGGGGCAGATTGTACGTTCGGAAGGCTCTTCAAAAGAAGCTATGATAGGTATGATGCTTGGCACTATAATCAATATCATATTAGACCCTATAATGATACTATATATGAATATGGGTGTTGCTGGTGCTGCCCTTGCAACTATAATAGGAAATGCCTCTTCAACATTATATTATATTTGGCATATAGCTAAAAAAAGCAGTTTCCTTTCTATAAAATTCAAAGATTTTTCATTAACAAAAGATATAATAAATAATGTCTTTTCAATAGGCTTTCCTGTGTTTATGAATAATGTTCTTATAAGCATAGCAAATATTTTAATAAATAACTTTGCCTCAAGATATAATGATAATGTTGTGGCAGGGCTTGGAGTTTCGCAAAGAATATTTATGCTTGTTCTTTTGGTATTCATAGGATTAGGACAAGGGGTACAGCCTTTTATAGGATATAATTTCGCATCCAAAAATTATAAAAGAATGAATGCTTCAATAAAACTTTCATGCTTATTCAGCTTTGTGTCAGGAATAATATTTTTAATTTTTGCTTTTATATTCTCAAAAGAGCTTATAGCAATATTTATAAAGAATGATGAAGTTATAGAATACGGTTCTAAATTTTTAATAGCAGCATATTCTGTAGCTCCTATTATAGGATTTCAATTTGTATTCATATCAACATTCCAGGCATTAGGAAAAGCTTTGCCTTCTTTGATATTATCTGTATGCAGACAAGGAATAGCATTCGTGCCTGCAATATATTTCGGTACAAAATTTTTTGGAATTAATGGGATAATATGGTCACAGCCTATAGCGGACGTTGTTTCTATACTATTATCTGGTGGAATGTACCTATATATTTATATAACAACAAAAAAGAAAAATATGTTAGAAAATGAGATTAATTCATAATTGATTTTACCGCACGCAGAATAAATTTAAAATATAAATAGATTATGAATCATAATTTAAACAACATACAAAGATGCATTCAGCGTGCGTTAAATAAATTTTTAAATATAATCAACACTAGGGCGGGTGTTATAATTACAAATTAAAACTATAAATCTAAAAAAATTATAATTACAAATTAATACATATAATAATAAAGGGCGGGCAAATGTAATTAAGTTTTAAAACTTATTTTCACTCCCCACCCTCTAGGCTTATAGTTTTTGTACGCAATACAAACTTTTTAATTCTTTATTATTCTCATTAGAATTTTTAGCACCCCACCCAAGTGTTTTTTAAATTTATGGCTTTATGCACCGCACGCAGTACGATTCTTTTCATATATGTTTATTTTGAATTATAATTTAAATAATAAATAAAAATCCATTCACCGTGCGTTAATAAAAATTAAAATATATATAAAAAATTTAAATCCTTACTTTGACATTATTTTTTTGAAGATACTCTTTTAATTCTTTTATATCTATTTCTTTAAAGTGGAATATTGAAGCAGCAAGACCAGCATCAACACCTTTAACCTGAAATACATCTTTGAAATGCTCCATATTTCCAGCTCCGCCTGAAGCAATTAAAGGTATAGAAACATTATTAGCTATTTCTTTAAGTAATTCTATATCAAAACCATTTTTTACTCCGTCTGTATCAATACTATTTATTACAAGCTCCCCTGCCCCATTCTTCTCGCCTTTTACAGCCCATTCAATTGCATCGATTCCGGTGTCCTCTCTTCCGCCTTTAGAAAATACAGAATATCTTCCATTAACTCTTTTTATATCTATAGAAAGTACTACGCATTGATTGCCGTATTTTTCAGCTGCCTCTCTTATCAAATCAGGATTCTTTATAGCTCCTGAATTTACGCTCACCTTATCAGCTCCAGATTTTAAAACCATATCAAAATCTTTTATAGTGTTTATTCCGCCGCCGACTGTAAGAGGTATAAATATTTCATTTGCCACTTTCTCAAGCACATTTACAAATAATTTTCTACCCTCATAAGAAGCCGTAATATCATAAAATACAAGCTCATCAGCTAAAGAATTATTATAATATTTAGCAAGCTCTACAGGATCATCAACATCTTTTAAACCTTCAAAGTTAGTACCTTTTACAACTCTGCCGTCTCTTACATCTAAACATGGAATTATTCTCTTTGTTATCATATAAAAACACCCTATTAAATTTATAAAAATTATACAGTAAAAATTTTATTTCGTAAAGCACAAAGAATATTATATAGCTTAAATAAATTATTTATTTACTCTATATTGAAAAACATTTATAAATTTACTATAATTGTATGAAACACTATTGATTAAAAAACTTTAAAAATTATCTTAATTTTTTATTAGAAAATACTGTAATATAGAAGTTTAATATATCAATAAAAATATTTTTTCGGAGTTATATAATGAAATTCGTATCTTTTGTTGAATGGAATAATACTGAGTCTGTGGGTATATTAAGCAAGGACGGAAATAAAGTTATTGCTATTAGTGAAATAATATCTGATTTCAAATGCAATAATAACCCTATGATACAATTAATAAATATGATAAATGAAAACAATGATATTCTAAATAAATTAAAATATGCTGAAGAAAATTTTGAAAGAGCATACTCTATAGAAAATGTTAAAATATTATCTCCTATAAGAAAGCCTATTCATGATATTATATGTGTAGGTGTTAATTACAGCGATCATTTAGGGGAAATAAAAAAAGATATGAAAGATTTTAAAGAAGTTAAAGCACCTGTATACTTTTCTAAAAGAGCTATAGAAATAATTGGTTTTGGGGACAAGATAAAATCGAGATTCGACTTAGATGAATGCCTTGACTATGAGGTTGAATTAGCTGTTATCATAGGAAAAACTGCAAAAGATATAAAGCCTGAAGAAGTTAATGATTATATATTCGGCTACAGCATATTTAATGATATATCATCAAGAGACATACAAAAAAAACATTCACAGTGGTATAAAGGAAAAAGTTTGGATTCATACTCTGCTATGGGACCATGCATCGTTCATAAAGACGATTTTAAATTGCCTTTGAAGCTCGATATAAAAAGCATTTTAAATGATGAAGTAAGACAATCTTCAAATACCAAATATATGATTCATGATATAAATTATTTAGTATCTGATATATCAAAAGGTATGACTTTAGAAGCAGGAGACATAATAGCTACAGGAACTACGGGTGGTGTAGGAATGTCTTTTAATCCTCCTAAGTACATGAAAAGCGGAGATAAAATAATTTGCTCTATAGAAAATATAGGCGAGCTTATAAATTTTGTTGAATAATTTTTTATTGACATGTATTAAACGCACGGTAAGCAGACTCAATATTATAATTTAAATTATAATCATTAATCAGCATATATTTTAAATTTTACTTAACGTGCGGTATATGCATTACAAATTAAAAAAACACTTGGGTGGTCAGCTAATAAATTTTAATTTAGTAATAAAAAAATTAAGAGTTTATACCTAAACAACTATATTTTGTCAAAAATAAATTTATATTTTTGTTTTTATATCTAGGGCTTTGCTGCGAAGCACACAGTCGTGCCATACCCAACTTCTTTTGGACGACGTCCGCCTCACGAAGACCGCCTACGGCAAGAAGCAGGCACAAAGGTTATATTTGAACTTAAATGTAATAAATTATTTTACGTGTAAGATAATTTTAGTATGATTTAGTACTAATTTTATACTTGCATTTTTTGCAACTTTTTGCGGCGGGAAAAAGTTGAATAAAAAAATGACAAACTTAAAAATTTTTAGTATATATGCATATAAAAACTGTAAGCCTTAAGGGTGGGCAAATATAATTAACTTTTAAAACTTTAATTACATACCCCCGCCCTTTATTACTTTTAGATTAGTTTTGAAATTTCTGCTTAATTATTTTTATATACTAACACTGAAATGTTAATACCCGCCCAAGTTTTTATTAGATTTTTAGCATTATTCAACGCACGCCTAATAACTTTTAATTTATTATTTAAATTATAAATTAAAATATTTTTATATTTTATAATCTAATTACCGTGCGTAAATTTTGACAAATATAAATATTTAAGTATAATACATACTAAATGAAAATAATTTAATCAGGATATTTTTATGAGAACTATATCTTTAAGAAAAATAAATGTTAATATTTTTATACTGTTTCTGCTAAGCATCATAAGTTTAGCTTCACCTATTATAACACATTACTTCGGATTTAAAGGTACTGAATTTCTTCCTTTATTTTTTGCATTGTCTTTGGGAGCTTATATATTAAATCCTCTATTTTTAATAATGCTTAGTTTTATATCACCTCTTTTGAATTATTTTCTTACAAATATGCCAATGCCTCCTACATTATATTTTTTAATATTTGAAGGAGTTGTGTTTGCAAGTGTAATAAGCATAATGAAAAATAAAAATATATCTTTTATATTCACTTCATTATTTGCACTTATACTAGGAAGATTATCATCTGTAATTCTCACATTTATTTTCGATATCAATATTAATACTTGGTTAAACGGATTTATTTTGGGATATAAAGGAATAATAGTAAATTGGATTTTTGCAAGCGTAATGTACTTAATACTAAAAGATAAAATAAATGAATAGTATTTTTACTGCTTATAAAAAATTCAATGTAGACAATATACCTATAACAGCATTAGGTGATTTGGATAAAGAACTTGGAGATGAATTAAGAGCATTCAAAAAAAATAATATTGATTTTCCTATAAAGATAACAGAACAAATAAAAAATTATTATTCTGATTATATAAAAACAAATAATAAGAAATTTGACATTATACTTTATGTGCCTTCAAATAAAAATAATGGTGTAATGGATTTTTTTGCTGATTATATATCTAAAGAATTTAATATAGAAAAATGCGAATTTATAAAAATAAAAAAAGATATAAAAGAACAGAAATTTTTGGAAACTCTAAAAGAAAGAAATGAAAATATTAAAGATGCTTTTGAAATACTAAATTATGATAAACTCAAAAATAAAAATATACTTTTAATAGATGATGTTTATGCCTCAGGTGAAACTATAAAAGAGATTATAAAAATATTTAAAGGATTTGAATTCAATTATAATTTAGAAATATTAATTTTCTGTTATAGGAATCATTTTTTTTATTAAAAATATTTTTTATGATTTTATCTTTTCTATTATTCTTTTAGTTGTTCTTTCATTAATAAGACCATCTATATGCTCTTCTAAAGAAACATCTATATGATTACCCATTGGATTTAATATAAAATCTATTCCTTCCCTTCTAGCTATTTTTGAAGCTGGTACAAAATCACTATCTCCAGATATTAATACTATTTTATCCACCAATTTTTTATATGATAGTGATGATATATCAACAGCAATTTTCATATCTATTCCTGTCTGTTTCAAATTTAAAATAAAATCATCTTCACTTATATCATTATAGTCTAATTTAAAATTTTCTTTTTTATTTCTAATATCTTTTATTATAGACTCTATTTTTGATGGTTTCATAGTCCAACTGTATTGTTTTTTTAATTCACCTAATCTTAAAGCTACCTTCCTATTTTTTCTAAGTTCATTAAATAATTCATTTCTAAATATATATTCATCTGTTTTTGAAAAGTCTATTGATTTATTAGTCTTTGGATTATGTTCTTTTTCTTTATATGGAAAGCAATCATAGTAAAATATTCTGTACAAATAATAATTCATATCCTTTTTTCCTTTGTTCATACTTGCTAATGATATTGAATATAAATCCTTTACTATATCTTGAACATTATTTTTAGAAAAATTGAAATTACTATCGATATTCCTTTTATAAAATTTATATCTTTTTAGGAAAAAAGAACCGTCTATTAGAATAGCTGCTTTTATATAATACATAAAAAATAAAAAAAGATTCGGGGTTGGCACACCCAATATGTTTGGGGGCTTTTACACCAGAATCTAATAATGAATCAATTATATCAAAAAAAATATATATTGTCAATAAATTACTATAAAAATTGATACATATTTTGTTAGATTGTTGATTTTTATACCTATTTATAATATAATTATTATGTTTATTCAAAAAAGAAATATAACTTATTTTTTATAATAAATTTTAAACAATAAAATAATCAACTAAAAAAGAGGAATTAACATGCGTTTTAAAAGTGCCTATAATGGTATATTAACAAAAGATGATATCGGTAAAGAAGTTAAGCTAGCCGGCTGGGTTTTAAGAAGAAGAGATCATGGCGGAGTAATATTCGTAGATTTAAGGGACAGAACAGGATTCGTACAAATAGTATTCAATCCTGAAATAAGCAAAGAAGCACATAATGAAGCTCAAGATTTAAGAAGCGAATATGTTATCAGTATAGAAGGTAAAATCAGAGCTAGAAGTCCTGAGATGATTAACCCTAAAATTCCTACTGGTGAAATTGAAGTTATGGTTGAAAAAATGGAGCTTCTTAATACTTCTGAAACTCCTCCTTTCCTACTTGAAGATGATATTGATACTGGTGAAGATATAAGATTAAAATACAGATACTTAGATTTAAGAAGACCTACTGTATTCAATAATTTATATAAAAGATTCCAAATTACTAATGCTTTTAGAAAACATTTAGCAGACAATGGATTTATAGATGTAGAAACTCCTATATTAAATAAAAGTACTCCTGAAGGTGCTAGAGACTTCCTTGTTCCTTCAAGATTAAATGCTGGAGATTTCTATGCATTGCCTCAGTCTCCTCAAATATTCAAGCAAATACTTATGATAGGCGGTTTTGAAAGATACTATCAAATAGCTAAATGTTTCCGCGATGAAGATTTGAGAGCAGACAGACAGCCTGAATTTACTCAGGTTGATATTGAAACTTCTTTCCTTAATACTGATGAGTTTTTATCTATTATGGAAAATATTACTGCTAATATAGTTAAAGATGTTTATGGTATTGACTTACCTACCCCATTCCCTAGATTAAATTATTATGATGCTATGGAAATGTATGGAAGCGACAAACCAGACACTAGATTTGAATTAAAACTTATCAATGTTGAAGATGCTGTTAGAGGCTGTGATTTTGCAGTATTCAAAAATGCTTTAGACAACAAATTTATAATAAGATGTTTGAATGCTAAAGGCGGAGAGAAATTAAGCAGAAAAGATATTGATGACTTCACTAAATATGTTGGTATATTTGGAGCTAAAGGACTTGCTTGGATGAGAGTTACTGAAAAAGGACTTGAATCTAATATAGTTAAATTCTTCTCTGAAGAAAATCAAAAGAAAATATTAGAAGTTACTAAAGCAGAAAAAGGCGACCTATTATTCTTCGTTGCTGATACTCCAAAAGTTACATTTGATGCTTTGGGTAATTTAAGATTAAAAGTTGCTGAGAAATTGAACTTAATAGATAAAGATAAATTGAATTTCTTATGGGTAGTAGAGTTCCCATTATTTGAATATGATCATAAAGAGAAGAGAATATCAGCTACTCACCACCCATTCACTGCCCCAGTACCCGAAGATGTTGCTATACTTGAAAGCGAACCTTTAAAAGTAAGAAGCGATACTTATGACTTGGTATTAAATGGTAATGAAATAGGCGGTGGCGGTCAGCGTATTTATGACAGCAAAGTACAGGCTATAATATTCAAACTTTTAGGCATAGACGAAGAGAAAGCAAAATTGAGATTCGGATTCTTGCTTGATGCTTTGAAATATGGTGCTCCTCCTATGTGCGGTATGGCTTATGGTATAGACAGAGTTGTTATGCTTTTACAAAAACAAGACAGCATTAGAGAAGTTATAGCATTCCCTAAAACTCAAAAAGGACAATGTTTGATGAGCGGATGTCCTTCTACTGTTGATGCTGATCAATTAGAAGAGCTTCATTTAAGTATAGAAGAATAAGAATATAATAATAATTTTTAATAAAAAAGTCCCATTATATTTACATAGTGGGGCTTTTTATTTTTTAAAAATTTATTTCCACTCCCCACCTATGTCTTTTTTGCAACTTTTTTGGGCACAAAAAAGTTGATAGTTAAAAAATAAATTACTACACAATATTAAAAAAAATCGTATTATATAATTAATCAAATAATTTTATTTTTTAGAATTGAAGGAATATAAAATATGAATAAATTAGATTTGGTAATATTCGATATGGACGGTCTGCTGCTTGATACTGAAACTATAAGTTTGGCTGCTTGGAAAAAATCTTTTAAAAATTATAATGTCAATATAGATGTTAAAAAATTGTTTTTCAGTAAAATATTAGGATCAAATGAAAATGCGATAAAAAATACAATAATGGAAATTTCAAATAATAATGAAAAATTATTTTATGATATAATTAAAAGCCAAGTTGATGAATCTTTTAATATAGTTAGAGAAGATGGCATCAATATAAAAAAGGGAGCCAATGAATTAATAAAGTTTTTAAATGATAATAATATAAAAAAAGCCATAGCTAGTTCAAGCATAAGAAAAAAAGTTGATTTGTATTTAGAGAAAACTAACTTGAAAAAAGAATTTGATTATATAGTTTGCGGAGATGAAGCGGAATTTCCTAAGCCTTATCCTCATTTATATAATAATGCCTGCAGTTATTTTAATGCTGATAAAAATAATGTAATAATATTAGAAGATTCTAAAAACGGACTTTTATCTGCCAAGAATGCCAATATAGAAAAAAGATTTTATGTTCCTGATTTGCTTTTATTAACTGAAGAAGATGAAAAAGAATTAGCGTACAAAAAATTTAATGATTTAATAGAAGTAAAAAACTATATAGAAAATAATTTTAAATATAATTAAATTTATTCTCATTCCCCACCCTTTAAAGTTTGATGCTGTATCATGAAATTTTAATGCTAATTATATTTAAAGCCTAATTAGAAATTATAGCACCCACCCAAGCGTATTTTAAATTTTAAAAATATCACAACGCACGTTTAGCTAAATTAAAAAATATAAATAGATTAATAATACAATATTTATTATGTTTTAAAATCTGCTCACCGTGCGGTAAGTGGATTTTAAATATAATTAGAACTTGGGCGGACGTTAACATTTCAAAATAAATAATAAAATAATGCAGATTAAAATTTGAAAAATGTACTATAAAACATAGAGGGCGGGAAATCTAAAATCGTTTTTTATGCTTATCTTATCTTTGTTAAAGTGCCTTCATCTAAAGTGTTATTATTTGCATAAAAAGAAAGATTCATATAACTATTATTAAAAGATAAAGTAAAGTCATATTTATATCCTGATGAAGTAATAGAAACTTTATATACATTATCAGAAATTGTTATTATGTTCTCTTTGTATGCCGTATTATAAAAATTGATAGTGCCTCCAGTCATTCTTATAGATATGGCACTTCCGCTGCTTACTATTACATTTGCAGTAGCCTGAGATGTGAGATTATTATTTTCTATTATTGTAACAGATCCTTCATAAGTACCATAATATTTTTTATCTATTCCATCATCATCAAGAGATGTAGAGCCTGTATAAAAATTAAGACAACTGCATATAAAAAATGAAGAAAATATTATTATTATTTTTGATAATCTGTTCATATTTTGCCCTTATAGATATATAATACTACAAAATTAATTTATGTCAAAATAATTATAGGAGATATTTATGAAACTAGGAGAAGCATTATTAAAAAAAGATGAATATATAAAAAAAATAGATAATTTAAAGAAAAGAGTTAAAAATAATGTTGCTGTAAAAGAAGATAATGAAAATAATGAAGACCCTAATGATTTGATTAAAGAATATATAGAAACTAATAATGAATTGTCCGACTTGATGATGAAGATAAGCAATAAAGAAAATACTACAAGACTAGAAATAGGTATATCAATATCAGAAGCTATTAATATAAGAGATAAATTAAGCAGAGAAATAGATATTTATAAAAGCATTCTGAAAGAGGTAAACAGTAAAGATTTTAGAACAGCAAAGAATGAAGTAAAAATGAAAGTATTAGTCAATGTAAAAGATATACAAAATGAATTTGACAAATTATCAAAAGCATTTAATGATATTGATGTGATGATACAGTCTGCTAATTGGAATACAGATTTATAATTATTAAAGGGCCAATAATAAATTCCCTATAAATATTCCAAAATATGTTCCTATAACATATCCAAGTGTTCCAACAAATATTACAGGCCCTACAAGATCAATCCACCCTTTTGATATTGCCATAGCTGCTGCTGTAGTAGGTCCTCCTATATTTGCATTAGAAGCTAATATAATCTCTTCTAAATTAAATTTAAAAATTTTTCCAAATACAAAAGATATAAGCATATTTATAAAAACAACTATAGAACAAAATACTAAAAGCAAAGGAGAATTTTTTATTATTTCAGTTAATGATGCTGGAACTCCTATTACGAAAAAAAACAAATAAATTAAAAATGTACCTATCTCCTGTGCCGCTCCAATTTTACTTAATATATTCGGAAATAAAGCAGCACAAATTGTAGATATAGTAGTTATAATTAAATATTTATTTCCTAATAAACCATTAATCATATACAATATAAAATTTGTTTTAGGAATCAATGCTGACAGATAAATAGATAATGAATTGGAAACGGCCACTATAATAAAACCTAATGATATTGATATCGCTATATCTTTTAAAGATATTTCCTTTGGTTTCCAATATTCTGATATAATATTATCAAGTTTCACATTCTCCATTTTATCAATATATGGATGTTTATAATTTCTACGAAAAAATTTTAATGATGGAATTGATATCAGTATAAAAAAATATAAAGCCATCAAAAGATTATCAGCAACAGTTGCAGATGAAACCATTTTTTCTGATACATTAAAAGCATTTGATAAGGCAGCAAAATTTACAGTACCGCCTATATAAGTTCCTGTAATCATGGCCGCTATCCCTTCTAATTCATTTATATGATTTTTGAATATAAAAAATGCTATCAAACTTCCAGCAGTTGTAGCAAAAGACCCTATTAAAAATATAACTAATATTTTTCCGCTTTCCATTAATATTTTTTTTATATCACATTTTATCAGTAATAATGGTATTGCCAAAGGTACAGCATAATCCCATACTATATCATATACAAGAGAAGATCTTGGTATTATATTTAAATTACTAAGAGTCATAGCACATATTAATGCTATAATAACTCCTGAAATGGTTGAAGCCCATTTATGTTTTTGTTCAAGAACTATACTTAAAGTTGCAAATCCAACAACTATTGCCCATAAAGCCCAATAATTATCAGCTGAAATTAAACTATTCATTACTACCCCTACATAAAAATCAGAGCATCATTTTTAATACTTATTAATTGCTGCATTTATATAACTAATGAATTTATATATTGTTAATGATAAAAATTAAAAAATAATTGCTAATTATACTTCTATTATATTAATACTATAATCTTCTTGTAATTGACTATACTTTTTTTCAATTTCTTTGGTATTATATATACTACTACTGCAATTTATCATAACATTAATTTTTTTAGTGATATTTTTATCGCTTGAATATACATCGCAAATTTGACATAATGTATTATAAAGACTAAAATCTTTTGCCTCACCGCAAACATATATATATTTATAATTTTTTAATTCATAAACCCAAGCCATATCAAAAAATCTAGTTTCAGGAGTAATAACTTCAGGTTTTACAGCTCCATACATTTCAGTTAAACGTTCAGTACCTTTTATTATTTTATGTATATTTTTTCCTCTTAATCTTTCATAAAATAAGAGTATATTATTAAGCTGTTTTTCTATAAGCCAACCGTCTGTGCCATGAATACAATGATAAGGCCATATTATAAGATTTCTTGCATTAGCCTTTTCTAACTTTTTTAAATATTGTATCTGCTCTTTTTTATATAATGGTATAATTTCATGATTATATATTTTATCCAATGTAACTTCAGTGAAAGGATCAACATCTTCTCCGCTATGCTTCTTCCACATATATGGATGAAATATAGAATCATAATAATGAGTATCCATAGTTACATAAATTCTCGATATATCCTCTAAATTTGAATATATAAAATTTATTATTCTTTTAATATCTTTTAAAGCACCTTTTACAGGCAAAGAACCTTTTTTAGGATCTATAAAATCTCTTTGTGTATCTACTATTAACAATGCTATATTATTATCATTATTTTTAAAACTAAATTTTTTTGAATAAATATCAGCAAGATGAAATATATCACTCTGATTGATAGGATTAACTTCCTTTCCTATATATTTTTCATTAACAATTTTTTCGTATACATCACTCATACCGCTAATACTCCTGCAATATAAAAATCGTTTAATTTATAAAAGAACTATCCTCACTATATTTATAGTCATCGGAATAATATAAAGGCATTTTATCTATTCTATAAATACCCCAAGTCTTTACTCCGAACTTCAAATGATAAAAAACTTCTTTTGTTTCTTTATCAACTTCCATTATCTGAGCATTATTGCCAAAATCAAGAAGCATATTTCCATTACTTAAAAAATCTATGTCTGATATATAATGAGAATATAATTTATCTTCTGTTTTATATTCATAGATTTTTTCAGCTTTCCAAGAACCATGAGAACCAGTGATTTTATATTCTACATATCTTGAGCCATTTGGATTTGTATCTTCATCGCCTTGATTATCAAACATACCTATTATATTAGTTGATATCAAAAATAAAGCATGCTGACTTTTAGGGCCGTCAGTATTTCCATCACCTAATACTTTATAAGGATCGAATGATTTTAAATCTTTTAAATATCTGCCGTAAGGATTGTATGATTCCATAGTATCTAATGTATCATCAGCCATATACCAAATAACCTCCCATTCACTGTAATCAACTGCCATAACTGCTAAACTTCTTACAGATAAATAAAGTATATCATTAGACTCATCATAAACTAAAGAATTACAATGTGCCCAATCCATAGGAAAATCTTTTTTTCTTCCTATACTGTAATATTTATTATCTTCATCGAATATTAATTTTTTTAAATACTCTTTTTCTGCCTCATCGCCATTTTTATTAACTATCTTTTTTATCAAATCGCCGACATATAAATCTCTTATCAAATTTCCGCTACTATCAACTTCGCAAATTCTATCTTCAACACCCCATTCAGAATTAGCAAGCATTATATAATTACTGTCAGATTTTTTTCTTATAACATCATGATGAACGCCTATATTCAATTTAGTAACATCAAGTTTTGCATTTCCAAGTAAATCGCTAACCCCCATAGTATCATATATAACAATATCATTATCTTCATTTATTACTTTTGCTATTTCATTAGTAAGATAGAAGTTAGAATAATTCACATAACGCAAATTACCTTTTCTGCTTACACCCATTAAAAAAAGTCCTTTCCAGCTTCTATTTATAACAGGACTTGCAAAATATAATTCTGCATTATTATCTTTTAAATTAGTAATAGAAGCCTCATCATTAATATTGAAAAAATATACATTTTCTTCAGGCTTTAAATCTCTTATTACTCTGTTTGTAGCTGGAATATAAAGTCCGTCTATAGAAAGTTTATCAACTATTATATTAGTAGATATTTTGTTTGTACCATTAATAATATGAACTGTGTTTGTATTTTCTGAATAAAGCCCATGTATTGCAAAATTAGAGCCGTAATTTTTAGGATAAGTAAAAAGTATATCTTCATCGCCTAGTCTTCCTTCTGTTATTACAGTAACAGGATAATTATTATTAGTTTCTATCTTGTATAACAATGATAAAGGAGTTTGTCCATTAGGATTTAATATAAACTTCCCTACCTTATCATCAGGAAGCGGGATTTCCTTTTTAGAACATGAAAAACATAAAAATAATATCATCATTAAAATTATAAATGCTGCAAATCTTTTCATTTTTAAATACCCTAATTATCATAATTAATGTAAACTTTTTTTATATTCTAAATAATAAAATAAGTTTTTGCAATAAAAAATATATAAAAAATATAAATATAATTGAAAATATTAGTTTTTTATATAAAATACAGTCCTTATTTTTTAGAAGTTAATTTTTTAATAATAGTTCAAAGGAGAAAAAATTAAAATGAAAAAATTAAAATTTCACGATTTTATTTTTCACATAATTTTTATTATGTGCTTTTTTTTAACATTATCTAATAATATTCTTTTTGGAGAGAAATTAGATAAAAACAAATTAGATTTAAATTATTATGAAAAATTTAAAGGTCAAAACAAAATATTAAATATATGCAACTGGGGTGAATATATAGCTGACGGTTCTGATGATTCTATGGATATAGTAAAAGAATTTGAAGAACTTACAGGAATTAAAGTAAATTATACCACTTTCAATTCTAATGAAGAGCTTTATATAAAATTAAAATTAGGAAACACTGATTATGATATCATATTTCCTACAGACTATATGGTTATAAGATTGATTAGAGAAGGATTAGTGCAGAAAATGAATATAGATTTACTCCCTGCAAGAACTAATATAGATCCCTTCTTTCTATCATTAGCTTATGATAAAAACGGAGAATACACTATTCCTTATACTTGGGGAATGAGCGGTATAATATACAATACAAAAAAAGTTGATGTTAAACCGGAAGATGTAAGCTGGTCTTTATTATTCGATGAAAAATATAAAGATAAAATATTAATGGCTTATGGTCTTAGAGATTCCTTTGCCGCAGCTAAAGGATATTTAGGATACAATGTAAACAGTACAAATGAAACCGAAATAAGAAACGCTTATGAGGCTTTGAAAAAACAAAAACCTATTGTACAAGGTTATGTTATGGATGAGATATTCGATAAAATGGAATCAGAATCCGCTTATTTAGGAATTACTTATGGAGGAGATGCTTTAAGAACTATAGCAAATAATACCAATCTTAATTTTGCAATTCCTAAAGAGGGAGGAAATGCTTTTGTTGAATGCATAGCCATACCCGCAAATGCTAAAAATATAGAAGAAGCTCATATGTTTCTTAATTTCTTATGCGAGCCTCAAGTTGCTTTGGAAAATGCCAATTATATAGAATATGCCTCTCCTAATATGACAGCTGTTAGTATGATGCCGGACGAAGTAAAAAATGATAGGAGAATATATCCGGATAAAGAAGCTATGGAAAATATGATTCATTATGCAGCCAATCCGGATGGAAAAGATAGTTTACTTATGGAAAGCCTTTGGAAAGAAATGCTTACCACTGAAACTGCAAAATCAAATAACAGTATTATTATAATATCTGTTATCGCTTTAATATTGATTGCTGTTATAGTTATTAAAAAGACTAGAAAAAAATCTTATTAATTTAATTTTATTTTTAACTTCTGAAAAATATAAATAAAAAAATAATTGAGGTAAAGTATGATAATATACTTTGCCTCATAGTATATACCTAAACAAATATATTTTGTCAATTTTTACTTTTTTGTAAATGTAATTTTTGTTTATTAACAGTATAAAACATTATTAAGTTTTGTTTGAAATATAAGGTAAAACCAAGATTTGTGTCAAAAATGCAGTCCTTTTGCTTCTTTGGGTCACCAAAAGAAGTAGGGGTTCGGGGACTAGTCCCCGAAAATAATAACAATATAAAAACTAATTTTGACAAACTTAAAAATTTTTAGTATATACTGAAAATTTTTAAGTTTGTCAATTTTTTTAGTCAACTTTTTCCCGCCGCAAAAAGTTGCAAAAAGTGCAAGTATAAAATTATTACTAAATAATACTAAAATTGTCTTACATGTAAAATAATTTATTACATTTAAGTTCAAATATAGCCTTTCGCGAAGCGTATCCGAGCTTGTCGAGGATATAGCTTCTTTGTAGCAATACCACAGGCACTTCCTTCGGTCGCAAAAGAAGTAGGGTATGGCACGACTGTGTGCTTCGCAGCAAAGCCCCAAATATAAAAACAAAAATATAACTTTGCTTTTGACAAAATATAATTGTTTAGGTATATATTAACAATTAAAGATTTAATTAAATATTTAAACTTCATAATAAATAAAGGTTTTTAATAATATGAAAGAATTTTTTGATGCTGCTAAAAGCGGAGATTTAAACAAATTAAAAGAATGCTTAAATAAAAATATCAATATAAACATATTAGATGATGAAGGATTTACTGCCTTAATGCTTGCATCTATATTTAATAGACTTAATATTGCTGAAGAATTAATAAAAAATAATGCTGATATTAATTTGCAGACTGATGAAAATTGGACTGCTTTGATATTTGCTTCATTTTACGGGCATAGTGAAATTGCTGAAATTCTGCTTAAAAACAATGCTGACTTAAATATAAAAAATAAACAAGGTTTCGATGCATTTCTTACTGCAGTATTTTATAAAAGGATTGATATTGTTAAACTATTATTAAAATACAATGCTGATGTTAATACAAAAAATAATGAGGGCTTTACTCCGCTCATTTATGCCTGCAATCATGATAATACCGATATATTAAAACTTCTTATAAATCATAATGCAGATATTAACAGCAAAACTAATGATGGTGTTAATGGACTTATGTATGCATGCTTAATGCTTAAAGAAGATATAGTAAAAGAGCTTCTTGAAAATAATATTAATATTGATGAAGTTGATAATAATGGTGATAATGCATATATTTATTTGAAAAGCAATGAAAATAATGAAAGCGATAATGAAGACAATGAAGATTTAAAAACTATGAACAGAATAAATGATATGATGAATAATTATAGAAAATAGAGTAAATAAAAATGCTGTTTTCTTATTTAATCTTATCTCTCACCCACCCGCCCATAAATATTAATTTGTAATAATATTTCTTTTGCTATATAATATTAAGAATCATAAATAAATTTTAAATAGTTGTGCGACTTATGCAGGATATATGTATAATAACAGATATAGGAACAATATACGGGTTCGGACATATTACCCGTATGAAGTTCATATCAAATAAATTAAAAGAATATTATAATTTTACATTTTCTTCTATTAATGATAACAGCGGTATATTTAAAGATAATACTATAAATACATGCAGATATAATGAAATAGTAAACTTAAATCCTTATCTAATAATAGTAGACAGCAGAGAAGTAGATTCAAAATATATTAAAGAATTAAAAAAAATAAGCAATGTTATAATAATAGACAGCGTAGGAAATGAAAGAGCATTCGCCGATATAGTTATAGAAATGCTTCCTAATATAGATAATTCCAAAGAGGTAAATATAAAGCCTTTCATAGCTACTATATTAAATTCTAATGTTAAACCAAAATATGATGCTGATGCCCCTATTCTTCTTTATTTAGGATTTAATAATGAATTAAAAAACAAGGCTATAGAAATAATAAGCAAAATAAAAGATAAAAATTTTGTATTGATAGATACAGAAAGGGAAAGCGAATATAGTAATATAAGATATAAGAATTTCGGAACTGATATATTTGAAAATCCATACAGTGCAGTTATAACCTATTTCGGACTTACAGCTTTTGAATGCATAGAATCTTCAATACCTGTAATTTTGCTTTCTCCTACAAAATATCATGATGATTTGGCAAGAAGTCAGGAAGAGCTTTTCTTTAATTTGGGATTCTTTCAAAATATAGATATTGATACTGCAATAAATAAATTAAAAGAATTTCTATTTAATGATGATATGCAAAATAAATACAAAGAAAAAGGTAAATTAATCAATACAGATAAATCTTTGGAGCGTATAAAAACTATAATAGACAATATAAAAGATTTCAAAAATATAGAATGTCCATTTTGCAAAAGCAGAAATATAGAAATGAAAAATAGAAATTTGGAATCCAATTTATATAAATGTCAAAAATGTAATACACTATTTAGAAAATATTTTCTTCCTCCATTTACAGATTATTCTTCTAAGTATTTCGTTGAAGATTATAAAAATCAGTACGGAAAAACCTATGAGGAGGACAGTGCCAATTTAACCGCTTTGGCTAAAAGAAGATTAGAAAAAATAAAGAAAATAAAACCCAATGGAAAAGTACTTGATATAGGAAGTGCAATGGGTTTCTTTCTTAAAGAAGCAAGAGAATATGGATATGAAACAGAGGGCATAGAGATAAGTGAATATGCCTCAAGCTACTGTATAAACACTCTTAATCTTAATGTACATAACTGCTCTTTACTAGATTTTAAATATAAAGAAAAAGAATATGATATAATAACTGCCTGGTATGTTGTAGAGCATATATACAATTTTGAAAGTATTTTAGAACGCATAATTTATTCGCTTAAAGATGATGGAATATTGGCCTTTGCCACTCCTAATGGTAATGGTTTGAGCGGAAGATTCAATAAAAACTATTTTTCTATAGTGCCTTCAGATCATGCATTTGAAGCTAATCCTAAATCTTTGGATATACTTATGTCTAAATATTCGCTTAAATGCATAAATTTAGAAAATCAAAGTGTTTATTATAATAGATTCTGCGATATATTCGGCTTTAATTTCATTATAAAAAATAACTTTCTATCAGGAATATATAGCTCTTTTGCCAAAAGTAAGAATTTAGGCGATACATTTGAATGCATATATCAAAAGTCATTAAAATAAAATACTGACGTAAAAATGTTTTAAATGTAGCTTAAATTTTGTATATTCAATGATTAATTATCAATATATGAAAATAACTATAGTTTTTACAATTTTACAAATATAGTATTATTTTTGTTATAGATGTATATTATGTTAATTGTTTTAATATAATAATATGATATTTAAGGAAATATAATTATGAAAAAAATATTTTTACTTATGTCAGTAGTTATTCTAGCAGCTGCATGTAAAAGTGCCCCTGTTGCTACTGGTCCAGAAGATAATAGCGGATTCAAAACAACTGAAGCAAATAATCAAAATGCTAAAGGGCTTAACCTTCCTGACGGAGCTAGTGTAAGAGAAACTCCAAGAGGAAAAGTATTGGTATTACATGACCCTAAATCTAAAGCTGATGTTGGTAAGCCTGGTTCAACTTATGAGGTAAAATTCGGATTTGATAATACTATAGAAATAGGAACTTATAAAGATGCTTATAACTTAGTTTATCAAATAATAAATAATAATTCGGGTATTAGAATAATATCAGAAGGACATTCAAGTAAAGAAGGTCCTGCTCCTTATAACTATAAACTATCTCAAAGAAGATCTGATAAAAGCTACAACTATATAATAAAATTAGGTGTAGAAAACAGCAGATTATTAAAGAATGCTTTCGGAGAGGCTTTGCCTGAATACCCTACTCTAAAAGAAAATAGAAGAAGCGAATTTATAATAATAATGACTGAAGATGATTTGAAAAAGTATAACGATTTTGCTAAAACTGTCGACATTAATAAAGAAACAAATTAATGCCGAGGTTTTAGTAAATAATGAAAAAAGTTTTATTGATTTTTAGTTTATTGATCTTTGTCATAGCATGTAAAAGTACGCCTACAAATACAACACCTGAAGATGTAGTAATAGCAGATGACCCTCAAGCGGTAGAACAAGAAAAGCCTAAGCCTGAAGAAGTAGTAGCTGATACTAATACGCCATCAGATACACAAACATTGGCTTCTGGTTCTGAAGAGCTTTATCTTCCTATAGATACTTCTATAAGAGATACTGAAAGAGGAAGAATATTGGAAACTACTCCAAAGGTAATATTCAAATTTGTGGAAACTAATATGCCTGCAACAGCTGAAATGTCTTTCAATCAGGTTATAGAGTTTTTAGAGAAGAATCCTAATGTGAATATAGTTTTGGAAGCTCATACTAGCAACAGAGGAAAGGCTTATCCTTATAATTATAATCTTTCTGTTGTAAGAGCTAAAAACGGTAAGGCATACTTGTTGGCTAAAGGAGTACCTTCTGAAAGAGTTATAGAAAGCCCTCTTGGTGAAGCTCTTCCTGAATATCCTACTCAAAATGAACTTAGAAGATATGAGTTTGTTATAATAGCCAATGATCAAGACTTAGTAAAATATAACACTTACATTTCTAATTTGGATGTAAGAAGCGAAAGTACATATCAGGAAAATTGATTGTATTATAAAATAGCAAAAAAACAAACCTCCTTTATTATTTATATTTTAAGGGAGGTTTTATTATAAACTTTAAGGAAATTTTTTATTTTATGAGAAATATTATTGTTTGCACTTTATTATTAACTATTCTTATTAATTTTAAAGCTTTTTCAGAAAGTCCTACTAATGAAGCTCCTACAGCTCCTACTGTTTCAACAAATACTTCAACCACTGAATCATCCGGACTTATCAATGCTGAATATGAAAAGGCTTTTAAATTTGGAACTCCTACTCAAAAAATAGCAACTATTGCTAAAATAAAAAGAACTAAAAATGAAGCTGATATTGCAATGCTTGCCAGTCATTATCCTGAAGAAAAAAATAACAGAGTAAAAAGCGAGATTATAAATTTCTTCAAACAAAATAAGAATGACAATGCAAAATCTATAATAGAATATGCCATTAAAGATGAAAATGATAGTGTAAGAAAAGATGCTTATTATCTATGTTCTATTTATCCGGATATTCAATATGAAGTTCCTATAATGGCAGAAATTACAAATGCTTCAGGACTTGTATTAGACAGTATGGTAAATGCTTTGGGGGCTATAAAATCAGAGATGGCTGCAGATTATTTATTAGAGATATATACAAATAATACTGTAGGATCAAGTACTAAAGTTGAGATATTAAGATATTTCAGCATAACCAAAAACACTAAAGGTGAAAAGATTTGTCAGAATGCGGCTCAAAATGCTGGAGAACCTGCTTTAGTTAGATATATGGGTGTTGTGGCATTGGGTGCTTATCCTAGTGCTGAAAACTATGATATACTTCAAAAACTACTTGCTGAAGATTTACCGGAAATTACAGCAAGGGTTATTTATGTACTCCCTGAATACAGTGCTTATGGAGATGTTAAAAAGGATGTAATAGAGGCTGCTAAAAATGACAGTGATTCTGTGCGTATTTATGCTATTAAGGCTTTATCAAATTATAAATCTGAACCTGAAATAGAAGAGCTTCTAATTTACAGGCTTAAAAATGATAATTCAGAAGCGATCACTATGGAGATACTTAATTTATATAAAGAATCAGCACCTACAGGAAATATGTATGAAGCTATAAAAACATTAGCAACTTCATCTGCCAGCGATAAAATAAAGAATCTTGCAAAATCTGTTATAGGAGAAGAAGGATCATCTTCCACTCCTACTATAGAAGAATCGCTAACAGGTGTAAAAAACGATTCTGCTGCTAATTAAAAGTTATATATATTTTTATTAGGCTTGCTGTTATAATATAATGGTAAGCCTTTTTTATTTTAAAAATTCATTCTGCCCGCCCACCCTCCCCTAACTTCATTTAAAATATTTATACTATACCCCGCACGCAGAACAAAATTTATAATATAATTTAATTCACAATTATGATTTAAATTAATAATATAAATGCATTCACCGTGCGGAAATTAAAACAAAAAATTTAATGCTGACTATTTAGCTTAATAGAAATATTAATAAGGATTATAAAAGATTGATAATTAAAAAATGCTAGACTTAATTTATATATATGCTAAAATTTATTATAAGAAAATATTTTTTTAATATAAAAATTAAAGCGAGAAAATAAATGCTTGTAAGTTTCAGTGCAAAGAACTATAAATCATTTTATGATGAAGTTACTCTTGATATGCGTATAGAAGTAAATGAAAGCAACAGGGAAGAAATTGAAAATAACCCATTTGTATATAAAATAAATGATGATTATATATCAAAACTATGCATACTATATGGACATAACGGAAGTGGTAAGTCTAATCTGCTTGATGCAATTAAATATTTATTTGATATAAATTCTTATGAAGATGATGATATTAATCAGCATTATAAAAAATTATTTATAAAAAATATGGTTTATGGAGAAAATGAAGATATAAAATTTTCTCTTGAATTTTATTATAATAATAATTTATATCATTATGAAATAGCTTATAACACTGATATAAAATATGAATTACTAAAAGAAAATAATAATATAATTTTTGAAAGAGAAGAAAATTCTATTATTAATGGTATAAATCTTTTAAAAAACAAAGAAGGCATACCAAATAATATTACAGTTATTACATATCTAAATAGTGTAAATAGTTATAAATCAATAATAGGAAATTACAGAATGGCATTTATAACTAATTTCATATTTCCATTACTAAATGCAAATGAAAATTATACTGATAGTTTATTTTTTCAACTTGATAGAGTTTATTATGCTTTAGATAAATCAAACTCTTGGAATATATATAAAAAATTAATTTCTCTTGCTGATGTTGGAATAGATAATATAAAAGTAATTGAAAATAGAAATTATAGAGAAACTACTAATCTTGTAGAAAATCTAATTAATAGAACTAGTAAAAAAAAGCTTATTTCAGTTCATAGTAATTATGAAGATGAATTTAGAAAAATAGAATCTTATGGAACAAAAAATTATGCTAATAATCTATTTGATACATTAGGATGTGTAAAGAGCGGTAAATTATCAATAATTGATGAATTTCAAGGTGTGCAGTCTGAACTTTTAGAGCTTGTTATTAGTTTGTTCCAAAAAAATATGTTTGAAGATTTAGATAATCCTAAAGCACAATTAATATTATCTACTCATGATACTAATTTGATGTGCCTTAAAAATACACTATTAAATCATTATTGGTTTCTAAATAAAGAAGACAATAAAAGCGAATTATATTGTGCTGCTGATTTTGAAGATTTAAAAAGAGAAGATTTAGAAAAAGAGTATAAAAGAAACAGCCTAAAAGCTAAATACAATTCTCGATTATTTGAAATTCCTTCAAAATTTTTTATTAATGATGAGGAATAATAAATGAGAAAAAGAAGATTATTAAATAATGAAAAATATTATTTATACTGCTTTTCACCCGGAAAAACTGAATTTGAATATTTTAGAAAATATATAAATGAAAAACTTAATAATAAAGTTAAATACAGAGGAGAAGCTTTAACTCATCAATTAAGTGCAAATATAAAAAATGATGAACAAAAAAATAAAGAGATAAATAGAATAGTAGATTTTATAACAAATAGAACTTCCACTATGAATGAATATGGTTTAGGAAAAATAATTGTATTTATAACTGACTGTGATAATGCCAAACTGCAACATTTGGAAGATTTAAGAAAAAAATTTAATAAGAATTTAAAATCAGTACAAAATATTAATTCTAATATATTTATACTTAATTATCATGCATTAGAAGATTGGCTTGAATATTATTACAATAGTACAACAGATAAGGAAGTAATCAAAGATGATATATTTAAACATTGGGACAAAGTATTTCAAAACAATCATGATAATGCTGTAAATAAATATTTAAAAGAACATAATCAAAAAGAACCTTCACCAATAAATGATTATTCAAATATACAATCAAAAAACTATTCAGACTTTCCTTATGCTTTCAAATATTTAGAGGAACTTTAATTAATCAGAATATTTAAAAATCATATATCCAAATGAACAGAGCCCTGACGAAGTACTTTATTTTCTAAGCAGTCATAAAGTGTGGAAGGCATTTTATTTTCTAAGACTCCGGCATTAACTATTAAATCAGCTTTGTCTTTGTAAAGCTCTGCTAATTCATTGCCGTCAAGTATAACTCCATAACCGCTTGGATTGGCTGAAGGAGCTACCAAAGGATTAGTGCCTTTTAATATAAGCTGCATATATTTATCATTCGGTATTCTTAAGGCTACAGTGTCTTTTAAATATGTGAATCTATTTTTTAACTCTTCTAAAAGAGGAACAATGAAAGTTAATTCTCCCGGTATATTCTTTTTTATTATATCAGGAACTTCTTTATTAGAAAATTTTTTTACGCTTTCTAAATCTTTTGATAATATTAAAAGAGGCTTATTCTTCTCTCTATCTTTTATAGTATATATTCTATTTATAGCATCAGTATTGAAAGCATCTGCAAGCATTCCATAAACCGTATCTGTTGGGGATACAACTATTCCGCCACCATTAATAACTTTTATAACTTCATTGGCTGCATACTCTATACTTTCAGAATTATTTTTATCGAGATTGATTATCATATAATGCCTTTAAATATTATTTCTTTATCAAAGTAGGATGTACAAATAAACTAGCAAATCCGCGTCTTTTAGCATTATGGAGAGCTAATAATACGGGTGCTATTTCTTTCTCCATGCCTTCTATATGATAATTCTTTTTATATGCTGTATATGATATGCCGGCTGATATTGTATACTTAATTATAATACCATTATATTCAAGCTCATTCTTATCAACAAAGCTTCTTATCTCTTCAAGCTTTTTATCATATAATCTTATATTCATTCTATTGAAAGCAACCATAAACTCATTATTATCAAATCTAGCTAAAATGTCTTCCCTTCTAGTTGTCCTTCTAAGAACTTCTGTGAATTTAAGCATTATTTCTTCGGCTGCAATTATTCCATACTCGCTTATGATACTATCAAGCCCATCTATAGAAAAACATGCAAGCACTATAGTTTCTTCATGCCTTACTGTTTCATAAAGAAGCCTTGAAAACTGTTCATAAAACTCTTTTTTATTCCAAAGACCTGTTTCCAAATCTACATTCAATATATCATCATATTTTTTCTGTGCATCTTTATACGACTGATAATTTCTATTAGAAACTTCTGTCATATCAGCTAAAGAATTCTGTAAATAATCTGCCTGTTTAATTAGCTTCTGATGTTCCACATATAATTTTCTATACTTTAAACAGCTATTAACCCTTACAATGAGCTCCATCTCATCAAAAGGTATAAATATAAGCCCATCAATTCCTAAATTTATAGCTTCCTCTATAAATTCCATTTTTCTATAAGGAGTACTTAAAAGAATTACAGGTGTTCCTTTAGTTGATTCCTGATTTTTGAAAGTATCAAGAAGCTGTAAACCTTGAGAGTCCCCAATATCCGCATCCAAAAGTATCAAATCTAATGTACTTTCATTGGAAATATTAACTGCTTGGGCTCTGGATTTAGTTGCTATAGGATTATAATGTCTTTCTCTTAATAGATCGACAAACCTGTCTAAAAGGTCTGCTCTATGCTCTACTACTAAAATATTTTCATTCATAATTAATTACGTCTTCAAAGTATATAATTCTTATATTAGAGTATCGTAAATTTACAAAATTTATTAAATAAAAAATAGAGTCATATTAATAATATAAATTAGAGTTATTAAAAGAATAAATACTGTTACTTTATATAGTCTGTACAAATTTCAAATTAATAAAACGCACGGTAAGCAGACTTTATATTATTAACCATACTATTATTTTTTTAATTTTCACATAATCAAAAATATAACTATGCGTGCGGTAAGTTAATAAAAAAATAAATAAATCTTGGGCGGGTGCTATAAATTCTAATTAAGTAATAAAAAAAATTAAAAACTAAAATTGCAAAATAATTAGAAAATATAAAGGGCGGGGAAATGTAATTAAATTTTAAAACCTTATTTAATTATTTAACTACCCTACCCTTTTATATTTTTATTTAGCTTTGAAAGATAAAATCTTATAAAACTGCTAATATATAATCATTGATTTTTAGACTATTTTAATATAATATTAAATGCTATGATTAACGATTCAAATAATAATATAAAATTAGGTTCTTTATTTATAATATTTTCTGCCCTTTCATTTAGTATAATGGAAATAGCGGTAAAAATTTCAGGCTCTAATATACCAGTAATGGAACAGGTTTTTGCCCGTAACTTTATAACATTATTTATAAGTGCCTTTGTTATGATTAGAGATAAAGAAAGACCTTTTCCAAATAAAAGCAATATTTTATCAATAGTATGCAGAAGTGTTTCAGGATATTTAGGTATTATATGCTATTTTTATGCAACTAATAATATGGTGCTTGCCGATGCTTCGGTGCTTCAAAAAACCTCCCCTTTCTGGTCTAGTTTTTTTGCTTTTATTTTGATCAAAGAAAAAGTTTTAAAAATGCAATGGCTTGGAATGATAATTGCTGCAATAGGCTCTATATTTATAATAAAGCCGACTATGAATTCAAATGTTTTTCCAGCTATTATCGCTTTATCTGCTGCTATGTTCGCAGGTATTTCCTATGCTATAATAGGCTCTCTAAAAGGAAAAGAAAGCAACTCATTAATAATATTTTATTTTTCTTTGTTTTCATGTATATTCTCATTATTCTTCGTGAAGAGTTTTGTAATTCCTAATTTATTTGAAGTGTTATTACTTTTGCTTATAGGAATATTCGCAGGATTCGGACAATTCTTTTTAACTATAGCATATAAAAAAGCTCCTGTTTCTGCTGTAAGTATATATAATTATACTGGTGTAATATTCTCATATATTTTCAGCGTATTTTTATTCAAAGAAAGAGTGGATATTTATTCTATAATAGGAATGGCACTTACAATATTTGCTGCATTATTAGTTTACTTTTATAAAAATAAGATTTATATTAAAAATTAATTTATTACTATATACTATATTTTTATTTTATAATATAATATAATAATAAAATATTTTATTGGAAATGAAAATGGATAATAATATTTCTAAAAACACTATGAAGCTTTTATTAGAGATGCAGCAAAATGAGGTTACTGAGCATGCTGTTTATTTGAATCTTATTAAGTTCGTAAAAAAAGAAGATGATAGAAAAGTATTAGAAAACATTGCAAAAGAAGAATATGCTCATTCAAAAATACTAGAAAAATACACCAATAAAAAATTAAAGCCTCAAAGATTAAAAGTATTAAAATATTTTATATTGAGTTTTATATTAGGATATACATTTGTAATAAAGATAATGGAAGGAGGGGAGAAGAACGCCGAGAATATATACTCAAAAATAGTTTCCGAAGTTCCTGATGCTAAAAAGATAGCTTTTGATGAAGATGAGCATGAAAACAAACTCATATCAATACTAGATGAAGACAGGCTGAAATATGCAGGTTCTATGGTTTTGGGTTTAAGCGATGCCCTAGTAGAAATAAGCGGTACATTAGCAGGTTTAAGTTTTGCTTTACAAAATAATAAATTAGTTGCATTATCAGGAATCATAACAGGAATATCAGCTACATTATCTATGGCTTCTTCTGAGTATTTATCTGCTAAAGCTGAAGGTGATAAAAATGCTTTTAAATCATGTTCATACACAGGGATAATGTATTTAATAACTGTAACACTTTTAATATTGCCTTATCTTATTTTTCCAAGCAATCATTATTTATACGCTTTAATTACCATGCTTTGTATAGTTGTATTTATAATATTTTTCTTCACTTATTATATATCTGTTGCTAAGAGTTTACCTTTCAAAAAAAGATTTATTGAGATGGCTGGAATTAGTTTAACAGTTGCAGGAATAAGTTTTTTAATAGGGCTTTTAGTTAAGCAGTTTTTAGGTATAGATATTTAATCAGCTTACTATACTTTCTAGTTCATCTATAATATTTGATATTATATCATTGTATTCTTTGAACCAGCCGCTATTGGTGAGAGTATCCCAAGTGCTGAATTTTAAATCTTTAGTATCTCCTGTACTATTATTTAAAAGTTTAGTATTAGAAAAGTTAACGATAAATTTATCATATTCTAAATGAAAGTTTATATCAAAACATAATGAATTGTTATTTATTACATTATTAGACACAAAGAATAAATAAACAAGTCCATTATCATAGCTGCTGAATTTATTATTTCCAGCTTCATTCTTTACCCATTTAAGAATCTCTTTTCTTAAATCATTACCTTTTAATTTGGTAGATACAAATATTTTCTGTTCGGCTACAGCTATTGTATAAATACTTAAGAAAAATATTAATATTATCTTTTTCATTTAAAGTTTATATTATAACTCTCTTATTGTAGATAAAATATTATTAATCTGTTTAAATTGTTTTTTATTATCATTTTTTATTAAAGCAACCATAACTTGATGATAATAATTCTCTGTTTCCAATGTATATAAAAGATAATGAACTAATGTATTTTCATAATATGAATCAAATTCTGTTATATACATTTCTTTATTATTAACTTTTATTTTATTAGAAGATATAATATTTTCTCCGTTTATACCATGTAAAATATTTGTATTATATTCTTCCAAGCTTATATTATTTAAATCCTCTTTAGATTTAGAGAACATTATAAAACATACACCATTTTTATTATTTATAGCTTCTAAATTAGAATTTTCATTAAGCTCATTTTTTACTTTAGATAATTTCCATTCATTATTAAATATCAAAGCAAACTTTCCGTCATAGCTTTTGATAAAAAATTCACCTTTACTGTTTCTTCTTTTTAATACTATTAAAGCTGCTGATACTGTGATTATTGTACTGCTTAAAATGATTAGAGGAAGTTTTTTACCCATCGCGATCACCCCTATATTTTATTCCTAATAATAGGCTATAATATTTTAGTTAAAAAATCAAGGAATTGTATAAAATTATTTACTTTTATTTATTAAAAAATATTATAATTAACGCACGGTATAAAGACTATAATATCTAGTTTTATTTTCATTATAAATAAATTAATAATAATATCAGCATTAATCGTGCGGTATATAAACAATAATTTTAAATAAAGCTTGGGTGGGTGTTATAATAACAGAAAAAGTTTTAAAAGAAAAACAGTATAAAAATAACTTAAAAAATTTAAAAATTAAAAGGGTGGGGGAGTGAGAATAAAGTTTTAAAACTTAATTACATTTGCCCGCCCTTTATATTTATAGTTTTATTATTAATATTAACTTTAATTTCTTTTAATAATATAATTAGAATTTATTAGCTGCCCACCCAGGTATTTTTTATATTTAAAGCGAATATACCCGCACGTAGAATAAAATTTAGAATATAGATTTATTTAGAGTTACAATTTAGACTATAAATAATAGTTTTACTAACCGTGCGTTAAGAAAATAATTTTTAATTAAAATTATTCTTCAGACCACATTCTCTCTACTTTGGATATTCCTATTATGTCGAAGCATAGCCCAAGTATTTTTTTAACCGCTTTAATAAGAGTAAGTCTTTCCTGCCTTATCTCTGCATTTTCTTCTAGTACAATATTATCATAATAGAATCTATGCAATGCACCGGCTATTTCATAAGTATAATTAATTAGAGTATAAACTTCTAAAGATTTGGCAGCCTCATATATTTCATCAGGGAATCTCAATATCATTTTAGCAAGTTTTAAAGAACTTTCATTAGCGATTTTTGAAATATCAAAAGCCTTATTATCATCATAAGACATATTTTTTTCTTCAAGCTTAAAGAATATATTACAAATTCTAGCATAAGCATATTGAACATAATAAACAGGATTATCATTGTCTTTCTTCTTAGCAAGCTCTAAATCAAAATCTAATGAACTAGAATATGAACGCATAAGTAGGAAGTATCTTGTAGGATCAACTCCTATCTCATCAATAACATCTTCAAGACTAATCATATCCCCAGTTCTTTTACTCATCCTTACAAGTTCATTTCCCCTGTAAAGACGAACTAATTGACCAAGTATAACCTTCAAAGAAGCTGTATCTTTACTGACAGCCCTAACAGCAGCAGTGATTCTAGGCACATAACCATGATGATCAGCACCTAATATATCTATTAAATAATGATATCCTCTGTCGATTTTATTTTTATGATATGTAATGTCTGGAGCGAAGTAGGTATATGTACCATTGCTTTTTTTAACAACTCTGTCTTTATCATCGCCGTATTTAGTGCTTTTAAACCAAACAGCATTATCCTCTTCAAATAAAAGTCCTTCCTTGTCAAGAAAGTCCATAGTCTTTTCTAACTCTCCGCCCTCACGTATCTTTAATTCGGAAGCATAATTGTCCATATGAGTACCGAATCTCTCTAATAGTTTTTTCTGACTCTCTAGTATAATATCTTTAGGTACTCCGTCTTGTTTGGCAACATCTTTTATATATTCGCCATGATAACCATCTTCAGGAATCTCTCTGCCTTCTTTAACTGCTTTAACACTTTCATTTAATTTAGTTATCTGTTCCCCAGCATCATTAACATAAAACTCCTGATAAACTTCATGTCCTGCATATTTAAGTATATTAGATAATGCACTTCCAATAGCAGCCCATCTTCCATGCCCTATATGAAGCGGTCCTGTAGGATTCGCACTAACATATTCTACTAATATTTTCTTTTTATCTTCAACTGTATTTTTTCCATAATCATCATTGCTTATAAGATCATTTATACATTCATTTATATAATTGTATGATAATGTTAAATTGATGAATCCGGGTTTTGCAACTTCTATCTTGTCAAAATATTTTTTATCTATTTTCTCTGTTATAGAGTTTGCTATTTCAAGCGGGTTTTTCTTTAAAACTTTAGCAAGCCTCATAGCAACAGGACAAGCATAATCGCCAAACTTATCATCTACTGCATATCCTATTTCTATATAAGATTCTATATCTTTTACATCAGTATCTTTTAAATATTCTTTTAAAGCTTCTTTTAGGATATTTGAAATAATTTTTTTAAGCATATGCTCTCCGTAAAAATTAAAAATATTTTTTAGATATAAAGTATATCAAAGATTATAACTTCTGCAAGTACAATTTCAAAGGTATTTACAAATTATTTTGATCACCATTATTAACGGCATAAACATTATGTTTTAAAGCATTGTTTTTAAAATAATTCTATATGATAAAAATTATAACTTATAAATAATATAAAACTATATACTTGTACAATAATAAGTAATCAGCCGCATATATAGTTGGCTATCCATAATGATTTGCAATATCGTACGGAAAGACTATATTTGAACTTAAATGTAATAAATTATTTTACTTGTAAGACAATTTTAGTATTATTTAGTACTAATTTTATACTTGCACTTTTTGCAACTTTTTGCGGCGGGAAAAAGTTGACTAAAAAAATGACAAACTTAAAAATTTTTAGTATATACCTAAACAATTATAGTTTGTCAAAAAATAAAGTCATATTTTGTTTTTAATATCTGGGGCTTTGCCCCACACCCCACTTCTTTTGTTGCCACAAAGAAGCAAAAAGGCTACATATAGGATTTCATTTAATAGGTTATCTTACCATATAAGACAATTTTAGTATGATTTAATACTAATTTTATACTTGCACTTTTTGCAACTTTTTGCGGTGGGAAAAAGTTGACTAAAAAAATGACAAACTTAAAAATTTTTAGTATAAACTAAATTGATCTATAGTATAAGCATATATATTTAATAGTCTTTTGGAAAAATTTTACTATCATACAGAAGAGTAGGGAAGTTAAAATAAAATTAGTTGATAAGATGTTAATAAATGATGAAAAAATATTAACATTGCAAACAAATTTATATTTTATGAAAAATTTGAATTTCAAAGTAAAATTTATTATTTTTGAATATTTCTATATTCGTTAATATCAACATAGTTATCAACATCATATTTATACCATTTTTTTAATTTCTTCTTATATGCAAAAAGTTATCAACATATCAACAGCTTAATAATAATAAAAAATTTATTTAAAAATTTAAATATATAATATTATTATATAATACAAATTAGAATATACTTCAAAATTTGAATTTTAATATATAAAATATAATGAATTCAATTATTTTAGTAATGTTAATAACTTGTTGATAATGTTGATAAATTTGAATAAAAAATACTGTATAAATTTCAATATAAAATTTAGTATATGAATTTTGAATATGAATTCAAAATTTGAATTCATAATCTATAATTAGCATTTTTAATAATTTTATGTTATAATAATCTAAAATATTATGTTTATTCTGGATAGTACTATGAAACAGAATTTTTATATTAATAGTAAGTTAAAAGATTTAATCTCAAACATAATTTATGATGTTCAAAATTACAATAGTATAATAACTAAATATATAGATTTAGAAAGATGTGCCAATAATTACTGCAGTGAATCAAGAGCCACAATAGTAAGACAATCTTTTCTAATAAATAGAACTATGGAATCTTTAAGCGACTTTAATGATATAAATTCTGACTCTTTTAAACTTAATATGAATTTTGAAAATATATCAGTTATTATAAATGAAGCTTTGGACAGCGTATTCGATTTATTTAAATCTAAAAGGACTAAAATAAAGCTGGATGATAAAATACTAACAGAATGCATAGTTTTAATGGACAGGGATAAAATAAAGAGAAGTATTCTTAATATATTTTCTTTTATATATAGTTTAATAAAAGTAAATACATCTATGAATATATCTTATAGTTTGATAAATTATGGTAAAGATAAAGAGTTTTTATTAATGAACGGCGTTGATAATATAAGCGAAAAGGATGAGAAAATACTTGATTTAAATGAAGAATGTATAGATATATCTATAACTTTCGAATGCGATAATATACCTGATGATATAAAAAGAATGCTATTTAAAACGCCATTAATATCTTATGATAATTTCAATTTTAATAATCTATATTTATATACAGCCTATAGAATAATAAGAGAACATTATGGTAATATATGGCTTGAATCTTTAAAAAATGAACAAAGGATTAATATAATACTTCCAGCTAAGAATAAGTTATGAATTATGTATTAGGATATATTCTTTTAATTGCCTATTTATTTGCTTTTATAATAGGTTTTTCTACAATACTTTTTTCTATTATCTATTATATAATAGAAAGAGTTGCATGGCTTAAATATTATATAATATTTTTATTTACTTTTGCTTTTCTTCTTTTAATAAGGGCTGTAAAACTTCTAAGTTTTTTAACGGTCCCGTATTTCATGTCTAACAATATATTTAATACTTTATATTTCTTTAGTTTCTCTATAGCTATGTCATTAATGCTTTATTTCATACCGGCATTTTTATATAGATTTCTCAATATAAAATGGAGTTTCAAACAAAATATAGCCTATATTACAATATCTATAATTCATTTTATTTTAGGCATATTGGGAATATTGATAAAATTTGATATGTATATAATAAGCAGTATTATCTTCTATATTTCTATAATAGTAATATTTATAATAGGAGCTGTAAACTATAAAAATATAGAAGATAAAACGATGAAATTAATAGTTAAGATACTAGGACTTATAACTATAGTAATATATCCGGTTCTTATATATCAGCTCATAATTTATAGAGTAGAAGCAGCTGATATAGGCTCTATGGACATAACATTGGTATTGTTTTATATATGGTGGAATCTAGTAATGCTTGGCTATTTGTCTTGGTATTTCATTAATATAGTTAATAATAAAATGTCTAATCCTAATAATTTAAATAATGATAACAATATAAAAGATGATATCAAAACAGAAAATGAATCTTCAAAAGAAATAGATGTAAATTTAACTAGAAGAGAAAAAGAAATATTATCATATCTTCTTGACGGCAAAACTAATAAGGAAGTATCATTAATACTTAGTATATCCCTAAATACAGTAAATAATCATGTTGCTAATATATATGAAAAATCAGGCGTGAAAAATAGGGTAGAATTGGTTAATAAGTTTTCTAAGAATTGATTATGTATATAATTACTTGCTTATGATAACTAGTTTTTTAAAAAATAGTAAGTTTTTTTATTCTTACTATTTTTAAGATTAGAATATTGAAATAATTAAATTATAAAAGAGTCTTATTATTCTATAGGCATAGAATCTATTATAGAATTAGCCAAAGAGTTTAGAACCTCTTCTCTTAGGGCACCATCTTGCATATATAATTCTAATCTTTTTTTAGCTTCGGCTATCTTTTCTTCTCTCACATCAGGAGCTTCTTTGATAATGTTTACTAACTTTTCATTTTGCAAAGCTAATCTTGATTCATTAGAAATTTCTATTCTATCTGAACCCATTTTAGAAACTTTTTCATTATACTTAATGTTAGATTTCTGTTGTATATTTGATGTGCCGCCTATTTTATCAATTGTCATAGTCTGACTCCTTACATGAATTATTTTCGGCATTAGCCCCGCATACTTTAGATTTTCTATTATCAATTATAATACAAAATTCACCTTTAGTTAGTATACTACCATCTGTAAAAAAATCAAGGATATTTTTAGCCTCTGATCTTATTATTTGCTCGAACTGTTTAGTTATTTCTCTTCCGATAACAATATCCGTTTTTTCTCCAAATATGTTAACAATATCTTCTATGCATTCTTTTACTCTGTATACAGATTCATATATTACTATTATTGTTTTTTGATTATTATACAAGTCTTTTAATTGATTTCTTCTTTTACCTGATTTATTAGAAAGAAATCCAACGAACAAGGTATTTCCTGAAATTCCAGAAACAGAGAGTAGGGAAGTGAATGCAGATATTCCGCCTACAGGTACTATTTTTATATTTTTTTCTATAGCCAATTTTATGATGCTAACTCCAGGATCGCTTATGCAAGGTGTGCCTGCATCGCTTACTATAGCAGCGGAGTTTCCATTTAATATTTCATTTATATATTCATTTATTCTATATTCAGATGAATGGCTATGATAAGAAAATAATTTATTTTTAATATTATAAAAGTTTAGAAGTTTCAAAGCCACTCTAGTATCTTCAGCCAATATAAAATCAACATTTCTAAGAATTTTCAAAGCTCTTATAGTTATATCTTCCATATTTCCTATAGGAGTAGCAACTACATATATAACGCCATTTTCAACAGCATTTTTATTATTATCATTATTTGTTATTTCTTCTATAAACTCTTCATCACTTTTAAAATCATTATTATTGATGATTTCTTTATTATTCTTTTTAATAGTAATTCTCCAGTATTATATTTATTTTTATTATATATTAAACTTTTCATTAACACAATAATACTGAATCAAAAATGTTTCACATGAAACATTTTTAAACTAGTATATAGTTAAAAAACTATATTTTTATAAATGTATTATCAACTTTTTGCTGCACTCATTCTAAGTACTTCATCAAAGTTTGTGTGTACATCACAGGCTTATTTCAGCGAGTCAAACGTTATTCTCTGAGTAGGTGCTTTACCTACAGCAAAAGAAATTGGGTGTTGCAAATTACGCAGAGAAGCATGACTGTGTGCTTCGCAGGGTTAGTCCATACAAATAACTTAAATTCAAAATTGTGTTTTTGACAAACTATAAAATTTTTAGTATATTCAATACTATTAAATGTATACAATGTATATTTGCAAAGTTATGAGTTTTTATAAATACTAAAATTATTTAATATTTTCTACTATCTTAAATAAATTATTAAAATACTAAAGTTTTCACGTGAAACTAATAATTAATATAATATTTTTAAAATATTAGACTTGTTTCAAAACTAATATATTAATAATTAGTGTTGATTAGGATAATTATAATTTTTTGTTCTTTTTACCGCCGAAAAATGTACTATTATAATAATCAACTATAATTAGCCAATTTTTTAATAATACATTTTATTTATGGGATATTTCCTCATTATATTAATTTTTTAAATGGTTATATTATTATAGAATAAAAAGTTTCATGTGAAACATTTTATCGCACGGTTAGCAGGTTAATAATATATTGAATTGTTTTTATATATTCGCCTTAAATTTAAATTAAGTAAATCGTGCGTTATATTTGGGGTGGGAGGGCGGGCTAAATAAAATTTATTTAATTAATAAAATTATATCTGAAAGCTAATGAATCTATATTAATAATTAATGCTTTAGTATATAAAATGTTTCATGTGAAACATTTTTTATATTTAAATAAATTCTTATCAATTACGATATTTAGCGTCTAATAATTTTAAAAATAATATTTTATTTTAAAGCCTTTAATATGTTTTAAAACTTGTAAAATATATTAATTAAATATAAAATTAATCTTATGAATATAAAAGAAAATATTTCTAATATAAAAAAGAAATTGATAAAAAGAAAAGATATACTATTTTCTGTTATAGTATCTTTTATACTGCATATATTTTTATTCAGCTTTATAAATACTTCTATAATGCAGGAAGTATTTGCTTATGAGAAAGCTAAAAAGGAAGCAGAAGAAAGATATAAGAAAGATAACTATATGTTTTTGGTAGAAACTCCTGAAGTAGATGAGGAAGAAAGTAAAGAAGATACTCCTTTTGCATCCGATAAAACATTGAGATCAAAAGGTCAAACAGATGTTAAGCCTTCAAAAGTATTTTCTGATACTTCTGTTTTTTCTTTCTTAGGAGATGGAGCCAATAGCCCTATAATAGAAAGAAGACCTACTGAAAATATAAAGCCTAATAATAATCAAATTCAGCCTAAAGAAAAAAAAGAATTAGGAAATGAAATATCCAGAGATAAAGTAGAAACTTATAAACCTAAAAATCCGGGAATAAAAGGTGATACTAAAATACCTGCATCATTTGAAGAAGGTGCTGATAGGGCAGTTGTATTTTCAAGCGAAACAGGAAGTATGCAGCTTGGTACTAAGGCTCAGGAATATTTTTGGTATTTCTATGCATTAGTTGGTTCTATAAGAGATTCTTGGTATCTTACTATTCCTAATCAAGCTCATTATTTAGGACTTATAAGAACCGATGAAGTTGAGGTATTGCTTTCTATAGATGAAGAAGGAAATATAGAGTTTGAAAAATTCTTGAAAACATCTATAAATGGTCAAACTAGTTTGGATAATTCATGCTCAAAAGCTATTGAGTATGCTAAGAAATTAAAACCTCCTCCACAGGGTTTATGGAATGACTATGCTGAAAATGGTAAGATTTATATACCTTTTAAATTTATATATCAAAACTTCTCCAGAGAGTAATTTTGTAATACAGCAAATCATATAATTAATTGTAATAATGTATATATGAAAGAATTTAATATAGCTATATGTCATTATAATAGTTTTATTTAGTGAATATAGAAAATACTATAAACTCAAAGTTTTCGAAATTAAAGTATAAAATATATTAAAATACTAATTAATCAAAATGATTCTAAGATAATTAAGAATAATAAATTAATTGATAATTTGTCTTTAGCATTCCATTAAAAAATTATGATAGATAATTTCAATATAAAGTATAAAAGATATATAAAATAAAAATTTCAATAATATTATATGTTAAAATTTTTTATTGTTGAATAAATTTAATGACTCTAAAAATATATAGTATATGAACTAATACGCAAAATTAAAATATAATAAATAAAGTGGAGATATAAATAAAGTTTAAAACCCAATTACATTTGCAACCATTTATATTTTTCACTTAATTTTAAATATATGTTTTTTACTTTCTTATTGCTTAATTAGAAATTACAGCATTGGTCCAAGTGTTTTTCCTATTTTAACCTATAAATATTTTTTATATATTAAAATTTAACACTTTATATTATATTATTTTAATAAAAATTGTAACCAATTACATAAAATTTATTCATATTTACATAGTTTTATAAAAATATTTTACTTTATTATACTTTTTTATCATAAAATTTAAACAATTTATTATAATATAATTGACAAAAATTCTATAAATGTTATAATAAAGAACAATAAAGAGATATTGCAGGAGATTAAAGAATGTCAAGATTTACAATTCCAAGAGATTTATACTACGGCGATAATGCTATGGAGGAATTAAAGAATTTAAAAGGTTACAAAAAAGCTATAATCGTTACAGGCGGTTCTTCTATGAAAAGAGGAGGATTCCTTGATAAATGCGAAAAAATATTAAAAGATACTGGTTTAGAAGTTAAGATATTTGACGGAGTGGAACCAGACCCTTCTATAGAAACAGTTTATAGAGGTGCTGAAGCTATGAGAGAATTTAATCCTGATGTAATAGTTGCATTGGGAGGAGGTTCTGCACTTGATGCTGCTAAAGCTATGTGGGTCTTTTATGAATATCCTGAGAAGAAATTCGATGATATTAAAACTCCTTTTACTATGCCTAAACTTAGAAAGAAAGCAATATTTGCAGCAATTCCTTCTACAAGCGGTACAGCTTCAGAGGTTACTGCTTTCTCAGTTATAACTGATTATTCAACAAACATTAAATATCCATTAGCAGATTTTGAGATTACTCCAGACATTGCTATACTTGATTATTCAATACCTATGACAATGCCTGAGACAGTTTCTGCTGATACTGGTATGGATGCACTTACTCACTCTATAGAGGCTTATGTTGCAGGACTTAGAACTGATATAACAGATGCTTTGGCTATGAAAGCAATTGATATGATTGTTCATAATATAGAAAAAGCAGTGAAAGGCGATAAAGAGGGCAGAGCAAAACTTCATGTTGCTCAATGTTTAGCTGGTATGGCTTTCTCTAATGCTTTACTTGGTATAGTTCACAGCTTAGCTCATAAAACAGGTGCTGAATTCCACATTACTCATGGAAGATGCAATGCTATACTTCTTCCTTATGTTATTCAATATAATTCAAAAGTTTGTGCCGACAGATTTGCTGATATAGCTAGAATGCTTAAACTTTCTGGAAATACTAATGAAGAGCTTACAGCTTCTTTAGTAAATAAAGTTAAAGAATTGAATAGTAAATTAGGAATAAAACAAACTTATAAAGACAACGGCGTAACTGAAGATCACTTCAAACAAAAATGTGATGATATAGCTAAGAATGCCGTTGCTGATCCTTGTACAGGCTCTAACCCAAGAGAGACTGACGTTTCTAATATGAAAAAAGTATTAGAAGCAGCTTACTATGGAAATGATGTCAACTTTTAATTAATATATTCTAATCATAGTTTTTCCCCAAGCGTTATTATATAATGCTTGGGGTTTTTGTTATTTATGCCTAAATAAATAGTTTTTTACATAAAAGTATACTTTAATTCCTTGACAATTTTATCAATATAGTTATACTATAACTTATATATACTTATATTTATTATATTGTATATATATTTTTTGCCGATTATCACTATTATAGGATATCTTTTTATGAAAAGAAGAGGCGAAGTAAATATAGGTATGGCTAACTATCTATATAAAAATTCAAATAATATAGTAAAAAATATAAATAGTAATTTAAATTTTGAAGATATAAACCATATTATTATTGGTAGATTATATTATGGTGTATATTTAATAGCTAAAGATTATTTAATAAATAATTTTAATTATGTTAGTAAATGCATTAAAAGAAATACTTGTGATTTTTATAAAAATAATATATGTGATTTAGAGTGTTTAAAGCATAAAACTTATATAAATGTTAAAAAAAATAAGCATAAACCTTCTTTATGGGAAGAATTAGCAAATAACATAAATCAATTTCCTATAAATGAAAATAAAAATACTATTCAAACATGTGGAGAGAATTTTGCTGAATTGAGAGAGAGTTATGAGTATCATCCTACATATTGCAATAGAAGCAGAGTTGTTAAAGCTAATAATTTTTATAGTAGAATTTTGGGGGTACTAAATGTTAAATAGAACATTACTTATTTTGAATAAATATGTAAAAGAATTTTTAAAATTAAACAGTAATATTAAAATAATTGAAAACAGAAATTTTTATATTATATATTTTTTGGATAAGGATTTTTATTTTGGAAATCTTAATAAAATAGATGATATATTTAATTTTTTAAAACAAAAATATTTAACAAAATTAAATAAAAATGTATTATATGGATATATATATGATTATTATATAGATTATCAAGATTTTGAAGATGATATAAAAAATGGTTTATGCAAAGATTTAACATATATATTTTTTAAACATCGTGAAAAATTATATTATGAGGTAAACGATATATCTAGTATATTTTATCTTGAAAATGATTCTTTTTCTATGAATAAAGATATTAATAATTCTGAATATTATATAGAAACAAAATCTAATAATGTTCATATAGAGTTTGATAAAAAAGACTATATATTAAGTAATATAAGGGATTTAAATGGAAGAGTTACAGCAGCCTAAAAAATCTTCTGTTTCTGTAAGATCAATAAAACTTGCTCAGTTAAATTTTATACAAAAGAATAATCTTATAGACAAAGAAAGTATGGGGTTAGATCTAGGCTTTAATGCATCATATCAAAAAATAAAATCAGAAAATACTTCAATACAGTTTAATTTTGGTATACAGCTGAAACTTTTGCAAGAAGATGATGATAATAATAAAATAAATATTGGTGCTATTCAGGCACATGTAATCGGTTTATTTGATTATGAAAATGAATTGGATGAAAAGTTATTTCCAAATTTAGCTTCTATACTTTATTCATATTTAAGACCAATAGTTGCACAAATTTCTGTTATGGCTAAGCTTCCTCCTATAGATTTGCCTATTTTAAACTTGAGTAAAATAAAAGTAGATGAAATAAAAGATAAAGAATGATTTTTATCATTATTAAAAATAAAGGGCTTCACTTTGAATCAAGTGTAAGCCCTTATTATTTTTTATTAGATTAATTTTTTTTAATTGTTTTTATCATCCCATTGAGTGATAGCATCATCTGTTTTTAATTCTTCTATGAGGTTTTTATGGAATGTAGGCTCTTTATGTTCTTTTAATTGACTCACATAATGTTTAGTGAGTAAGTACACAGGCTTATTAAGTATTACCATAACTATGATGTTTAATAAAGCCATAAAGCCCATAAACATATCGCCTGCTCCCCATATAGTTTTGAACTCAGCCAATGATCCGGCAAACACCATTACTATAGTCATAAGTCCTACTATTATATAGGCTACAAAATTATCTTTCACAGCAGCAGCACCAGTCTTTATATAGAAGAAATTTCCTAATATAGAACTGTAAGAGAAGAATAGTATACATACTGTAATAAATATAGAACCGAAACCTCCCAAATGTGATTCCATAGCATATTGGAATAAATTAATACCTTCCATATTTTTAACTTCATTCATAGCTTCCGGAGATAATAGAAGTATGAATCCTGAAATAGAACATATCAATATAGTATCAGTAAATACTGAAAACATCTGTATTAAACCTTGTTTGCAAGGGTGAGAAGTATGAGCAGCTGCAGCAGCATGAGGAGCACCTCCCATACCAGCCTCATTTGAGAATAAACCTCTTTTTAATCCATTTGAAACTGTAATTCCTATAGCACCTCCGAAAATAGCACTAGGTTTGAATGCCTGCACAAATATATTTTGAAATGCCAAAGGTACTGAAGGCAAATTGGTAAAGAATATAATAAGTCCTATCAATATATAAGGTATTGCCATAACAGGTACTATAAATACACATGCATGAGTTATAGTCTCTCTTTTTTTACTAAATAATATTATTCCTGTAATTACTGTTAAAACAATGGCTGTGATATAAACAGATACATTATATTTTGATAAGGCATTTGATATTGTGTTGGCCTGAACTCCGTTAAAAGTTGTATATGTGAATATCATACATAAAGCAAATAATATTGCTAGTATTGGTTTTTTTAATCTGCTTTTTATATAGAAAGAAGCTCCTCCTATAAACTTTCCTTGAGAATCTTTTTCTTTATAAAGCTGAGCGAGTGTACTTTCAGAAAAAGCTAAACTTCCTCCTAAAATTGCCATTATCCACATCCAGAATAAAGCACCAGGTCCGCCTGCAGAAACCGCAGTCATAACTCCAGTAATATTTCCTGTACCAACTCTTGAAGCTGTACTTATACAGAAACTTACAAATCCTGAAACTCCGTCTCCTTTTTCATGTTTAGAAAATAGTAGTTTTAAAGCATGTATTGAATGTGAAATTTGTATTCCTTTTAATCTTATAGTAAAGAAAACGGAAATAACAAAAAACACTGCCAACAATAAATAACCATACATTACATTATTGGTATTTGTTATTATACTATTAATAATTTCCATTTTTTATTCCTTTATAGTATTTTTTTGATTATACAATAAATATGTTTTTTTGTATACATAATTATATTTTCAATTTATCAAGTTTTTTTGTTATTTCATTTCGTTTTTTTATGTATTTATCGTATAGTACTGGATTAGGCTTTTCATTATTGATTATATAAAGGTTATAATTAACAGCTTCAAGAAGTTTAGTGTAATAGATTTGTGCATTATATTTATCGCCTAAATTTTCATATATACCTGCTAGTTCTTCTAAAGCCTCATCATCATTTTTATTTATATCAATAATCTTTTTCAGATATTCTATTACTAAATTTCCATTTTGATTCATATCTTTTTTAAGCAGATAAACAGCATCTTTTATTAAAGCAGTATCTTTATCATAAATTTTTATAGCTTCATTATAAGACTTTGAAGCATTATCATAATCATTTTTTAATATATAAGCGTTGGCAAGTTTTTTATAATATATGTAATTATAATTTTTAGCATTTATTGCTTTTATATAATTTTCTATACTAATATCTATGTCTTCATTTTCAACATTGATTTTATATTTGCTGTAGTATAAATCTCCTAAAGCAGATAAATAATAATGATTATTTTTATCTAAAGATTTTTCCATATTTTCTACTATTATATTCATATCATTAAGAGAATTTTTATTTCCTTTTTCTGTGAGGTATTGTAAATAATCCATATTAAAATACATATTATCTTTGTAGAAATTAAAAAACATTTCATAAATTTTTTTCTTATTCTCATCATTATTATTTTCAATATTATTTACTATTTGGCTGTAATATCCTATAAGAGAAACATATTCATCTTTTGTTATAAGATTATCATTTTTTTTAGAGTAGGAATATATATCCTCCAATACTTTATTAATAGACTCAAAGAAATTTTCTTCTTTGGAATAAATATTTTTTTCTTTCCATTCATTAGGTTTTTCTCTGTCAAATATCACATAATTAAGTACAAGTCCTTTTTTATATTTAAACAGATCATAAGTTATTGATAAATCTGCATTATTATTTAATGTGAGTTCTTTGATTTTTGATTTTATTTCTTTATAATTATTTTTTTTATACGGCATATAAGGTATTATATGAAAGTCAGAATTAACGAATAAATTTTTTATTATGATATCTTTAACAGCATAAGAATTATAATTATTACTATAGTCTGTTTCAAATATTATTATTTTTTTCTGAGCAAATGATATGCTGCTTATAGTTATTATAGTAAAAAATATAATGAATATTTTTTTTATCATAGTTTAATAATATACAATATAAATATTAAAAAATCTATACTTGTATTTTATTTTACGGTATTATATTATTATGAAAAATAATAAGAAAATTTCAAATTGAAATTTTTATAAGGAGATTATATGTCTAATATTTTAGATGGCAGAGAATTAGCAAAAGAGATAAAAGAGAGAATAAAGAAGGAAACAGAACTTCTTGAAAAGAAACCAAGAATAGATTTTCTATATTTTGAAGATGATAAATCTACAGAGGTTTATTTTACAAGAGCAAAGAAGCAGGCTGAAAGTGTGGGAATGATAGGTTCTTTGCATAATCTTCCTGTAGGTACAACAGAAAAAGATTTTTTAACATTAATAGAATATTTAAATAAAGAAAAAGAAACAAGCGGAATAATGATTCAGATGCCTCTTCCTAAACATATAAGCAAGAAGAAAGTTTATGAAACCATTTCAATAGAAAAAGATGCTGATGCAATATCTCATGTTAATTTGGGAAGAATATTTATAGGCGATAGTAATTTAGCTCCATGTACTGCAAAGAGTGCTATGGCTTTAATAGAGAAGTCTGGTATAAATATAGAAGGTGCTAATGCTGTTGTTATAGGCAGAAGTGAGATTGTTGGAAAGCCTTTAGCTCATTTACTTTTACAGAAGTCGGCTACTGTAACAATAGCACATTCAAAGACTAAGAATTTAAAAGAGATTTGCAAAAATGCTGATATATTATGCGTATCTATAGGAAAGGCTGAATTCATTACAGGAGAATATATAAAAGAAGGAGCTGTAGTTATAGATATAGGTATAAATGTACTAGAAGACGGTTCTTTAAAAGGAGATGTTAATTTTGAGGAGGCTTCAAAGTTAGCTTCTTATATTACTCCTGTACCAAATGGGGTTGGAAGTGTTACTGTTTCTATGCTTTTAGATAATGTGCTTTATCTTCATAAAAATATTATGAACAAAAAATAATTAATAATCAAAAACATAATACTAAAAATACTATATTAAAAATTAAAGGCTTTTTATGGATATTGTTTTTGCATTATTATCATCGATATTTGCATCTCTTACTGCTATACTTATAAAGATAGGTTTAGCTGGAATTAATTCAAATTTAGCAGCTGCCATAAGAACTATTATAATATTAATAATGTCTTGGGTTATAGTTTTTTATACAAATTCAGTAAATTCTATAGACACAATAGATGCTATAAAAAATCTTAATACAAAGACTATTATATTTATAGTATTATCAGGAATAGCGACAGGTTTATCATGGCTTTTTTATTTCAAGGCTTTACAGATTGGAAACGTAAACAAGGTAATAGTTATAGATAAACTTTCTATAGTTTTTACCATAATATTAGCGGCAATATTTTTAAAAGAGGCTTTGAATATAAAAATCATTATAGGTGTGCTTTTTATAGTGGCAGGTACATTGATAATAAGTCTTCAGTCATGAAAAATTCTACAGTATAAATAAAACTTGGGCGGGCGTTATAATTTCAGTGCTGGCATATAAGAATAATTAAGCAGAAATTTATAAATTGAACTTTATAGAAAAAAGGGCGGGGTATGTAATTAAGTTTTAAAGCTTTATTTTCACTCCCCACCCTTTATATTTATAGTTTAAATCTGAATTCAAACTTTTAATTTTCTTAATGACTCAATTATAATTTAATAGCATCCCACCCAAGATTATTTTAAATTTGTTGCTTCCTCACCGCCGCTGTGATACGCTTAAAATATATGCTGTTTTTTTAATTATAATTTACACAATAAATGATAGTCTTCTAAACGTCGTTGAAAAGATTATAAATTTTAATAAAGTTTGGGCGGGCGTTATAATTTCAGTGCTGGCATATAAGAATAATTAAGCAGAAATTTCTAAATTGTACTTTATGGAAAAAAGGGCGGGAATTAGAATAAAGTCTTATAGATTATAATTATGCTTGAAAAAAATATAAGTTATACTAAAATAATAATATAAATTTAAAAAAAGAGAGTGAGGTTAATGAAAAGATTTAATAATATATTGATAATGCTTTTTTTGAGCATTTTTATTTTTTCTAATTATTTATATTCAAAAGACGGTAAAGTTTATGTTATAAAAAAACAGGAATTTCAGGAGATAGACAGATGGTATGCCGGATATTTGAAGAAGGCTATAGATGAAGCAAATGATGAAAAAGCAGATTTAATCATATTAGAACTTGATACTCCTGGAGGACTTCTTTCTTCAGCTTTATCTATAAAAAATTATATTATGGAAAGCAATGTACCTGTAGTGGTTTATATTAATAAGAATGCCTTATCTGCTGGGGCTTTGATATCATTGAGTGCAAAAGAAATTTATATGTCTGACGGAAGTGTAATAGGAGCAGCTACACCTGTTTATTTAAATGGAAATGAACCTAAAAAGGCAGGAGAAAAAGAGGTTAGTGCTATGCGTGCTGCAATGAGAGCATCTGCAGAAACTACAAAAAAGAATGCTAAAGCTGCAGAAGCTATGGTTGATGAAACTATAGTTTTAACTAAGAAAAGTGACGGTATAGATTTAGATGATAAAACTTTGCTTACATTAAGTGCTGATGAGGCAGTAGCCATAAATATAGCTGATAAAAAAGCTAATTCTATAAATGAGATATTAGAATTAAAAAATATGAGTAATGCTGAAATAGTAAATATAGAAGAAGAAGGATATGATTCAGTATTAAAATTTCTTCTTAATCCTTTAGTTTTAAGTATATTGATGTCTATAGGAATAGCTGGAATATATATTGAAATAAAAACTCCGGGGTTTGGTGTCGGAGGCGTAACAGCCATAATAGCTTTTGCTGTATTTTTCTTTATTCAGTTTTTTTCAGGAAGCAGCACATTTTTAGCACCTGCCATATTTATACTTGGGGTTATTCTTCTTTGTGTTGAGCTATTTCTTATACCTGGTTTTGGTATTACAGGTATATTTGGAATAATAGGAATTGTAGCCGGACTATTTATTTCTTTCGGAATACATAATATAGCTGTAGCTTCTTTTGTGATATTTATTTCTTTATTAATAGATATCATACTTATAATATTGATTGCAAGATTTATGAGTAAATCAAAAGATTTTAAAGATAAGATTACATTAGACAGTGATACTTCAGGATATCATTCAAGTGTTTCTTATGATGATTTAATGGGCAAAGAAGGAGTAGCTGATACTTTTTTCAGGCCTTCAGGATATATAGTCATAGATGGAAAAAAGTACGATGCTGTTAGTGAAGGTGAATTTATAGATAAAGGCAGCAATTTAAAAGTTATTCTTGTAGAAGGCAACAGAATAGTAGTAAAGAAATCTAGTTAAATACAATATTATAAAGCTGGAAATTTAAATTCCAGCTTTTATACAGTAATATTCAGCATAGAACTATCCTTACAAAAAATATTTCTAATGTATAGATGTTTACATAATATAAAAATAATACAAAAAAATATATTTTAAGCTAATGAACTAAAAGCTCTTACAGAAGATATATCTATTCTAAGCTGCAAAACGTATCTTTTACCATCACGTCCTATAGCATAAGTGTATCTGCTTGAAAGAGGAGACATACCGCTTCCTTGCTGGCTTATCTTTTGTATATTAGTAGGATTTTGAGCTGCAATATTTTCTTTAGGAGCAGGCATTTGAACTTGTGCTGTTTGCTGTACATTATTATTTATTCTATTGATAGTCATACTAAGAACTCCTTTTTTAGTAATTAACTGCTAATATTAACGGTAATATAAAAAAAACCTTAAGGAATTTATTTAATGCACTTAAAGTTATTATTTTGTAATTTTTTATAAAAGCGACAATTTTTGTCATTAATATATGTTATAATATAAAATTTTAATTACATATCCCGCCCTTTATGCTTTTGGATTAGTTTTGAAATTGCACTTTTTCTTTCTTTTATGCTTATTAAGAAATGTTAACACCCACCCAAGCGGTTTTAAAATTTAAATATAACACAACGCACGCTAAGCTAAGCAAAAAATATAAGTCAATTAATAATTCAAATTTTATTTATATTTGATAATCTGTTCACCGTGCGCAGAGTGAATTGTAAATCTAATTAAATCTAGGGCGGGTATGCTTTTACAAGAGGAACATTAAAGATATATGAAGTTATTATTTGAACTTGTGGCATAAAATATAAATGGGTGGGATGTGAGTATAAAGTTTTAAAATTATATATTAATAATTTTAATTGAAATATTTAATTATATGTTATAATATATATGAATACATAAAGAATATATAAGGATATTTAAATGAAAAGAATTATTGTAACAGGCGGAGCCGGATTTTTAGGTTCTCATTTATGTGAAAGATTATTGAATGAAGGAAATTATGTAATATCTATAGATAATTTTTTTACAGGCAGTAAAGAAAATATTAAACATCTTTTGAATAATAAAAATTTCGAAAGCATAAGACATGATATAACAGAACCAATACATATAGAATGTGATGAGATTTATAATTTTGCATGTCCTGCTTCTCCTATACATTATCAAAGAAATCCCGTGCATACTTTTAAGACAAGCGTTTTTGGTATACTCAATATGCTCAATTTAGCAAGAGATTGTAATGTTAGAATACTTCATGCTTCAACTAGTGAGGTATACGGAGATCCTTTGGAGCATCCTCAAAATGAAAGTTATTGGGGACATGTTAATCCTAATGGTATAAGAAGCTGCTATGATGAGGGTAAAAGAGGTGCTGAAACTTTGATGATGGATTATTACAGAGAGTATAAAACAGATATAAAGATAATTAGAATATTTAATACTTATGGTCCTAGAATGAATGAACATGACGGCAGAGTAGTTTCAAATTTTGTTATACAGGCACTTCAAAATATACCTATAACAGTTTACGGAGATGGAAGCCAAACTAGAAGTTTTTGTTATTGCGATGATTTGATAGATGGTGCTGTAAAAATGATGAATGCAGATAACTTTATAGGTCCTGTAAATTTGGGAAATCCAGCTGAAATGACAGTGTTGGAATTTGCTCAGAAAATTATAGAGATGACAAATTCAAAATCAGAAATAGTTTTCAAAGATCTTCCTAAAAACGATCCTATAAAAAGACAGCCTAATATCACATTGGCTAAAGAAAAACTTAATTGGAAGCCGGAATATAAATTGGAAGATGGCTTGAAAAAAACTATAGAATATTTTGATAATTATTTAAAAAATAAATAATTGGATATAAATGTATAATTTGTGCTATAAATAATTTGTTTAGTATAAATAATTTCATTTTTTATTTTTCTAATATTTTATGTATTTTTACAGTGATATATACAATTCTATTATTTAGTAAAAATAAATTACAATTTAATTATAAATTATAAATAATTTTTTTATAATTTATAATTAATGTAAGTATTATGTAAATTATTTTATTTCTTCATAAAAATATAATATGAAATAAATTTTCACTTTTTATTTATAAATGTTATATTTAATACATAGAAAATATAAGGAAATAAGAAATGAAAGCAAAAATATTTTTAATAATAATGATGATTTTATTTGCCGTATCATGTGCAAATAATAACCCAGCTAATCCTGTTCAAAATAATAATGAAGCAAAAAACACAGAAAATAATGCTAATTCAGGAAATACAAGCAGTAATTCAGGTAACACTTCTTCTAATGATAATGGCAGTGATAATGAAGGTACAGGAATAAATAATAATGGTGATAAGCCAACTATTGAGGCATTAAATGGTATTGTAGAATACGGCGGAAAAGGACAATTAAATATTAAGTTGTTAGATGGAATTCATGCTGTAGGTCCTGAAGATATACAGGTATATGTAGATATTTATGAAGAAGATAAAATAGCTAGCGTACATGCTAGAGGTCTTTTTAATTTTGATAATATTAAGTTAGATAATAATAAAAATACATATTATTCAAGTGATTATAAAGGCAATTATACATTAACAATGAGATTTGGAAAGGATTCTATAACAGACTTTCAGGTTATAATACATTTTAACGGTGATAATTACAAATATTACGTTACAGCTGATAAATTAGATAAAATTATTAGAAATTAATTATAATAGAAAATTAATTAAAATAGGCTTTATATTTATTATATAGCCTATTTTTTTATTTATTTTTTATATATACCCATATACCCTACTTGAATTTTATTAGAAATTTATTATAATTATATTGTTAGACTATTGTAACATTTTATAAAAAATAGTAAAATGAAATATGTTTTTATACAGGGGTTTATATATATGAAAATGACTTTAAAAATAGGAGGCATGCATTGTGCTGCATGTTCAAGGGCTGTAGAAAGAGCCTTGAAAAAAACAGAAGGTATTGAAGATGCCAATGTTAATATAGCTACTGAAAAAGCAGTATTCAATTATGATGAAAAAAAGCTTAAGTATGATGATATAGTGAATGTTGTAGTAAAGGCGGGATATCAGGTTTTAGGTAAAGAAGAAGACCCGGCAATAGTAAAAGCAAGAGAAATAAAAGAGCAGAAAATAAGACTTATAGTATCAGCAATATTTTCTATACCTTTGTTTTATATATCAATGGCGCCTATGGTAAGTTTCGTTAAATTCCCAATACCTAGTTTTTTGGTGCATCATATTAATCCTCAAGTTTTTTCTATAGTTGCTATATTTTTATGCGTACCTGTTATGATATCAGGTTATAAATTTTATACATTAGGTTTTCCTGCACTTTTCAGAGGCTCGCCTAATATGGACTCGCTTGTGGCAATAGGAACAACTGCAGCATTCAGTTATAGTATTTATTCTACTGTTTTAGCATTTATGGGACTTAATCCTCATGGGGAAAATCTTTATTATGAGTCTGCTGCTGTTATAATAACATTAGTACAGTTTGGAAAATATTTAGAGGCTAGAAGTAAAGGAAAGACAGGTGAGGCAATAAAAAAACTTATGGGACTTCAGCCTAAAACTGCTACTATAATAAAAGACGGGGAAGAAAAAGAGATAAAAATTGCAGATGTAAAAGTTGATGATATAGTATTAGTTCGTCCGGGTGAGAAGATTCCTGTTGATGGTGAAATTATAGAAGGATACAGCAGTGTTGATGAATCTATGCTTACAGGCGAGAGCATACCAGTTGAAAAGAGTGTAGGGGATAAAGTAGTTGGTGCTTCTATAAATAAAACAGGAAGTTTCAAATTCAAAGCTCAAAAAGTAGGAGCTGACACTGCATTAGCACAGATTATAAAATTAGTAGAAGATGCTCAGGGTTCAAAAGCTCCAATAGCACATATTGCCGATGTTGTGTCTTCATACTTTGTACCTGCGGTAATAACTATAGCTTTGATATCCGGTATAATTTGGTTTATAGCTCTTCATAATTTTGTATTTTCTTTAACCGTATTTGTATCCGTACTTGTTATAGCTTGTCCTTGTGCTTTAGGGCTTGCGACACCTACAGCAATAATGGTTGGTACTGGAAAAGGTGCTGAACTTGGAATACTTTTTAAAAATGCTGAGGCTTTAGAAGTTTCTGGAAAAATAAATGCGGTGATGTTCGATAAGACAGGCACTCTTACAGAGGGTAAGCCTTATGTTACTGACATTATTTCTGATGATAAAGACAAACTTCTTTTGATAGCGGCAAGTGCTGAAAATGGAAGCGAACACCCTTTAGGCGAAGCTATAGTAAGAGAGGCCAAAGAAAAAAATATAAAACTTCTTAATATAGAAAATTTTAAAGCCATAGCTGGTTTTGGTATAGAAGTATTCATTGATAACAAAAAAGTTTTAATGGGCAATTACAAACTAATGAATAAAGAAAATATCAATATAGAAAATTATAATTCATATATGGATAAACTTTCAAAAGAAGGTAAAACTCCTATGTATGTTGCTTATGATAATAAACTTTTAGGTATAATAGCAGTTGCTGACAAATTAAAAAAAGAAAGTATCGAGGCAATAAACAGACTTCACAAACTTGGAATAAAAACTGCAATGATTACAGGAGATAACAAAAACACAGCTAATTCAGTTGCAAAAGAAGCCGGTATTGATATTGTATTTGCAGAAGTGCTACCTGAAGAAAAATCTAATGAAGTAAAAAAACTTCAGGATCAAGGCTTAACTGTTGCTATGGTAGGCGATGGTATAAATGATGCACCTGCTTTAACTCAGGCTAATGTTGGTATTGCCATTGGAAGCGGTACCGATGTTGCTATTGAAAGTGCTGATATAGTATTAGTAAAATCAAATACTAATGATGTTGTAACTGCTATAGAATTAAGCAAGGCAACTATGAGGGATATAAAACAAAATTTATTCTGGGCCTTTTGCTACAATGTAATAGGCATACCTATTGCGGCAGGAGTTTTGCATGTATTCAGAGAACCTTTAATAGCTTCTTCTATAGGAGGATTTTTAACTGCTATTATGGGTAAGGATTTACTTTTGAATCCTATATTTGCTGCTCTTGCTATGAGTTTAAGTTCTGTTTCTGTTGTTACTAATGCTTTGAGATTAAACTTTTTCAAACCAAGCAAATAATTTTCATTTTTATTTATATACTAAGTTTTTTCAATCATATTTACTCATAAGTCCATAGAAATTATATTCCTAATTTCTATGGATTTTTTATTATTGCTAGCGAAGTTACAAGCATAATAATAAATAATAAAAAAATATATAAATTTTTTTTACAAAAAATAAATTATAGGAAACTTTTAACAAAGTAATTCGTCTAATAAAGTAAATAGCATGCTATATTATTTTAATAATTGAGATGATTGACTAATTTTGTAAATAGGGGGAAAATTATATATGAGAAATAGGATTAAAATAATTATAGATATAATAATGATAATTCTTTATTTCGTTTTGATGGGATATCATTTTACAGGACGAACTATACATGAATATTTAGGCTTTTTGATTTTTGTATTTTTTATACTTCATAATATAATGAATATTAATTGGTATAAAAATCTGCCTAAAGGAAAATACAATTTAAATAGATCGCTTAATACATTTATAAATGCTATGCTTTTTATATGTATGTTTGGATTAGTGGTAAGCGGAATATTATTTAATAGAGATTTAGTAGAATTCCTTAATCTTAGCAGCATCAAAGTATTCAATAAAAAACTGCATATAGTTTGCAGCTATTGGGGATTCATATTGATGTCTGTACATTTGGGAATGCATTGGGGAATATTTATAAACATGAGTAAAAAAATTATAAATATAAAAAAACAAATATATATATTGATAGCTTTGCTAATAGCTGTATATGGAATAGTTTCTTTTATAAAAAGAGGTTTTTATATTAATATGTTTGTAATTGCCAAAGTTCCTAAAGCTGAAGAAGCTGCAGTATTTTTCTTTATGGATCATGTTGCTGTAATGGGAGTTTTTATATTCATTACTTATTACTTACATAGATTGAGCAATAAATTAAATAAGATGAGTATACAGCAAGGATAATAACTTTATAATTTTCAAAGTGCGGGAATAGATGTAATTAAGTTTTAAAATTTATTTACATACCCCGCCCTTTATTCTTTTTAGCATTTGTTTTGAAATTTCTGCTTATTATTTCTTATATACTAACATTGAAATGTTAGCACCCGCCCAAGTTTTTATTATATTAGCAATTTATTTAACCGCCTTTAATCTGATAATTATTTATTAATAAGTATTTTTTAATTAAACATTTTATCAGTATTGACAGATATATTTAAAAATATATAATTGAAAAAATGGGTTTTATTTTCAATAAATTTTATAATCTAATTTTCAGGATAATAGATGATAGTTTTAGAAAATGTCAGCAAAATATTTAAAACTGCTAAAAATAAACAGCTCAATGCAGTTAATAATGTATCTTTAAAAATAAACAAAGGCGAGATATACGGCATAATAGGTTTTTCAGGAGCCGGAAAATCAACTTTAGTAAGATGCATAAACTTATTAGAAAGACCTACATCAGGAAAAGTTTATGTAGGCGGAGAGGAATTAACATCTTTAAAACCTAGAGAGCTTAGAGAAAAAAGAAAAAAAATAGGTATGATATTTCAGCAGTTTAACTTATTCGGTTCAAGAACGGTATTTAAAAATGTTGCATACCCATTAAGATACAGAGGACTTTCAAAAGAAGAAATAGAAAAAAAAGTGATGTCTTTACTTGAACTTGTAGATATAAAAGAAAAGGCCTATGTTTATCCTTCGCAATTAAGCGGCGGACAGAAACAAAGAGTTGCAATAGCTAGAGCTTTGGCCAATGATCCGCAAATACTTTTATGCGATGAAGCTACAAGTGCTTTGGATCCGCAAACAACATCTTCTATATTGAAGTTATTAAAAAAATTAAATGAAGAACTTGGAATAACTATAGTTGTAATAACTCATGAGATGGGCGTTGTAAAAGAGTTATGTCATAGAGTGGCAGTTATGAATAAAGGCTGTTTGATAGAGGAAGGAAATATATTTGAAGTATTTTCTCATCCTCAAAATCAAATCACTCAGGATTTTATAGATACAACTTCAAATGTATCTAAAATATATACACTTATAGAAGAAAAACATAATATAACAGAATTAAAACAAGGCGAATGTATATTAAGATTAAAATATAAAAAGGATTCTGTAGGAGAGGCTTTGATATCTCATATTTCAAGAAAGTTTAATGTTGATGTTAATATAATATTTGGAAATGTTGAGCTTATAGATGAAAGCCTTTTAGGCGGACTCGTTGTTATACTTCATGAAAAAGAAAAACATGGCATAACAAAAACTATAGAGTTCCTTAATGAACAAAATGTAGATGTAGAGGTGATAAAAGATGCTAGATATGATGAATAATTTAATGCCTAATGTTATGGCTGATTTACCTAGACTTTATCAAAGTATAATACAAACTTTCGTAATGCTTTTTTATTCAGGCATAATATCATTTTTCATAGGCGGTTTTTTGGGGGTGCTTTTAATAGTTACTAAAAAATTCGGAATAATGGAAAATATATTGTTATATGAAGTATTAAGCAAGGTAATTAACTTTTTCAGAGCTATACCATTCATAATACTTCTTGCCATGCTAGTACCTCTTACAAGATTTATAATGGGTACTGCAATAGGAGTAAAAGGGGCTATTATACCATTAATATTTGGAACAGTTCCTTTCTTTGCAAGACAGATAGAAAGTGCATTATCAGAAGTTAATCCAGGATTGGTAGAGGCGGCACAGTCTATGGGATCATCTCCTATAGCTATTATTTTTAGAGTATATTTAAAAGAAAGTATAGCTCCTATAGCAAGAGGAACTACTATAACAATAATTAGTTTAATAGGGCTTACTGCTATGGCCGGAGCTGTAGGTGCAGGCGGACTTGGAACTTATGCTATACAATCAGGATATTATAGAAATAAATTAGATATTATATATGTATCTGTAATACTTCTTGTAATACTTGTTGGAATTATACAGGCTATTGGAAATTTTATAGTAAAAAAAGCTACGCATTGATAAAAATTATATATAGGAATTGAATTGTTTATGGAAACTTTATTAAAAAGAAGAAAAGCTGTATTGATAGGGGCAGGACATGTAGGTTCTCATGCAGGATATGCATTGGCGGCTCAAGGTTTAGTTGAAGAAATAATTTATATTGATATAGATGAAAAGAAGGCATTCGCTCAGGCTTTAGATATATTTGATGCTACAGTTTATTTACCTCATAGAGTAGAAGTAAAATCAGGAACTTATAAAGATATAGATGATGCTGATATAATGGTGGTATGTGCGGGTCCTTTGCCTAATATGAATCAAACTAGAATGGATACTTTAGGTGCTACAATAGAGGTTATGAAAGATGTAACATCTAAAATAAAAAATACAAAGTTCTCAGGAATCATAATCAATATTTCTAATCCTGCTGATGTTATCACTCATTATTTACAAAATAAATTGAATTATGATCCTAAAAGAATAATATCTACAAGCACCACATTAGATTCTGCAAGATTAAGAAGAGCTATATCAGAGGCGATTAATGTTGATCAAAAGTCAATATATGCTTATGCTTTAGGTGAGCATGGAGAAAGTCAGATGGTTCCATGGTCAGCGGTTACTATAGCAGGAAAGCCTTTGTTTGAACTTATGAAAGAAAAAGATAAATACTCAAAACTTGATTTAAAAGAATTAGCTTATAAAGGAAGAAGAGGCGGCTGGGACGTTTTAGAAGGTAAAGGCTCCACAGAGTTTGGAATAGGTACTGCTTTAGCTGAAGTTGCACGTGCTGTACTTTGCGATGAGCATAGAGTTCTTCCTGTTTCAGTGTATTTAAATGGTGAATACGGACAAAATGATGTTTATGCTTCTGTTCCTGCAGTGCTTGGAAGAAATGGAGTTGAAGAGATAATAGAATTAAAAATGAATGATGAAGAGAAAAAATTATTTGATGAATCTTGCAGCGTGATGAAAAAGAATTATGAGTTAGCTTTGAATATGTAATAATATTTATTATAGTATTATTATATATTGACAAATATTATATAAAATATAGTAATACAAATTCTCAATTATAAAATTTATGAAAGAGAATTGTATTATATAAAAATGATAATGCTATGAGAAGAATAATTTTACTTTTTATTTTTATATTTTCTGTTTCATGTTCTAATGCTGATAAAAATGTTCATATAGTGAGAGTGGGATATATAGGCGAGTCGGATAAAATTATTTGGCAAGAGGTGATGAAAAAAGTTTCTAATGATAATATAGAAATAGAATTGGTATCTTACATTAATTATTCTTCTCCTAATAAAGCTTTGAATGATGGTGAAATAGATTTAAATAATTTTCAGCATTATGCATTTTTTAATAAGGAGTTGGAAGATAAAGGATATGAATTAACTGCTATAGCAGATACATGTTTAGCTGCTATGAATATATATTCTGATAATATAACAAATATTAATCAGATTAAAGAGAATGATAAAGTTGCTATACCGAATGATGATTCTAATAGAGGCAGAGCTTTAAAAGTATTAGCAGCGGCAGGATTGATAGAATTAAAAAATATATATAAACAAAATCCTACTGTTAATGATATAAAAGAAAATAAATTAAATTTGGATATAATTGAAGTTGATGCTGGAAGTATATATGGTTTGCTTCCAGATATAGCATGTGCCGTTATCAATAGTAATTTTGCTTTAAACTTCGGACTTGATCCTTATAGAGATTCTATATTTAAGGATAATCCAAGTAATTATACTGATAAGAATTATATAAACATTATAGCGGCTAGAACTGAAGATAAAGATAATGAAATATATAAAAAAATAATAAAAGCATACCAATCTGATGAAGTTAGAAATATATATGATAAAAATTTTAAAGGAGTATATATAGCAGTTTGGTAATTTTATAGTTTTTTAGTTGGGGGGAACTATGAAATATTTATTAAAAATTTTTTTATTAATCAATATTATTTCTTGTGAAAGTCCTGAGCCTGAAGTTGTAACTATAGGGCATATAGGAGAATTTGATTATGATATATGGAGGCAGATAGACGAAGAGCTTAGAATAGAAAATACTAAATTAGAACTTGTGTATTTTCAGGATTATGAGCTTTTGAACAAGGCATTAGATGATGGGGAGATAGATTTGAATTCTTTTCAAAACTATATTTACTTTGTTAATGAAACTAACAAGTATAATTATGATCTTTATATTCTAGGCAAAACTTTTGTTGCACCTATGAATGTATATTCAAAATTTTTTACGAATATAAATCAGATATCGTCAAATGCTAAAATAGCTATTCCAGATGATGAAGTAAATTTATCAAGGGCATTGCAGGTATTAGAAGTGGCGAATATTATAAAACTTGAAAGGTTTGATAATAATTTTTATAGTATAACTAATATTATAGAAAATAATCTGAATATTCAGTTTATACCTATGGATGCAAGTATGATTTACTTTAATATGGATAATGTTGATGCGGCAGTTATAAATTACGGATTTATTTCAGACTATGTAAATTATAAGATTATATTTTATGATGATATATCAAAATATTCGCATGCTGGTTTGATGTCTTATGCTAATTTGATTGTATGCCGAGAAAAAGATAGAAATTCTAGTCTTTATAAGTTTATAACGGAAAGCTATAGACAGAAGATGAAGAAAAATATAGATCAAAATATATTAGATGGTCTTATTGCAATTGACTAATAATTACATATAAGGATATATAATGAAAAAATTATTATTTATTTTATTTTTATTGCTATTTATTATTTCTTGTAATTGTAAAAAAGATGAAGTAGTAAAAATAGGATATATAGGCGAACTTAATATGAGTATATGGGAATATGTGTCTAATGAAATGAAAGAGCAGAATATTTTATTAGAATTGATACAATTTTCAGACTATTCTATAATAAATAAGGCTTTAAATAGCAAACATATAGATTTGAATCATTTTCAGCATTACGCTTATTTTGTTAATGCTACAAATAAAAATGATTATTATTTGAGTATTATAGATAAAACTTTTATAGCAGCTATGAATATGTATTCAGAAAATTTGACTAATTTATCTCAGTTAAAATTACATTCGAAGATAGCAGTACCAAAAGATGAAGTAAATTTATCAAGATCATTAAAAATATTGGAATCTATAGGATTATTAAGATTAACCAAGAATAATAATTCTAATTACAATTTTACTACAAATGATGTAAGAGAAAATTATTTGCAATTAGAGTTTGTAGCTGTAGAGGCAGATGATGTTTATTCTGTTATGTCTTTTGTTGATGGGGCTTTTGTTAATCTCAATCTTAATTTTGATTTTAAAGACTCAAATATTTTATATTATGATGATCCTAGCAAATATGATTCTGATATGTATATTAATATTATAGCGGCAAGATTAGAAGATGAGGATAATAGTGTTTATAAAAAGATAGCTGAAGCTTATAAAAAAAGAATAAAAGAAACTGTTGAATCAGGAAAATTAAAAGGAATTATCATCAATTATTAATAGTTTTTATTGAAATTATTCAAAAAATAATATAATCTAGATAAACTAATTTAATTAAAATTTTATAAAGGAGCGACAATGAAAAGATTTTTATTATTGATATCATCAGCTATATTATCATTGATGATATTATCATGCGGAAATATTTCTTCTGGCGATCAAAAGGTAGTTAAAGTTGGTTTTGCTGGAGAGTCTGATTATCAAATTTGGAATCCTATAGTAGAAAAATTAGCTGAGGAAGGAATAAAAGTAGAGTTAGTATCTTTCTCTGACTATACTATACCTAATCAGGCTTTAAATGACGGAGAGATTGATTTGAATGCTTTCCAACACTATGCATACTTTAATGATGAAGTATCAAATAAAGGATATGATTTAACTGCTATAGCTGATACTTATATATCTGCTATGAATATTTATTCTACTAATATCACAGATGTAAAACAATTAAAAAACGGCGATAAAATAGCTATACCTAATGACCCTTCTAATGGAGGAAGAGCTTTAAAAGTTCTTCAAGCTGCTGGAATCATCAAAGTAAAACCTGAGGCAGGTGATACTCCTAGCGTAAGCGATATAATAGAAAATCCTTTAAATGTTGAAATAGTTGAAATGGACGCTGGTGCTATTTATGGTGTTCTTCCTGATGTTGCTTGTGCTGTTATCAATGGAAACTATGCTATAGACTTCGGTTTGAATCCTGGTTCTGATTATATATTCAAAGATGATCCTGCTATTTACAGCGGAAAGTCTTTTGTTAATTTAATAGCTGCAAGAACTAAAGATAAAGATAATGAGTTATACAAAAAAGTTGTAGCAACTTATCAATCTGAAATAGTAGAAAAAGTTTATAATGAGAATTTCTTGGGTTCTTATCTTCCTACTTGGAAATAATAATTGAATAAAATTTGAATTATAAAAAGAAAAGCATGAGATAATAAAAAGATCTCATGCTTTTTTATTTGTTTTTTAGTAATGTATCACTATATTGAAAAAATAATTATTTTATGATACTCTATTTATAAAAAATATTTAATTTGAATTGTTATATACATAATATATTTATTAGTATATGATTTAAAATATATAAATCTTGATAAATTGACTGTTAATAAAAATTTTACATCCGATTAAAATATAAGGAAAACGATAATAAAAATGATATATAAGGAATCTCAAATTTATTCTATGATTAATAATTTATTCGAGGAAGATTGTATTGAATGTATGAAACGTATACCACATAGTAGTATAGATATGATTTTATGTGATCTGCCATATGGTATAACTCAAAATCAGTGGGATAGCTATATTCCACTAGATTTACTATGGGAACAATATTTAAGAATTATAAAATCTAATGGTGCTATAGTTCTTACATCACAAGGACTATTTACTGCTAAATTAATTCTTAGCCAGCCAAAATATTATAAATATAAATGGGTTTGGGAAAAATCTAAACCCACAAATTTTTTAAATGCCAAAAAACAGCCCCTTAGAAAACATGAAGATGTTTGTATATTCTATAAAAAACAACCTGTGTATCACCCACAAATGAAAAAAGGTGATCCATATGATAAAGGTATTCGAAAAAATCAGTTAAGTGGAAGTTATGGAGATTTTCAACCTGTTCATGTATCAAGTGATGGAGATCGTTATCCTACTGATATAATCTATGTAAAAACGGCAGAAAGTGAAGGAGAAGTCCTTCATCCAACACAAAAACCTATAGAATTAGGTAGATATTTCATACGTACATATACAAATCCAGGTGATGTTGTATTGGATAATACTTTTGGCAGTGGCTCTTTCTTAGTTGCCGCTCTTATGGAAGGACGCAATTTTATTGGAATTGAAAAAAATGAAGATGTTTCATTATTCAAGAAAGATAAAATTAATTATATAGATGTTGCCAAAAGACGTTTATTTTTAGCTTGGGAAAGTTTAGATAAGAAAACTAGACAACATATAGCTGTAGCTAACCTCATAGCAGATTTTAAGAAAAAATAAGGAGGTATATTCATGGCAACTATAGTTCGTAAAAATGAACGTAGTTGGGCAATTGATCTAATTTCAAAGATTAATATAATTGCTCAAAAAAATGATCTTATTATTAAAAAAGCTGGAGGTGAAAATACCATTTCTACTAACAATGGAAATAATATGTTTCCCGATGTGTTATTATATGGAAATAATGAACAAACAGTCATTCTTCAAGGCTGGGAACTAAAAATGCCAGATGTTTCAATTGATAATGAAACTTTTATTAAAGATGCCCAAAGAAAGGCAATTGCACTAAATTTGAATAGTTGTATGATATGGAATTTTAGGTATTCTGTTCTATATATTAAAGAAAAAGATAATTATTTTACAAAGCTCAAACAATGGAATATTACCGATTATATTCACACAAGAGAAGATGTTAAAACATATTCTATATATTGGGAACATAAATTGGAAGAAATCATAATAGAAATCAATGAATATTTTGTTTCAGGAAAATTTCGTAATGCTCCACTTGAACAAATTATATCTGAATCGACTGTTACTACTATTATTCAAAGAAACAAAGAAATCATTGCAGAATATTTGAAAGTAAAATCTTTTAGAGATACTGTTATGGAAGCTTATATAGATAATTGGTGGTCTTTCGTTAAAATAGAATATGATAAAGATGAAATAGATAAATATAAAGCTTATTCAAAAACTATTATATTGAACTGGGTAAATAGAATAATATTTGCTCATATTATAAAACATAAACAAAATGGAGCTATGATAATTGATAATATTGATTATAATAAAAATCCTAAAGAAGTAAACACAATATTTAAAAAAATAACTGATAGATGTGATTTTTATAATGTATTTGCAGATATTAAATACAATCATATATTACCTGAATTATCATGGCGTGATTTTGTGGAGTTTTCAATTTTCCTTCGTAATAATAGAATAGAACATCTAAATCAAAAAATTTTACAAAATATTTTAGAAAATACTGTTGCTACAAATAAAAAAGCTATAAATGGTCAATATACGACACCTCCTGAACTTGCAAGATTATTAGTTAGATTAACGGTTAGAGATTGGTCTGATAATATATTAGACTGTTGTTGTGGTACAGGAACTATTCCAAAAGAAGCAATTCAAATTAAGAAAACTCAAATGAGTATTAAAGAGTCTATTGAAACTGTTTGGGCTTGTGATAAAAATAATTATCCTTTACAGATTGCTAATATTAGTATGACTGATTCAGACACTATCAATATTGCCAATAGGTTATTTCAACACAATGCATTAACACTTAGTGTTAATGAAAAAATTTCAATAATAAATCCAGAAACAGGAAACATAATGTTTTTATCTCTACCAAATTTTGGAACAGTAGTTTCAAATCTTCCTTTTGTGGCATTTGAAAATATTCCAGATGATGATAAGAAAGAGATTGATAGAATGCTTTTTTCCAAATGTTTAGATGGTTTAGATGGTAGGTCTGATTTATATTGCTATATTGCAATTAAAATATCTGATATTATAAAACCTGGAGGAATGTTGGGAATTATTGTTTCCAATTCTTGGCTTGGAACAAATTCCGGTTTAAAGTTTATTGATGTATTAAAACAAAAATATAATATTCTTCAAGTACACATCAGTGGGAATGGTCGTTGGTTTAATAACATTAAAGTTGTTGCTACTATTATAATTTTAGAAAAAAAATGTAATAATAATCAATTAGCAATACCAACTACGTTTTGGCTTTGGAAACAATCTTTAGAACAATTAGCTACAAATATAGAGTTTGAAAATATTCTTATTAATTCTGCATTATTATCTAAAGAACTTAATAGTAATATATCTAAGCTTTCTCAATACTCACAAAATCAAATTGATGATATTTTAAATTTGAATATTTCTTATAATGCCTTATTTCATAATATAGATTGGATACTCAATATAAAAGAAAAGACTATTCCAATAAATGAAGCCTATTATGTATTTAGAGGAAGTCGTAGAGGTTGCGATGATTTATTTTATCCTAAAAATGGTGAACACAAAATAGAACCACAATATCTAATAAAAGTTCTTATAAATGCAGAAAATGTAACAGAACTTATTGCGACAGCGGATAGTGATGCTTTTTGCTGCAATATATCATTAGAAGAATTGAAAAAACAAGGACATTATGGGGCATTGGAATGGATAAAAAAATTTGAAGAACAAAAAAATAAAGTTGGAAAACCTCTTCCAATAGTACTGAAAAGAAAAGGTATGGAATGGTATGAATTACAAAATAACGAAATTGCTGAAGTGTGTACTATGATGAATCCAGACAAAAGATTTTTCTTTGCAGAATTTGAAACACCATCTTTTATTAATCAAAGATTAATAGGTTTAATACACAAACCTAATTATCCAGACAAAGAATTAAATCATGCTTTATTAAATTCAATATTGACATTGTTTTATATAGAAGCATCTGGATTTGGTCGCGGACTTGGTGTTTTGGATATTAATAAGGATAAGATTGCTAAATGTCATATGCTAAACCCCAAATTAGTTTCTAAGGAAAATAGAAATAAAATCATTAAGTTATTTAATAATTTAAAATCAAGAAAAATTATGAAATTAATAGATGAACTAAATGATAATATTCGTATTAAATTTGAACTTGCTGTATTAGAAAGTTTTGGTCTCAATAATTATTTTGATAAAATTAAAGACTCATTAATTTCTATGCAAAATACTCGTGAATCTGTAAAAAATAATAGTAGAAAAAGTTTATAATGAGAATTTCTTAGGTTCTTATCTTCCTACTTGGAAATAATAAATAATTTATAAAAAAAATAAATATTTAAAGCTCTATATAATTATTTTTATATAGGGCTTTTTTATATGCATTATTTTCTGCAATATAAACTTATGAAATATAATTACCGCATTAATCATGTAAAATTATTTTTTGAGTTTTTTAGCTTTATTGGCTATATTATAAATATGAAAAGGATGCATTATGTTAAAAAATAAGTCAACAGTCAACAGTCAACAGTCAACAGTCAACAGTCAACAGTCAACAGTCAACAGTCAACAGTCAACACTTTTAATTTATTATTCTATCATATAATAATACTATTTTCAATAGTAAATAAATTTTTTCAAATATCAAACTACTCAAGCAAAATCAATAATACTGCATTAAAAAATATAATCAGCTGTATATCAGTTACAGTATCATATATTTCATATAAAAAGAATATAAATAATAATATTTATAATTTTATTTAGGAGAAAAAAATGAAAAAAATATTTCTACTGTTATTAATTTGTGCGGCTTCGGTTTTCGGATACTATGATTCAGACGATTTTATCGATTTTTTAGTTCATAGTAATCAGTTTAGAGCTAGACTTAATGCACTAGGATTTAAACTTGAAGCCAGCAGTGTACATGTTACAGCAGGAATTACAAGCCCTACGGCGGGTAAAATATTTGATAATTTATACAGTATGAATTCAGCTGAAACTGCTGCAAAAAATGGTACAGATTTACAAAAATACTTTTTCTATCCAAAAGCTATTGTGGGAGTAGGTTATAAAACTCCTATTATAGGTGTTGGTGTAGGATATGAATTTGCTTATAGTGATCCTTCATATCAAGTACATACACCAATATTAACAGCAACAGCTCTTAATGACTCTATCAGAATAAATGTTCCTGTTCATATAGGTGTAGGTTCTAAAGAAAAAAATGGTGAAATGGGAATATCTACTCCTATAGAAATCAGATATTATCTAGGACTTCCTTTTATGAGTCAGATTCGTTTAAATATAAGATATGGAGAATATAAAAATAATGCTAATGCTAAAAAGCAGTCTTTTGGTCTTGCTGCTAGAATATATTTCAGAGCTGAAACAGAAGATGTTCTTATAGAGCCTTTCATAAGACTTCAATATGATCAGGCATTAAAAACAAAAGATGAAAATGGAAAAGAATGGGCAGGAGAAAATTTTGATATAACTGCATTTAATCAAGGAGCAACACCTAGTGCCGGAGGAATTGATAAAAATGGATGGGCAACTAGTGATTTAAACTTACTAATGAGCTTAGGTTATAAATTAGATGATCCATACAGATTCAGTGTTGCTTTACCTGTAGGATTTACTTCAAGCAGTGAATTTATACATTTATATCTTGAACCTTCATTATCATTCAATATGATAGGAGGATCTAGAATATATAAAAGTAATCAGAACAATTCAGATTTAATAAGAGAAAGAAATGAGTTATTCTATACTGTAGGATATTGTGTATACGGCGAGATATATTTGAAACCAACAAAATCATTAGAATGGTATACAGAAATACAGACAGGCGGAGCAAGTGTTGTAGGCAGTTTTGCTAAAGGAAGTGCAAGCGAATTTATATTGAATGCATCTACAGGTATCACTTGGTATTTTAATTTATAATGTATATTTACTAATATTATAAGGAGTGAGATAATGAGAAAATTTATAGTTTTTTTATTTGTAATTTGTATATCTATTGCATCTGTAATATCATGTAATAATAAAGGTACTACAGGTCCTACTATACCACCTAGCAGAACAGAAAAGACTAATGTAGCTTTTAGAGATGACTTTGATGGTACAGAAATAAATAAAGATGTCTGGACATTATGTTATCAGGAATACGGTAAGGACGGAAATTCTCCTACTTGGAACAGATTCTTTGATAATACAGAAGGCTGGGAAAATGTAAGAGTAGAAGATGGTTATTTGAAATTAAAAGCAAATTATGCTCCTAATCCTGGAGCCGGCGAAAATAAACAATTTAAAACAGGCGGTGTTTATACTATAGATAGATATGGTCCTGGTACTCGTGTTTCAGTAAAAGCTGCTTTAGTAGAAGGTAACGGTCAAAAACAATTAGGATCAAAATTCAATATTAAAGGTGCTTTCCCTGCTGTATGGTATTATCCTTTAGGTACTAAAAATCCTTGGCCTGCTGACGGTGAAATAGATTTAATGGAATGGGTTACTAGTAATCCTGATCAAGCATGGTTAACAATACAGTGTTTAAGAAAAGATGGAAGCTCAAGATCTGTAACTGCTGATAAACAAGGTGTAAATAAAGGTATAAATATGGCTACTTGGCATACTTACACTTGCGATATAATAAAAGATAAAGTTATATTATACATTGATGGTACAAAAGCTTTAGAGTTTACTCCAACTAATCCACCAGATCAAAAATGGTATCCATACAATGATGTTTATCAATACTTAATATTGAATGCTTCATATCAGAATGGTTCTTGGGGTCCTGGTCCTGATAAGGCTGACTCATCTAATTATGAAATGTGGGTAGACTGGGTTGAAATAACAGAGATAGATCCTAATACTGAACCTACAGCACCAACTTTTAATTAATAGTTATTTAAATAATATGTTATATATTTTAGAATAGTAAATATGCATTAGCAGCTGGCAGATATAATATCTGTCAGCTGTTTTTTAAATGTCTTATTTCTATACTCACCATTATTATTGTAACTATTAAAGCAGCTCCGTCAGCAACAGGACCGGCATACATTACTCCATCTATACCTAATATTCTAGGAAGTATTATTATAAGAGGAAGTAAAAATATGATTTGTCTTGTCATAGATATAAAAGCCCCTTTGAATGCTTTGCCTAAAGAAGTAAAGAATGTACCAGTTACAGGCTGGATACCATTTATCACCATTAATGCCATATATATTCTCATGTATTCTTCAGCAAAGTGAAAATACAATTCGCTTCCGTCACCGAATATTCCTACAATCTGTCTTGGGAATAATTGAAATAAAAGGAAAGCTGTAAAGGCCATTATAGTTGTTATTGTTATAGTAAGCTTATATGTCTTTATAACTCTGCCGTAATTTTTAGCTCCATAATTAAAACCTATTATAGGCTGACTTCCTTGAGATGTACCTATTATGAAAGCCATTACAAGCATGTTGACTTTTGAAATAATGCCTGCTACAGCCAAAGGAATATTTCCTCCATATATGGAATTAGTACCATAATAGCTAAGTACATTATTCATAGTGATTTGAACGGCCATCATTGCTAATTGATTAAAACCTGATGATGAACCTAAAGAAAATATTTTTACTATGTTTTTAGGATCAACTTTAAAATTATCTCTTTCAAAAGTTATATGCTTGAATCTGAATAAATATCTGAAAACTATAGCAAATGAAATGAACTGTCCTATTATTGTTGCAAGGGCAGCACCTGACATACCCATATCAAATTTAAATATTAAAATAGGATCTAATATAGTATTCACAATGGCACCTGTAAGAACTGACATCATAGAATATTTAGGGCTTCCGTCTGCTCTTATTATATGGCTCATCATTGTAGAAAATATAAAAGGTATAAATCCGAATGCTGTTATATTAGTATATTCTATTGCATAAGGCAGAACCTCTTTTGTGGAACCAAACATTGTCATGAAATTTTTATTAAAAAGTTTTACTATCACAGTAAATATAAAACCTAATACAAGTGCAGATACTACGGCATTACCTATAAACGTAGCAGCTCTTTTATTATTTCCCTGACCTAATAATATGCTGTACATTGAAGCACTACCGAATCCATGGAATAATGCTATAGACATACAAATTATTGTAAGAGGAAAAGCAACATTAGTAGCAGCGTTTCCATTGATGCCTATTCCCTGACCTATAAATATTTGATCTACTATATTGTATAAAGAACCTACAAGCATTGATATGATACTTGGAGTAGCATATTTAAATAGAAGTTTATAAGGCTTCTCATAATATAAAGGATTAGAAACTACATCATTATTCATAAATAAAATCCGTTATATAAAAATAATTCTATTAAGTATATTATTTTTTTATTGTTTTTTCAATAAGAAAAGATTACTATAATAATAACTTGAATATTAAATAATATACAATATAATAGAGAATCTACTTTTATATTTAAGGTGCATATATGAATATACTTGACAATGTGAGCGAAGTTCAAAGAGAAGGAATACTGCATACAGGAAGTCCTTTACTTCTTTTAGCAGGAGCTGGAAGCGGTAAGACTTTAGTTATTACTAGAAAAATAGCTTATCTTATAAATGAGCTTGAAATAGCTCCTGAAAATATAATGGCTGTAACTTTTACAAATAAAGCTGCACATGAAATGAAAGAGAGGGTATGCGATTTACTTCCGGATATTAAGCCAAGCAGATTATTTATTAGAACTTTTCACTCTGCATGTTTAAGAATATTAAAAGAGAATGCACATTTTCTAGGCTATAAATCTAATTTTCTTATTTTAGATGAAGGCGATAAATCATCAGTTATTAAAAGAATAATGAAAGAGGAGGAAGTGCCAAAGAGTATATCACAAAAAATTATAACAAGATTTATATCCAATGTGAAAAATGGAATAGATGACGGTATAGTTTTCGATAGAGATATTTTTGAAAATGTTTATAAAAAATATACAGAGTATGAACTTAATGAAAATGTAATGGACTTTGATGATTTAATTTTAAATACTATAAAATTATTTGAACAAGAAAATAAAGTGTTGAATTATTATAGAAACAGATTTAAATATATTTTGGTAGATGAGTTTCAGGACACTAATCCTCAGCAGTATAAATTAATAAAATTATTAACTCAGGATGCAGAGAATGATTTAACAGTTGTAGGCGATGATGATCAGAGTATATATGCATTCAGAGGTGCAGATGTTTTGAATATACTTGATTTTGAAAAAGATTATCCTAATACGAAGATAATTCGTCTTGAAGAGAATTACAGATGTCCTAAAGATATTGTAGAAGCCGCTTTGAGTGTAATAAAAAATAATGCTAATCGTCATGAAAAGAATGTGTTTTCAAATAAGCCTAATGAGTTTAAAATAGAAAATTGGATTTGCTACAGTGATTTAGAAGAGGCTAGAAGTGTAGTTAATGAAATAGAATCTTTATTTGATAACGGATTTGAGGCAAGGGATATTGTTGTATTATTTAGGACTAATAGCCAATCAAGAGCTTATGAAAAGGAGTTAAGGCTTCATTCTATAAATTATAAAATAGTTGGCGGTGTAGGATTTTTCGAGCGTATTGAAATAAAAGATGCAATTTCTTTTTTAAGGCTTATGACAGGTTTCGGTGATAACTTCAGTGTAAGGCGTACTATAAATGTTCCGCCTAGAGGAATAGGTGAGAAGAGCTTCAGCAATTTTGAAACTTTTGCAAATACAAGAAAATTAACTCTTTATAATGCTATTGATTATATTGATGAATCAGGACTTTCTAAAAAAGCTATTTTGAATATAAAAGCCTATAAAAATATTATAGAAGAATATGCTGTGAAAATAAAAGAAGATATTATAAACGAAGAAGGTATTCATATAGAATTATTATTCTTTGACTTTTTAAAAGATATAGATTATTTTTCAATATTTAAAGGCGATGGTAATGAGAGGGTAATAACTGCAGAAGAGAATATTAAAGAGCTTTTCAGAGGTTTTTATGATTATAAATCTATGGAGCCTAATGCCACACTCATAACATTCTTAGAAGAAAATACTTTATACCGAGATTTAACTACCAATGATGATAAGGAAGATTATGTAACATTGATGACTATTCATAATGCTAAGGGTTTGGAATTTGATGTGGTATTTATGACTGGAATGGAGCAGGGGGTTTTTCCTCATTATTTTTCGCTTGAAGAAGAGAAAGGCATTGATGAGGAGAGAAGGCTTTGCTATGTAGGCATCACAAGGGCAAGGCGTAAGCTTTATCTTACATACTCCAAAAAACGAAGGGTAAGCACTGGTATAATGGAGCAGATTCCTTCTTCATTCTTGATGGAGATACCAAAAAAATTAATGCTTATAAAAGAAAAGGCCAATTATTATTCCGGCAGCTATATAGATATAGACGAAGATGCCTTTGATTATTGATTTTTTTAATGATTTAAAAATTTAAATTAACGCACGGTGAACGGAACTTTATATATAGTTCAAAATTATAATTCATAATCAATTTATATATTTAGTTTTGCTATACGTGCGGTGTACAGTCTTTAAATTTAAAATCCGCTTGGGTGGGTTGCTATAAATTCTAATTTAGTATCAAAGAAAATAAATAGTTTTAACTGCAAAATAAATTAAAAAACTATAGGGGTGGGGGATTTAAATAAACTTTCAAAAAAATAAAAAAGCGGTAAAGTATATCACTCTGCCGCTTTTATTTTTTAACAATTATTTATACTATTAAATTATAATTTTTCTAAAACTTTTTTAGCAAATACAGCTCCAAAACCTATAACAGCAACAACAACTACTAATTGGAAAATGCCTTCTATGATATCATCTAAATTGTATAACATATAATGCATTCCGAAGAATCTTGAAGATAATATGAATAATCCTATCAATGCCAATACAGCAATTACAGCCATAACTATAAATAGGATTTTAGCAGATTTACTGTTTTTTTCTTTAACAACTATAAGATCTTTTTTATTATCATCAGATTCGCTTTCATTTGTTTTTGTTTCTTTATTATCTTTAAAATCTATTTTTCTAAATAAAACAATAGCAAACATTATCATTACAGCAAATACTGCTATCTTTAATAATGCCTCTAAAACTTCATCAAAATCATGCATCAAATAAAACATATAATACTGCAAACCTAAAAATCTTATAGCCGCTATAAGTAATGCAGCTGCTGCAATAGAAGCAGATATAATTATAAACTTTTTTGATTTTACTACTGACATTATATTATTTTTCATAATTCCTCCTTTATAAAAATAAATCATCTTATTCTTTTTTTATCATCTTTTAATTTATACTCAGGTTTTAATTCATAAACTTTTTCGTATCTCGGATCATTTTCTCTGCTGTCTATATTACTTTTTATATTATTTGGAAGTCTTCTCTCTCTTCTGTCATAATCTCTCATATCATATTCATATCTTATATCTTCTTCTTTTATTCTCTCTCTTCTATTATTTCTTTCATTTCTATAATCATCTTCATAATCATCATAATCTCTATTACTTCTCATTCTATTATCATAGTCATCTTCGTAGTCATCATCATCATAATAATCATCTCTTCTTCTCATTTTTCTTCTTCTGCTTGGTTTTCTGTAATCATCATCTCTGCTGCTTTTTCTTATTTTTCCTGAAGTATTATCATCTCTCAAAACTTTTTTTATAAAATATATCACAGCCAGTATTACAACAACCATGAGTATTAGCTTTATTATATCTTCAATAAAATCGTCTACATCATCTAGTAAATCAAAACAGTATAGATTTGCAGCCATAATCAAATTGAAAATAAAAGCTTTTAATCCTAATTTTTTCATTACTTACTTTCTCCCATTAATTTTTCTTATTTATTATCTGTCATCAGAATTATTATCTTTTTTTACATACTTTTTGAATATATATACACATGCTGCTATTATTACTACAATACCAATTATTTTTGCTAAATCATCAAAAATAAAGTCAAAAGTATCTTCTATTAAATCAAAAGAGTATAAATTGGCAGTCATAATAAAGGCAGATACTAAAGCCATTAAACTTAACTTTTTCATATTATTACCTCCTTATTAATCCCTTATAATTAAAGTATAGCACATTAAATAAGTTTTGTAAAGTCAAATTTAAATAAATTTTACAAAAAATACAGTATTGTAAATTAAATGTAAATTAATATGTAATACAAATCATACATTTTAACGCTATTTAAAAATAATTTCTTATATATAAAGAATAGAATTTGTGGGTATGTTAATTATTTTAGATAAATATATTCAAATGTAAAAAAAATCATTGATTAATAGTTAATATAAAATATAATACTTTTAAATAAAAAAATTATATAGGATAACAGCTATGAAAAAGATTGTAATTATGATTTTGTCCATAAGCATGATGTTATTATTTATAGCATGCGGAGGAAAGAAAAATGAAGAAGGAGCTATATATATTAATGTAGGGCCTGAACCTAAGACTATAGACCCTGCTTTAAATTCAACAGTAGACGGAAGTATATATATTCAGCATGCTTTTGAAGGTTTGGCTACAAGAGATAAGGATAATAAAATAGTACCGGGTGTTGCTGAGAGTTGGGATATAAGCGAAGATGGACTCACTTATACATTTCATATAAGAGATAATGCTAAATGGGCTGATGGAGAAAAGATTACAGCTGAGGATTTTGTTTATTCTTGGCAAAGAGCAGTTGATCCTGTTACAGCAAGCGAATATGCTTATCAGTTTGAACCAGTATTAAATGCTATGGATGTAAATTCAGGTAAGAAGCCTGTTTCAGAATTGGGAGTTAAAGCTATAGATGAAAAAACTTTTGAAGTAAAATTGAATGCCCCTACAGCTTATTTTTTAGAACTTGCTGCCTTTCCTACTTTCTATCCAGTTAGAAAAGATATGATAGAAGAAAATGGAGATAATTGGACACTTTCTCCAGAAACATATATAGGAAACGGACCTTTTGTTATGACAGAGAGAAGAACTGATGATAGACTTGTTATGGTAAAAAATACAAATTATTGGAATGCTTCTAATATAGTACCTGAGAAGCTAGTATTTATACTTATGCAAAATGGAACTGCTGCTGTTGCCGGAATAAAAGAAGGTTCTTTACATTTTGCTAATAATCCTCCGCTTCAGGATATTGAAAATTTAAAAAGCGAAGGTTTAATGCATATTTCTCCTTATTTAGGTACATATTATTATTGTTTGAATATTACTAATGATATATTAAAAGATGCTAGAGTTCGTAAGGCTTTAACTTTGGCTATAGATAGAAATTATTTAGTAGAACAAGTAACAAGAGCCGGACAGCTTCCTGCAAGTGCTTGGGTTCCTAGCGGAGTAAATGATGTTGAAGGAGCTGATGGAGATTTTAGAAAGGTAGGCGGTGATTATTACAGCATAAAACCTGAAGACTATCAAAAGAATTTGGAAGAGGCAAAACAGCTTTTAGCAGATGCTGGTTATCCTAATGGTGAAAATTTCCCTGTTATAGAGTTCAAATCAAATTCAGGAGAGCATATACAAATATTTGAAGCAGTTCAGCAGATGTGGAAAGAAGGTCTTGGCATAGATTCTACTATAGCACAGGAAGAATGGGCTACTTTCCAAACTACAAGACAAGAGAAAAACTATGTTATAGCCCGTCATGGCTGGATAGCAGATTATAATGATCCTATGAGTTTTTTAGGGGTATTTTTAAGCTATAGCGTGCAGAATAATGGCGGATATTCTAATAAGGCTTATGATGATAAATTAAAACTTGCTATGTCTACAATAGATCAAGATATAAGAATGAAGGCTATGCATGAGGCAGAAGATATACTTATGGAAGATATGGGATTAATACCGCTTTATTTCTATACTGATCCTATTATGGTTAGTAAGAAGTTATCTGATGTTATTTATGATCCTCTTGGAGCTCATAAATTCTATTATGCTAAATTGGCTAAATAATAAAATTAATTTATTTTTATAATATTAAAGGCGGATTTTATTAAATTTTAGAATAAATCCGTCTTTATTTATGTAATTTTCTATATTAGACATTTTTTTAAATTTGTCTTTTTTCTAAAAAATGTTATTATATTAATAAAAAGTATTTGGAGGTTTGTTATGTTATTAAAGGAAAGAAATGGACTTTATAGAGGTAAAGCAACAATAAAAAATTTTCTTAGTTTTGATATTGATATAGAAGCTTTAGTAGATGAGAAAGGTGATATAAAGGTAACTACTATAGCACCTATAGTTGGTAAGATAAGTCATAGTATATCTTTGGGTGCTGATTATGATAAAGATGATTATGATATGAAATTTGGCGAGGATATTTTTCATATAAAATTTGATTCTAATAATTCTATAGAGATAGAATTACCTGAAAAAATTAATGGAAGTTTAATAGTAACTAGAAATGTTGTTTTAAATAGAGCATAAAATAAAAAATCAGTTCTTTAAATATATTAAAAGAACTGATTTTCATCTATTTGTATAGAAAAAAGTTTTATTGTAAATAAAAAAAATCTTATTTGCTTTGTTTAATTGTAATAAGTGATATATAAACTTTGGTAAATGGTATATAATTAGGGTATTGGGCCAGCAGGGACTTGAACCCCGGACCCGATGATTATGAGTCATCTGCTCTAACCGACTGAGCTACTGGCCCCTAGTTCTTAAGAAAAATCTTCTTTCGATTTGAGTATTATAAAATAATTAGAAAAAAAGTCAATACTTAAATGATATTTTTTTTGTTTTTTAATATAAATTCAATATTAAATACTTTTTTATACTTTTACTATTGACTTATAGCAATAAATTTACATAATAAGTTATTATATAGTAAAAAATACATGAAGGGAGTATGTTTATTATGAAGGTTGACAAAGTTTATTCAATATATTATAGTGCCACTGGTACTACTCAAAAGATAGTTTCTTATATAGGTGAAAATATAGCAAAGAAACTTAATGTTGAATTTGAAAAGTATAATTTTACCTTGCCAAAGAAAAGGGAAGGGGTATTGGAGTTTAAAGAAAATGATTTGGTAATATGCGGAACTCCTACTTATGCCGGAAGAATACCTAATGTTATGCTTCCATACTACAAGAATAACATTAAAGCTAATGGAGCTTTAGCTATACCGGTTGTATTATATGGAAATAGAAATTTCGATGACTCTTTAATAGAGCTTAGAAATACTATGCAGGAAAATGGTTTCTATACTATAGCAGGAGCTGGTTTTATTGGTGAGCATGCTTTTTCTTATGTGCTTGGTGCTGGAAGGCCTGATGACAAAGATATGGCTATTGCTGCAGAATTTGTAGACAAAGTTGTTGAAAAAATTAAAAATATGACTGATATTCCTAAAGAGCCTATTAAAGTGAGAGGAAATGATCCTATTCGTCCTTATTATATGCCTAAAGATAAAAATGAGCATGCTATAGATATATTAAAAGTTAAGCCTAAAGTAGATACTTCAAAATGTACTAACTGTAAAACTTGTGCTCATGTATGTCCTTTGGCTTCTATTGATTTTAATGACATTACACAATATGTTGGCAAATGTATCAAATGCGGTGCTTGTATTAAGAAATGTCCTGAGCATTGCAGATATTATGATGATGAGGGTTTCTTATACCATCAGCATGACTTAGAAGATGAGTTTAAAAGAAGAGCAGAGCCTGAATTATTCTATTAATATTTAATTTATAATTAAGTAAAAAATAAGCCCTGAAATTATTCAGGGCTTTTTATTTATATTCTATAACTTAAAACTTAAAAAATTATTCTTCTTCTGATGAGTCGCTGTCGTCTTCTTCTGTATTTCCGGAGGCCTCTCTCAATACTTGTTTTATGGCATCGAATATTTCTCTTGCTTTTACCTTAGTTACATCTGATGTTTTAGTTTTTTTAGTAATAGATGCTTTCTTTAATATCATATCGCCATATACATTGCCTATTCCGCTTAATATTAAAGGGTTTTTTATGAGCTTTTCTACTGTAGTGTCATTATCTGCTAATAACTGACAGAATAAATTATAATTGAATTGTTTAGTGAGAGGATCATATCCTATTTGCGGCATTGTTGTGGAATCTTTCCAAATAGGTATTATTTTAGTTATTTCATTTTTATCATTACCGTCATCTACAACAAAGAAATTTCCATGATCGGTTTCCAATTTTAATATGCTGTTTTCATAATCATCATCTTCAGTTAATACAAATGAGCCGTTTGGACCTAAGTCTACAAGCATAGCATCTTGAGAAAACTGAAAATGCATGTATCCGCCGTATCTTAGAACATCTATTATTTTCTGTCCTTCTATATCTTCCATTTCTTTGTATTGTTTATCTATGGCTACTATTTTATTTATATAAGAATAGCAAATTTCACCTTTTATTGAGTTTATTAATGTAATTAAATTTGGCAGTTCTTTCATAACTTCTAATCTTCCTAATAGTATTATGTTTACTTTATATTTTAGCATGAAAGAAAAAAAAATCAAATTTTATAATATAACTATAGGGGTATATTATGAATTTAGGCGGGAGTTATCATTTCTAAATTCGTATTTAGATAAAATAAATTTAAAATTTTATAGTAAAATATTTAAGAAAAGATGGTGTGGTATGTAAATAAAGTTTAAAACTTTAATTACATTTGCCCACCCTTTAGATTTATTATTAAAATATAAAATTTTTATTTTTTATTTATATATTACTTAAATCAGATTATTTTGAATCCCACCCAAGATTTTTTTAAATTTATTGCTGAAGCTAGATTATTTGTATATTAAAATGCAATATACCGAACGTACGTTGTACTTTGAATAAAGAAAGTCAATACCGTTCGGGACTAGTACTGGGTGGGTGCTGTAATTTCTAAGAACGCATTAAAGATAAAATAAATTAAAATTTCATAGTAAATATTGAATAAAAAATATCGTGGGAATTAGAATATACTGAAAAATTTTTAACTTTATCAATTTTTTTATTCAACTTTTTCCAGCCGCAAAAAGTTGCAAAAAGTGCAAGTATAAAATTAGTATTAAATAATAGTAAAATTGTTTTACCTGTAATATAAATTATCAGTTTAAGCTCAAATATTAGCCTTTCGCAAACCGTATCCAAGTCTGTAAAGGATATAGATTCTTTGAGGCAATACCATACCTAAAGGTACTCCTTTCAGTCGCAGCACTTCCTTAGGTTGCAAAAGAAGTGGAGTTCGGGACAAAGCCCTGAAAATATTTTAAATTTAAAAAAATGATTTCTGACAAAATATAGTTGTTTAGGTATAAATTAAAAAGCCTGCATTTGATTAATACAAACACAGGCTTAGTAATTTATATTTTATAAATTAAAAAATCTTCTTAACTATTATAGTTTCATCTCTTCCAGCACCTACTGAAACAATAGATATATCTGTTTCAATAACTTCGCTTAATCTTTTAAGATATTTTTTGGCATTTTCTGGAAGTTTATCATATTCCCTGATATCTCTTGTACTAGTTTTCCAGCCTTCAAACTCTTCATAAACAGGCTCAACTTTTGAAAGTATATCTAAATCTGCAGGATATCCTTCCAATATTTCACCATTATATTTATAGGCAACACATATTTTTAATTTATCCAATTCATCTAATATATCAAGTCTAGTTATGGCAATAGAATCAAGCCCATTAACATAGGAAGCATATTTAACAACGCAAGCATCAAGCCAACCGCATCTTCTTGGTCTTCCTGTAACTGTACCATATTCGCCGCCTTTATCTCTTATGAACTGACCCACATCGTCAAAAAGCTCTGAAGGGAAAGGACCTTCTCCAACCCTTGTAGCATAAGCCTTAACTACACCAATAACATTATCAATTTTTCTAGGGCCTACTCCGGAACCTGTACAAGCTCCGCCTGCAGCAGGATAAGATGAAGTTACAAAAGGATAAGTACCATGGTCTAAGTCTAGCATAGTAGCCTGAGCACCTTCAAATAATATATTTTTCTTTTCTTTTATAGCTTTATTTAATATAGTAGTGGTGTCAGCAACAAAAGGTCTTAATCTATCAGCATATCCTAAATACTCTTTTAGTAGCTCATCATAATTAACACCTTCATGATTATAAAGCTTTTTGAGTAATTTGTTTTTTAGCTCAACATTAAACTTTAATTTTTTAGCGAATGTTTCTTTATTCATCAAATCAACTATTCTTATACCCAAACGGCTTGATTTATCCATATAGCAAGGACCTATGCCGTTTTTAGTAGTGCCGAGTTTATTTTCTCCGAGATCCTCTTCCTGAAGTTCATCCAAAATTTTATGATAAGGCATAATAACATGGGCTCTGTCTGATATTTTAAGATTTGATATATTAACTTTTTTCTCTATTAAAGAATCAATTTCACTTAAAAAAACTTTAGGCTCTATAACTACGCCATTACCAATTACACAAACTTTATCTTTATGAAGTATACCGGAAGGTAAAAGTCTTAATTTATATTTAATATTATCCACAACAACTGTATGACCTGCATTACTTCCGCCTTGAGAACGAACAACATATTCGCAATTTTCAGCAAGATAATCAACTATTTTACCTTTACCCTCATCACCCCATTGAGTTCCTACAATAATTACTGAAGCCATTTTTAACTCCTTATTCTATTATTAAAAAATAGATATTTTATGAAAATTTTTGTAATAATAAAAAATTTCTATAAAACACACAAGGGCTATTATATTAATATTTTTTAAGAATTTCAAGCGAATTTGATTAGAAATTTCTATTCATAATAATGCTATGTTGATAATTTTATAGTATGAGTACTCACTTATCATAATGGTATTTACAAGATGTTATTATTAATTGATTATTTTCTATATGATATACTAATCTATGTTCTTTATTTATTCTTCTAGAGTAAAGATCTTTTTTATCATATTTTAATTTTTCTGCTTTTCCTATTCCATCATAAGGATTTCTTATTATATATTTAATCAAGTCGTTAATTTTTTTTACTATTTTTTTATCTTCTGACACCCACTCTATATATTCCTGCCAAGCTCTTTCATTAAAAACTATTTTCATTTTTCAAATTCTTCCAATTCTTCAATAGTTTTTACATAAACTTGTCCATTCTCTTCTAGTTTTATAGCTTCATCAAGGTATTTTTCTTTTTTTATAAAATCTAATACATTATTAACTTTTTCTTCAGGCATATTATCTATTATTTGTATTAATTCTTCTTTTACAGTCATACAATACCTCCTAATTATTAGAGTATAGGATATTTTTTTATAAAATCAAGTTTTTTATATATTTAGTTTATAATAGGAGTATGATTTTTAGTTTTTTATTGTTCTTTTTATCGCGACTTCACCAAATAATATTATATCATTGATAAATTGGATACACTTTATGAAAGTGTAACTAAAAAACTGATTATTATTGTCTATATTTTTAATTTTATTTTTTATATCAACTTTTTTTTGCCAATGCTACAGCAGACTTCGTCAAGTTGCAAAAAGACTAATAGTTTAGTATTAAAAATATTACAAACTATATATTGTTTTAATATTTCTATAATGCTTTATATAATTAAAAATACAAAAATTAATATAGGAAAAAATGAATAAAACTATTGAGGCATTTAAAGACGATATACATAGCTCTTTAAAACTTAGAGAAAAAATTCTATTAAATATAGAGTCAAAAACAGAAAAAGAAATGATTTTAAATCAAGTTGAGCTATATTTTAATTTTGAAAAAGAGAATATTGAATTGGTTTATTTTGTTTTAGATAGTGATTATCCTAATGTAATTATTAATTTTAACGAATTAAAAGATATTATCAATAGTTTAAGGTAATTTATTTTATGACTGAAGAATTAAGAACAAAAATACAAAAACTAATAGAAGAAAAACATTTTGAAGAAGCAATAAAACTATGCGATGAAGCCATTGAAAAAGATGATAAAGATTCTAAATTATATGTTGGTAGAGCATCATTAAAAAATGTAATAGGTAGATATGAAGATGCCATAAAAGATTATGATATAGCTATAGAATTAAATGATAAAGATCCACAATTTTATTGGCAAAGAGGATATTCTAAATCTAGTATAATAGATTATAATGGAGCAATTGAAGATTATAATACAGCTATAAAATTAGGTATTAATGATCCAAAAATATTTTTAGATAGAGGTATTGCAAAATCATATTTATGTAAATATAAAGAGGCCATAAATGATTTTAATATATCTATAAAATTAAATCCGTGCTATGCAGAGGCTTATAATTTTATAGGTTCATCAAAATTAGAATTGGGATTGTATAATGATTGTATTAATGATTTTAATACAGCTATAAAATTAAATCCATATTATCATTTTGCTTATGCTAATAGAGCTTTATTAAATATGTTTTTTAAAAATTATGATCAAGCTTTAAAAGATTATGATTTTGCTTTAAAAATAGATAGTACTAACGTTATTTATTATAGATATAGAGCACAAATAAAATATATATTAGGAATGTATGGGGAGGCTATAGATGATGCCGAAAAAGCTATTAACTTATACAATAAATATATGGATGCTCATTATATAAAAATATTATCAAAAGCTAAATTAAAAAAATATATAGAAATAATTGATGATTTAAAATACGTAGCAAAAATTAATACTGATTTTAGAAATAATTTTATAACAGATATTATGAATTTATTAGAATCATATTATAGTGTAGAAGTAATATTTCAATTGTTAATGAAAAATGAGAATGCCATACTATGGAGAAATGAACCAATAACAAATTTAATTTCTCGCTTTGATGAGAGTAAAAATTTTGATGATGAGCTTAAAGAAAATATAAAATATCTTTTGTTATACGAATATTTTTTACTTAAAATTTTAACTTTTGATACTGAAGAAGAAAATAATATAAAAATATCGCATTACACTTCTTTAGATATTCTGCTATTATTATTAAATGTTAAAGGAAGTACGAAAGAAAGCGGAAATATAAGAATAAATAATATAACAACAGCTAATGATCCTAAAGAAGGAAAAATTTTAGAAAGAATTTTAAATAAGAATAATATAAGTATAAAAATAGAAAATGATGAAAAAGCTTTAACATTACAAACATCATATTCAAGAAATAAAGATTCTCTTACAATGTTTAGACTTTATGGTAAAAAAGAAAATAAAGAAGCTACAGGGATATGTTTAGTTTTAGATAATAAATATTTTAACAATACATATACTTCGCCTTATTCTTATGAATTCAAATTAAAAATAGAAAATAATCAAATTGAAATGAATGAAAAAATTAATAAAGAAAAATTACAAGAAAATAAAAGAAATTTATATTGGGTACTTTATTATAATGATAAAGAAAATCAGCTTATTTATAATAAAGAAAAATCTAAATATGCAAGCAATATTATTGATTTAAATGATTTGAATAGTCCTAATTATAAAGCAGATTTAAAAGAAGATGATAAAAAAGAAGATATGATTAAATATGCATTTGCAAAAATATTTCATTATACAGAAGAGATTAAAAAACAAATAGAAGACCCAAAAAATAGTGAAAATTATAAAAATATAAAAAATCAATTATACAGCTATTTATTTGAAAATATAAAATACATAATAAAGCATGAAGCATTCTTTGAAGAACAGGAACTGAGAATGCTTGTAACAAATGATTATAAATCAGATGAAATATTAATTGATAATTATAATAAAAAACTTTATATTGATTATATAAAACTTTTTGATGAAAATAATAATTATATAAAAGAAATAATAATAGGCTCTAAAGTAGAAAACAATGAAGCAGTTGCAGAATATATAAGGAAGGTACTTCACTCAAAAAATACAGAGATGAATAAATTGGATGATATAAAGGTGAGCATATCAGAAGCCCCTCTCAGATAATTAATTATAAAATATATAAAAAATTATCTTGAATACATTTGACTGTTTCTTGCTTTGTAGCTGTTCATAAGTCTGTAAACTTCATCAGGATTCAAAGCCTGTTCTACATTTATGGTAACATTCCAAATATCGCCTCTAGAAAAATTTTGTTCCTGAAGTTGAGCATTACTTTGAACGGTGATTCTTCCTGATTTATTGCTTACAAGTTCAGCACCCATTTCACCTACTATAGCAGATCCTCCGTCTGGAATAGTGTATCCTGTTGTACCGAATGCAAATTGAGGTGCTTGAGGAGGATTAGATTTTATCGCATCCAATGCATTGGCTGATGACATTATACCAGAAGCTGCAGAAATTGCTGATGATATTGCAGTTGCTGATATTATGAGTCCCGCTGCAAATCCTGCAGGACCTCCTTGGGCAAATGAAGATGCAACTCCCAAAGCTGATTGAGCTATAGCAAGAGAAGGTATTAAAACTGCATCTGCTATTGCTTTTGATTTTTCCATCTCTGCAAGTTTTACATTATTATCCCACTCGGCATAGGCTTTATTGTACTCGGCTTGTGCTAATTCTTTTTCTAATAATTCTCTTTGAGTTTGTATTTCTTTTTCTTTTTGTAAATCTTCTTTTTCTTTATCCTGTTTTTTCTTTAACTCTTCTTTTTTTATTCGTATAGCTTCGGCACTCATAGCATCTTTATTTTCAATGGCTAATTCTAATTCCTCGTCGAGCCTTGCTAAATAGTTTTCATAATCTTCATCATCTTCTAATTTTTTATTTTCTTTTAATTCCCTTTGATAATCATCAAACTCTTGAAGTTTATTTTTTGCTTCTTCGATTGCATTATCATATGAACTTAAATCATAATGAAAAAAGTCAGAAAAACTTGTACTTAAATCTTTATATATACTTGATACGCTTGAAATAGAATCTTTTATGCCATCAGTGAAATTTTTTATATTAATACTTTTAATGCTTTCATCAAGAGAGTTTATAGATGATGATGTATTATCTATTGCTTTATTTGCTTCTTCTGCTGAGATGGTAAAGTCATTAAATTTATTTGATGAATCATTAAAAAATAAAGAAGATGCAAATGATGAATTTATTTTTTTTATACTGTTTTCTATATTTTGTAATTCTTTATTGGTATCAGAAATATTTTTGTTTAGATTGTTATTCATATTTATAAACCTTTTCTTTTAATTAACTGCCTATAACTAACTATAATTAAAAACCGCTTTTATTTAATATTCTTTCAAGATTTTTTCTTCGCTCTTCCTGATTATATAAATAATTAGTGAGATTAATATTCATCTTTGCAAGTTCTAAATCTATATTAAGGGCATTCTTTTCAAATTTATAATCTATAGTACGCACATTCATATCAACAACTCTTGAACCTATATCAAAAAAGCAAATGAACTTATCATATAAAATATTTCCTCTCTCTGAAGTTATTATAATATTTCTTTTGTCATAACCTCTAACATCGAATACCCCAAAGCCATTAGTAAAATACTTTCTTTGAAAATGTTCTTTGTCTTCAATTTGAAATACCGCTGAAATATTTTTATTTTTTTCTTCATCTTGAATACCATCAGAAAAAAATATTACTATCTTTGTAATGTTATAACTTTGATTGCAAATCTGTTTATAATATCTGTCTATATCTGTAAGTGTAACTGACTGCTGCTGTTTATAATTAGGATATTTTCTATATTCTATACTTGCATCAATGTCTATGATATCCGATGAATAAACTTCATTTAATCTGCTTTCTGTTTCTGTGAAATCATTAAAATCTATAATCTGATAAAAATTGTTAGTGGGCTTTAATATGCATTCTATACATTCATTAATATTTAAATCATAATTTTTACTGTTAAGAGTTTTTATTTTAACAATTTCTTTTTTAGTCTGATTAGTTAAAAATTGATAAGCGAACTTATAAGCTAAATCATAATTTTCTAATTTATATTCTATTTCAAATATATCAGTTTTTATACCAATCTCTTTTTCTAATGGTATCTGTGGATATAGTTTATCGGCACCAACTATTTTTGGAAGAGTCCTGTATACTTCTTCTTCATTTCCTTCATCATCTGTAAGAGTATCTTTCATCTTAATAATATAACGGCTTACTAAATCTGCAGAATCTTCTTCATATTCACTATCAGAAAAATCATTATTATGCCAATTCAATTTTTTAGTAGGTATATCAGAAAATTCTTTAAAATAAAAATATCCGTTAAAATCTACTCCCCAGCACCAAGTATCAGATAAATTTTCTTCTACCTCATCGAGTATATCAGAAATATTTTTTCCGCTGAATGACATTGTTATTTGTTTATCATTATTAAGAGTGATATTTTTTTCATCGAATATTATATTCATCTCTTCAATTTTCTCTCTTAAAGATAAAACTATATCCAATGCTCCTTTAGTTGCCTCTAATATTAAATCGCCTTGTATATATTGATGAAGAAGTTTTCCCCATATTGGAATAATACTTAAATTAAGTCCGGCATTATCTATACTTTCAACATATCCTGCAAATCTTTTTTTACCGTTCAAATAATATTCAACTTTATCATTTATATTAAAATAGTTAAGAGGTGTACTAAAACTTACTTTGCTTACATCACCGCCTCTTTTATTAACTTTAAACTCATAACTTGAATAAGTATTATAAGCATTTTCTGAATATATATTTCCATTAATTTTTATATAAGTGCCGAAATCTTCAAAGTTAATATAAGGAGCTGGAGGAAGTTTATATATTTTATTTCTCAAAAAATGATAAGGCATTTTTTTCATCATACATAAATTCCTTTTATATTAATATTCCTCTTTTATAGCTTATAGAAGCCTTAACACAAGTTTGATTGCTTTCCAAATAAAATATATTATTACCAACATTTAATTCAGGCTGAACTCCTTTATAATTATAAGATACTCCATTTACATTTAATTTCTCACCGTCAAAATCAATATTATAAACTCCGTTTCTTAGTTCTGCATTAAATTGTATTCCAAAATTCTGTCTATTAGCAAATAAGAATTCTAATGCCCCGCCTACAACTATAAACTCTAAATTAAAATTCACAGGCACAGGAACTAAGCTTAATGATTTATAATTTATATCCTGTTTATTTTCTTCCGTAATAGGTAATTCATATTCCTCTTCTTTTTGTCTTAAAAAAACTTTATCCAATGCTTCAAGTGAAATATCTATCACACCCAAATTATTTATATATTTTATATTGTATCCTCCAACTGATTTCATAATATATTCTGCTTCATAAATTTCATTCTCAAATATAGTTCTTATAAAATATCTTTTAACATTGCTTGATAAAATCATGCTTGTATATTTAGTATATTGTTCTTCTATTCTTACCCAAGAACCTAATTCATTTTTATATTCATAAATAGGAATGCCTATATTAAAAGCTCTTCCGCTTGCGATATTTCCTATGCCTGTTTTTATAGAGTATGATCTGCTTCCGTCAGTTACTTTATAATCAGTTTTTATATCATCAGCCTTTATACTTTCTACTGTATTTATAATATCAAAAATCTCTTCTGAATATTTATCTCTTACTATCAGTTTAAAATCAAAAGCCATAATAAAAACTCCTCATATATTTATACTAATAGTAAAAAATATAAGTAATTATAAGCATTATTAATTCTATGATTTAAAAAATTTTCTTTAACGCACGTTGAATATATTTTTATTTTTTATTTAAATTAGAATTATCAATAATCATATATTTTAAATTTTATTTATCGTGCGTTTGTAGTTTTTAATTTTTAAAAAAACTTGGGTGGGTGCTATAATTTCTAATGAAGTAATAAAGAACTTGAAAGTAAAAATAACAAAATAAATTAAAAAGCATAGAGGGTGGGCGAGTGTAATTAAATTTTAAAACTTAATTTACATACCCCGCCCTTTTGTTTTTTCTGCTTAACTTTGAAATTATAACTTTAATTTGTTTTGATGCTGAATTAGAAATGTTAACGCCCGCCCTAGATTTTATTAGGTTTAAAATCTATTAAACGCACGTTTAACTAAGATTTAATTTCAATGAATAATTTGAAATCGAAATAAATTTATATTTTTTGCTTTACTCTCCGTGCAGTATATGAGAATTTAAGAAATAAAAAAGCATCAAGTATTTTTTACTAACTTGATGCTTTAAATTCAATTTTTATAAAATGATTTTAGAATGAAGCGAAACCATCATCAGTCATACCATTTGAAGTAGAAGAATATGTAACTCCAAATTCATCGTTTCTTACTGTAGTATTATCCTGCTTTTGAGATTCCATAGCTCTTGCTCTTTCTACAGAAGGCGGAACTTTTAATTCTTTTTTATTATTTTCTTTTGTTATATTTTCTTTTTTTGGAGTTTCTCTTTTAGCATTATCTTTTATATCAAAATCTTGTTTTTTTGTACTTTCATATTTAATCTCTTCTTTTTTAGTGCTATTATTTTCTTTTATCTCTTTTTTAACTTCTTTTTTTACTTTTGCTGTATTATCTTTTTTTAAGTCATCAGCACTCAATTTAAAGAAACTTACAGTATCTTTAAGAACATGGGCCTGAGCAAGAAGAGATTCAGAAGTATTTGCACTTTCCTGTACCAAAGAAGCATTATGCTGAGTTACAGTATCCATTTCAGCAACGGCTCTGTTAACCTGATCTACTCCAGTCTGCTGTTCCATAGCAGTAGCACTAATATCCTGCATTATTCTGGCAGTATCTTCTATTTTCTGCTGAATATCTATAAATATATCTTGAGACTGACGGGATGTTTCTGTAGCTTTGTTAATTTTTTCATTTGTGTTGTCAACTAAAACAGTAATGTCTTTAACAGATGACTGAGTAGTTTGAGCTAGATTTCTAACTTCAGAAGCAACAACCGCAAAACCCTTACCTTGATCTCCTGCTCTAGCTGCCTCTACTGCTGCATTCAAAGCAAGTATATTAGTTTGAAATGCTATATCTTCAATGATTTTAGTAATGTTTTTAATCTTAGTACTTGCCTCATATACTTCTTCTATATTTGTTGTGGTTTCAGCAATGATTTTTCCAGCATTTTCTACAGCCTCTCTTGAAGCAACCATCATATTATTTCCAGCAACGGCATGGTCTGTAGATGATTTTATTGTAGAAGCCATCTCTTCCATAGAGCTTGCAGTTTCTTCAAGACTTGCTGCCTGTGATTCAGTTCTTCTTGATAAATCAGTATTTCCTTGAGATAATTCCTGAGCTGCTTTTACTATATTATTAGAAGCGGTATTAACATCTGTAATAGTCTCAGCAAGTTTTCTTCTCATACTAACGAAAGATTTTGATAAAACTCCTATCTCATCTTTTCTAGGTTTTATACACTGCTTAATATTGCTTAAATCACCTCTCTCTATTTCCTGAGCTTCTTCAACAACTATTTCAAGAGGCTTAGTGATAGTTCCAATAAATAAACTTACGAATATTGCAAGTGCTACTATTGATATGATTCCGATTATTATTGTTGCTATTATCAATTTAGTGTTTTGGGCAAATATTTCATAATCCATCATAGCAAGAGCTATTATCCAAGGTCTGCTTTTCATTTTATAATAAGCAGCTGTTCTTTGCTCTCCATTTACATCATAAGTAATTATTCCGCTTCCAGCACCAGTGAATGCTTGTTTATATATAGGATTAATTTTCATATTAGCTATATTTTCATATTTTGAATCCATTATATTATAAAGGTTTTCACTAGTTATGAATAGTCCTCCTGTAGTTCCTAAATCTATATTAGAAAAATGTGTTTGATGAAGTATAGACCAATCAAATAGAACATATATATATCCTGCATTTTGATTATTACTGTCTTTCACAAGTTTTATAGCAGGCATAGCCCATTTGCCTGTAACTTCAGATTGCATTAAAGTATCTGAAAATATAATTTCTTCTTTATTAGCAGATTCTTGAGACCAAGCATTTGGAATATAATCTTTTAAATTCCTACCTACAAGAGCTGATGATGCAGAATCAGCAATTATATTTCCGTTCATATCAGCAAGTCCCATATTTATTATATAAAGATTATTGTTTTTGAAATTTTTTATTGTGTTTAATAATAATTCTAATGAAGTATCTTGATAACCTTCTAAATATCTGATAACTACAGGAGTTACAGCATAAGTATTTACTAAGGAGCTTTCAAGTCCGAACCAAGTATCTAAAACAGAAGCATATCCTGCTATGGTGCTATTGAAGCCTCCAAGTTTACTATCGCTTATTCCCTTACTTCCTATTTTTATTGAGGATATAAGCATTGCTATTATTATAACTACAACCATAACACATATAACGAAAGGCATTCTAAATGCTAAACTGTTTATTTTCTTCATAAAATCATTATTCTCCAAAATAAAAATTTATTTACAATAAAATAAATGTTATTATATATATAGTAACAAATAATTATAATTTTTGACAAATAAATTGCTAAATTTAACAATTTTTTTTAAAATACAATCTATTTTATCAAAAATTAATAATAAACAATATGTAAGTTAAAAATTAATTATAATGGAGTATGTAAAAACTGCAAAAATAAAAGCTATAGTAAAACATACTATAGCCTTTATTTTTACAAAAATTAAAATATAAAATTATCTATAAGATTTTTCTAATACGCTTAAAACTTCTTCATCTGTAAAATTATGAGGATCGCATTCAAATAATCCTCCCATAGCGAATTTAGCATTTTTAGCTATAGCAGGTAAATCCTCTTTTTTCATTCCATAATCTGAAAGCTTCAAATTATCAACACCGCATGCTTTTTGAAGTTCTACCAATGCATCAACAAAATCCATAGCTTTATCAGCATCTTTTTTACCCAAAGCCTTAGCCATATTTATCATTTTTTCATCGCAGTCATGAGCATTAGCAATAACTGTATAATATTCTTTACTGATAATGATGAGTCCTGCACCATGTTCAAGTTTAGGATAATAAGCACTCATAGCATGCTCCATAGAATGTTCAGAAGTGCAGCTTGAAGTACTTTCTACTATACCGGATAAAGTATTAGCCATAGCAACATTCTCTCTAGCTTCCATATTGTTTCCGTCTTTAACGGCATCAGCTAAACTTTTTCCAATAAGCTCTATAGCCTTTAAAGCGAATAAGTCGCTCATTTCACTAGCAATTTTATTTATATAACCTTCAGTACTGTGGAATAATGCATCAAAACCTTGATAAGCTGTAAGTTTTGGAGGAACTGTTTTCATAAGTTCAGGATCTACTATAGAAAGATAAGGATAAGTTTTTTCATATCCGAAACCTATTTTCTCATTTCCATTAGTTATAACAGTCCAAGGATCTGCTTCTGTTCCTGTACCTGCAGTTGTAGTTATTGCTACTATTGGTAAAGGATCATTTGGTATAGGCTTTCCTTTACCAGTGCCTCCGAATATATAATCCCAATAATCGCCTTCATTTGTAGCCATTATAGCAATAGATTTTGATGAGTCCATACTGCTTCCGCCGCCTATTCCTATAACAAAATCACAGTTTTCTTTTTTTGCTAAAGCAGCACCTTCCATTACATGGTCTTTAATAGGATTTGGAAGTATTTTATCAAACAAACAATAATTTATATTTGCTTTATCTAATTGTTCTTCCAATCTTTTTAAATATCCGTATTTTTTTACAGATGTACCGCCTGTAACTATTAATGCTTTTTTACCCGGTAATTTTTGTTTATGAAGTTTTTCTAATGAACCGCATCCAAATATTACTTTACTAGGCATATAAAAATTAAAATTCATATTACTACCCCTTATGAAATTAATACCAATATATTATGTTTACTATTATATATCTATAATTCATTTAAATCAAATTGATTTATTATATGCCTAAACAACTACATTTTGTCAATTTTTATATTTTGTAAATGTAAATTATAATTTTTTGTAATATCAAATATTATCTAATATTAGTAAAATATCTTTTGTCTGTAAGATGAATTATTAATTTTTGTACAATAATAAGTAATCAGCCACATACTTTACAGTACTTCCTTCTGTCGCGTATAGTAGGCTTTTGATAATATGAAACATTGCCGAAGCATCCTACAGTATCAGCTCGCAGTTGAGAAAGTTAAAAATTTTCAGTATATACTAAAAATTTTTAACTTTCTCAATAATACACTCTATGTAGAATTATCAACTTTTTTGCCGCACACGCTCTGCGGGCTTCGCCTGTGCCAATACCATACCTAAAGGTACTCCTTTCAGTCGCAGGCACTCCCTACGGTCGCAAAAGAACTGGGGGTGTTACGAAGTACGCAGAGCGGCACGACTGTGTGCTTCGCAGGGCTAGTCCCCACAAATAATAAAACTAAGAAAATAATTTTTTACAAAATATAGTTGTTTAGGTATATATAAAATTTCTGATTATGAGGAACGAGGAAGTTTTTTGATTATTTGAAGATACTTGATAAATCTTCTTATCTTTACATTTCTTTTATTTATGTTCAATGCTTTTTTGTAATAGTCTAAAGAATTATTGAAATACTCATTTATTTCTCTATGCTTTTTATATTTAAAATAATAGCATATTCCCAGATTAAAATAAATTTCATAATTATTTTTGCCGTAATATTTATTTTCTATAGACATATTATAATTGTATATTGCTCTGTCCAAATATTCTTCATCTGGTTTATGTTTTTTATATAAAAGTAAATATATATCTCCCATCAATGAATAGGCTTCTATATTTCCAAGTTTAACAGAACATACAAGATTATCAAAAGCATTTTCTATAAAATACATTTTTGAAGTCTTTTCAAATAAATGTTTTAATATTAAGGCTCTATTATAATTGCATTTAGGGTATTTAGGATTTATATCCAAAACTCTGCTGTAGCAATGAAAGGAGTTTACAGCGTATTCATAATTTTTAGTTTTTAAAAATATTTTATAATGCAGAATTCCCATATCAAAATAATAGTCTATATTATTTTTTTCTATATTTATTATATATTCCAAATAAAATAATGAGAACAATGCATACTTTATTCTTTTTGTAATATCAAATAAATGTTTAAAAAAATCTATGCATAATCTTATAGAAAATATATCTATATTCAAACTGCTTAAGCATTTACCAGCCTTTATAAGATATTTATTATTTTTATGAATATCATACATAACATTATTTAAAATAAATAAATATTTATTTGCAAGTATTCTATTTTCATGCATAAGATTTATATACTTATCGAAATAATCATTTATTATAATCTTATCATTATATTCACTGAATAATATAAAATAAATACTGCTTAATTTTTTATAAATAGTATCTATGCCTACGCCAAGATTTAAAGCCTCATTATAATATTCTAAACATTTCATTATATATTCATATTTAGTTTCTTTATCAAAATCATTATTGTGAATTTTTAAATTGTATATATCTCCCAATCCTTCTAATGATATCAATGATTTTTTATTATTATATAGTACGGTTTCAAAACAGGATAAGCTATTATTAAATATTTCTTCAACATTATAATTGCTGTAAAGATTATTATATAAAAAACCTAAATTCTCTTTTGCAATATAATATGTGCTGTCAATATCAATAGCTTTAAGATAATTTTTTTCTGCTGATTGATAATTTTCAAAACTGCTTTCAAGTAATTGTAAATGATGAAGAATTGCTAAATTATAATATAATGTTTTATCATATTCATTTATTTCCAAAGCATAATTTAAATTTTCTAAAGCAGTATTAAAATATTTTATATCTTTTTCTACTTTGTATGCTTCATAATAGAGTATTGCTTTTTGTGATAAATTTTTTATATCATATCTGAAACTGTTAAAATGTTTTTCTATATATGATAGAGATAAATTAAAATATTTATTGCTGTTATGATCTTCAATATATTTAAGTCTGTAAAGATCGCTTATAGCAATAAGAGAATTTGAATGGCTGAAAAATAATAATGCCTTGTTAAAAAAATCATCTCTCAAATTATTATTTGAGCCTGAAAAATTATCTTCCAAACTATTGCTGTATAAAAAATGATAAAAACATCCTAAATTATAATTCATATAATAGCTTAATGTATTATCATTATTTAATTGCCCGTCATTTAATAAAGTTTCATAATCATTAATAACAAATTTAAAATAATTTACATCATCAAAATAGCAAAATGCTAATCTATATAATTCAAATCTATTAATATATGTGTAAAGATAATCACAATCTATGGCAAGTGCTTTATTATAATAAAATAATGAATTATTAAAATCATCTTTATTTTTAGTTATTGAAAATTTGCATTCATACAGATAGGCAATAGAATTTAATATATCAATATCATCTGTATCTAAATGATTGAATGCTGATAAAGAAGCGTTGAAATATAATTCATCTCCAGTATTTTTATAGCATAATATATAAAGGTAGCCAATAAAATAATAAGCATTATTATCTGTATCTTTAGCCTTATTATAATAATTCATAGCAGAAGAAAAATCTTCATCGTTTTTAGTTAAGCCGTATCTTATGCTGTAGACATATCCTAAAAGATTATATAATATATTATTAGAATTATTAATATCTTCTATCTTTTTTAAAACTGAAACAGCATCATCAGAAAATTGTATGTACTTACTATACTTAAACATAATGGTATGTAAAAAGCCAACATTAAGTAAAATATCAATATCATTAGCGGAATAATACAAATCTATATAATAATTTATAGAAAGTAAATAATAGTCAGGGTTTTTAGTATGAAGAAATTCTTCTTTATATAGTTTTGCTACATGCTCTAAAGCAAATATATTGTCATGATCAAAATCTAAAATTTCTAAATACACTTCTGCGGCAATATTGAAATGCTTTTCTTTTTCAGCATTTGAATATTTGGATTTATATAATGAGAAAATATTATAGCTTAAATTTATATCGCTGCCTATTATATTCAATACTTCTTTATAATAGTCTAATGCCTTATTAAAATAATTATTATTTTTAGTTCTTACATATTTTATATGATTTAGTATAGCTAAAATAAAATAGCTAATTTCATTATTATGATGAATTATTCTTTCTATATGATCAGACACTATATCATAATAGATATCATCATAATCATAAATATATTTAGTATAATATAGAAATGCGGCTTTATTTCTTGCATATATATTACCGCTGTTTTTTATAAGTATTGAATTTATGCTGCCTATAACATTTTCAAAACTTTCATTATCTCCGTTATAAGCACATTCATCTATATAGGAATCTATTAATAATTGAAGTATGGCAGTATCATTGTATTTAATATTTAATCTTTTATCATTTTTTAGTTTTTCAGTAAAATTATAAAAGAATGAATCATTATTTTCTAATGTTTCAAAATCAAGTTTTTTGAGAAGGGAAAGAGCAGAATCTGCTTTCATATTATGAATAAAATTATAATGATTCATATACTAGTTTTCTGTTTTTATTTTATTATATTCCTTAAAAAAATCATTGGCTATTTTTTTTAATTCTTTATTATATTCTATAGTTAATTGCATGCTTTCATCTGTGATTTTTTGATTTCTTTTTTCTTTGCACATTTCTATATCTATTTTGATTTTTTCTATACTAATTTTTTATTTTAATTCATGAAATTTCGGCTGATATTTTTCTTTTAACTTTATTATTTCCTGTAATTGTTTTTCTGTTAAACCTTCTGCATTTATAATAAAATAATCATAATTATCATACGGACAATAGTAAGAAAATAAAAAAGATGAAAAAATAAATAATAATGCAGCAATTTTTTTCATAATTTATCCTAAAAAATAATTACTGATTATATTATACATGTAAAAGCAATTTATTGAAATATAAAAAATGATTTTATATGAAAAAAGGAGAGATAATTAATCTCTCCAAATATGGTTTTATTTTTATATGAGTTATTTGTTATTTTTTATTTCATTATATTCCTGAAGAAAATCATTGGCTATCTTTTTTAATTCTTTTGCATATTCCATATTCAATTTTAGAGCATTATTAATAACGAGTTCATCGGGATTTTTTTTAGACATTTCCAAATTTATTTTAGTTCTTTCCAAATACATTTTTTTTCTTAGTTCTGAAATTTTAGGCTGATATTCGCTTTTTAATTCAATTATTTCATTTAATTGTTTTTCGGTAAGTGAATCTTCATTATAAATAAAGTAGGTATAAGGTTCATCAGTACAATAATAATCATTACTTTTAGCAAATAATGATATAGATAATATAACAGTGATAAAAAGAACCATAATAACGCGTTTCATAGTTTTTGCTCCTAATACTAACTTTTAATTTTATAATTAGACGAATTGAATAATTAAAAGTTCCCAAATATTTAAAATATTTTAAATTTATTAAATTTTATTGGCGTTGTGAAGATTTTAAATTTAAATACAGCTAGGGTGGGTAGCAAAAAAATCTAATTAGTCAGCATAGAAATAAAAAATATTAATTGTATATTATGGATATAAATATAAAGGGCGGGGTAGTGTAAATATATTTTTAAACCTAATTAAGCAAAACGCCATTTTAATTTTTTGTTTATTTTTATTAATGTATTGCTTACTTTACCAAGACATTTGAAGTCCAAAGCCTATATATAAATCATTTAAAGTAGGATAATTTCCTATTATACTTTTATCTAAACTTGTTGGAAGCCTTAAAGCTAATAATATATAAGGTTCGCCTGTTACAATATTCTGATATCCTGATACTGGAATGCTTGCATCAAATCCGACTTTTAAAGCTGCTGAATGCATATATTCTTTTGAGTAATAAGCAAATCTATATGAAAGAGAAGCGAAAAAATTATCAAAATATATATGGCTCAAATTAAAATGCGAACTCAAATATCCTAAAAGCTCCACATCTCCGCCTAAAAAATAATTTGATTTATATTTTTTATCTTTTACATAAGAATAAAACTCTTCAGGGGCTTTTACTTCACTTGATCCAAATACTGTAGAAGCACCATCGAATGCAGTATTAGTATCAAAAGCATAAGAACCATAGAAACTAGCTCTTATAGGTACATATCTAGTTTGAAACTTTGTACTAAAATCTATAGCAAATTTATTGTATCTAATAGAGTATTTAGGTATAACAGTAAGATTTACTAAATCATCTCTATATGGCTTATCAGTTTGTACTCTAAATATCATTGAAGCTTTTAAAGAAACATTTAATGTCCAAGAAGAATATTTCCAATTAAATGCTGCTGATGCATTAGTTTGAGGATTAACAAATTCAGAAAATAAAGCTCCTGAAACCGAAGGCTCAAGCATAAAATATAATTTATCGCTTTCAGTATTTAGCATAAACTGCATAGCAATATAAGAGTTTAATCTCCAATAGTTATAAGTAGAATAAACAATATCGCTTTTAAATCCGAAGTATAAAGGATAAAGCAATTTAAAAGAATTAACAGTTAATTCAGTTTGAAGAAAATTAGAAGGTATATCATATCCAATCCAAATTGAAGCGATATTATCAGCGGAAGGCGAGGCTACCACAGATAATATACCAAGTCCGTTAATGAAAAATGGAAATGTATCGCTTATTTGAGGCAAAGGTATCCACATAGCCCAAGGCTTGAAATATTTAAAACCATTATAATTACCAAGCTCCATTTGAGGAGTAAATTCATATTTGTTTATTGTTTTGCCAGTGTAGGAAAAATTTTTTGTTATGAATGTATTATCAGAATATTTCATAAGTCTATCAAATTCTGAAAATCTTCCTCTATAATAAACACTTCCATTAGCATAGGTTGGAGATAAAACTCCTCCTGAATAGTCTTTAGTATAAAGCTTCATTTGATTATTATTTAAATCAATTTCACCTAATTTATAAAATCTGTCATTATTATTGTATGAGAAAAGAAGTTTATTATTTGAATATCTTAAAGTTCTTACATAATTTAAAGTGTTATCTTTTGTATCAATATATCTTAATGATTTGTCATTATAATTGAATATTGCTATATGTTTTACTCCGTTATCAGTAACTATTAAAGCTATATTATTATCATCAATAACAGCAGGATAACTATATCCAAAATTATCATTGGCCTGTAATAAAATTTCTTTTTCATTATTTTCATTTATATAAACTAAAATAGAGTTATGCAAATCTTTTGACACACCTATAATACCATTTCTGAAATATCTTGCATACTGCATATCAAACCATTTTCTTTTAGTTCTAGTTCTTTTATTTAGATCATATTCTTTTACAATATATTTATAAAGTCCTCCGTTAAACATATAAGAAACTATTAAGGCATTATTTCCATCTTTTGATATATCCAAACTTTCAGAACCTTGATCTATTAAGAATTCTAATTTCAAATCTTTTTTATTGTTTTGATTATTTCTTTTTTCTTTGTATGAATATAAAGCTCCAATATCACCGTCTATATAATAAACTGTATCATCATAAGAATTAACATCATTTATAAAAGTTTTTTTATCATTTGCTATTAATTCTTCGCTCGGATTAACATTTTCTAACGCCAATGAATTTTGAAAGTCTGACCATACTTCTGTAAATTCCATTCCATAAACTTTTTTGAAAGCCCCGTAAACTCCTGAATTATAAATAAGAAATGAAAAGCTAAGACTAGTCTGCATTTTTTTCCAAAACTCTGTATACTTTTCCATTCCAAATCTATCCTGCAGATATTTAGAAAATAGTCCGCCGTATTCATAATAAACATTTCCGTAAGGGCTTTTAGTCCAAACATAAGAAGCCTGAATAGGAGTTCTGAAGTTTCCTTCAAATATATCTTGCCTCAATCTTTGTTTTATCAAAGGGTCATTAGCACGTCCGAAACCTGTTAAACTTTCCATGCTGACAGGTCCTCCCTCAATCATAAAAGGCATAGCATTAATATGTACAAAAGAAGCCCAGTTTCCCATTACTTTTGTAGCAAGTCCGGTATTTTCTGAAGCCATAGAAAGTAAATGTGTGAGTTCATGTATAAATACTGTTTCAAAATTATTATTATAGCTTGTAAGATTTTCGTCCATATTTGTGTCATATAATATTAGACTTGAATATGGTATTATCATAGCCATTGAATTGAACATATTTATATCGGGTGTTATTGTTATGGGGATTTTTCCTCTTACAGTGCTATTTAAAATTTTTGAATACTTTTCATATATATCATCAGCTACTTTTGCAAGATTTTCTGCTGTTCTCCTTGATTCTATAGGAAATATTATTTCAAATTTTTTTGTTTGTATGGTATATAGTTTTCTAAATGGTTTAAAAACTTGAGGGTAAAGATTAGCCGCTATAATAACTATTAAAATGAAATATAAAAAAAGTTTCTTCATAAATAATTGATTGATAGTATATTATAGTTTAGCATTTTTGCAATAAATTGTTATATATATCTTAATTATAATTTAAAAAAAATTAAGAAATAAAAAATATCATATTTTAGACTTAAATCATCATAAACACTATTTATTTACAATATAAATTCCAAAATAAATTATTAGCAATCCTATAACAATGCTTAATATATAAGAAATACTATCAGAAAATGGAAGTTTTATATTTTTTGGTTCATTAGGATCATACCATAAAGGCAATTCATCGCCTACTTTTCTAAATGGGTAATGGCTTCTTAAAGTAGCATACAATGTTCCATGATTATCAGCTTCATAACTTATTACCATTACCTTTTTATATCCAATTTTTCTAGGGTTATATACTATTTTTCTTCTATCTAACTCTTCAACCACTCCTACAGTATGAATATAATTTCTTGTATTAATAAAAGAAAATAATCCTACTACCCCATTAAAAGTTAAAAATATTCCTACAGAACATACTAATATTTTTTCTATAATTGAAATTTTTTTTCTATTCATTATTAAAACCCCAATATTATTTTTTCAAAATAGCTTAGCTTTATATTTTATTTGACATTGTTTTTTCATTAATAAAATTGATAGAAAGTATATTATAATTTTATTTTTTGCAAATACATACGCACGGTAAATGCAATATCTATATAATTGACATTAATTATTTCTTATTATTCAAGATATTAAATTTATTTTTACGTGCGATGAATACATTTTTAATTTTAAAAAAACTTGGGTGGGTGTTTAGAAATTCTATTTTAGTAATAAAGAAGTTAAAGTTTTAATGTCAAATTTAAATTATAAGTATAGAGGGTGGGCAAATGTAATTAAACTTTAAAACTTTTATTATATACCTCACCATTTAAAATTTATTATTGTATTTTGAAATTTGGTTTTAATTATATTTAAAGCATTATTATAAAACAATATGTTATTAGAATAAACAATTATTTGTACCGCACGCTAAATTCATTTTTACATATTGTTTAAATTATGGATTAAAATTTGTTTTATATTTTTTAATTAGTTTACCGTGCGTGATATGGAATTTTATATTTAATACAAAAATAAGCAAGCCTGAAATTAAGCCTGCTTATTTTTATAAAAAGATAGGAGAAATATTTTATAACTTAATTGATATTGTCTTTTTTAAATATACCTTGAAGTATTAAAGCTAAAGCCCCATCTCCTGTAACATTGCATGCTGTACCGAAACTATCCTGTAATGCAAATATAGCAAGTATTAAAGCAGTACCATCATCATTAAAACCTAAAACTGAAATTATTATTCCTAAAGAAGCAACAACAGTTCCGCCAGGCACTCCAGGAGCTCCAACAGCAAATATACCAAGCAATATAACAAATAAAATCATAGTACCAACTGCAGGAAGCTGTCCATATAATATTTTAGATATAGTCATAACAAAGAATGTTTCTGTTAGCACTGATCCGCATAAGTGTATAGTTGCTCCCATTGGTATAGCAAAGTTTACGATATCTTTATCTAATGCATCAGATTTACTTGCACATTTTAATGCAACTGGTAAAGTTGCGGCAGATGACATAGTACCTACAGCAGTGAAATAAGCAGGGCCATAATGTTTAAATACTCTTGCAGGATTTTTCTTTGATACAATACCAGCTATAGAATATAAAACTGTAAGCCATATAAAATGTCCTACTATTGCTATTATTATAATTATTAAAAATACAGGGACACTCTTAATTATAGTACCTTCATAAGATAAAGTTGCAAAAGTAGTTCCTATATAAAATGGCAATATTGGAACTACTACATTATTTACTAAAAATAAAATTATATTATTAAGTTCATCTAATAGATTTTCAAAATACTTAGATTTAGTTTTTATAACAGCTACTCCTCCGCATATTGCTAAGAATAGTGCAGTTATTACTGGAAATATAGGATTAATATCTAATTTAAATATTATTTCAGGAAGTTCTTTTCCGCCTGCAACATTTGAAGCGATATTTAAATTAGGTATTATTATATATCCTGCAATAGTAGCAAATAAAGCAGCACCAACTGAAGAAAAATATGCTAAGGCAAGAATAACTCCTAACATTTTATTAGCTTTGCTTCCCATTCTAGTAATAGCAGGAGCAATAAAACCTAATACAATTAATGGAACCATAAATGATATTACTTGATTAAGTACATATTTTATAGATTGTATAACATTAATAATAGCTTCATTACATACCATACCTATTACAATACCTAAAGCTATTCCTAATAAAAGCTTTACTAATAAGTAGTCTTTTTTAGATTTTTGTTCTAGCTCTTCCATAAAAATATCCTTAAAATTTTTATTATTATAATAAAGTATATTCAATTTATATGCATTTGCAAATAAAATTAAGTTTTTAATAATTTTTTTTATTTTAATTAAAATGAATTATATTTGAAAATTATATTAAAAAAACTTGATCAAAATTTGTTTTTCATATATAATATTGTTCGATTTTATATAGGGGAATGAGGGTGTGAATCCTTCGCTGGCACGCAACCGTAAAGTTTAGTTTATTAATATAAATTAACAAAGTCGGATTACCTTATCTAATAATAAATAATCAGTCGAGTGCACTAGATTATATTTTTCTATACGTACTCCTGTTTTCCATTTATTATTAAAAAATTATATAAATTTGATTGATCTCTTATACATAAATAAACCAAATATCTAAAACTAGGCAGGAGTTAAATTTTTTAATTCCTGCCGTATTTTTTAAACATTATAGTTTATACCCTGAATTATATTTTTTTCTTTCATTCTTTTTGTTATTAGATTTATTATTTCGCCTTTTGATTTAGTCCATTTAGGAGATATTAAACTATCACCCAAACTATCGCCCATTAATCGTGCTATTATAATATCTGATCTTGTAAAAGAAATTGCATCGCTCATCAAATCTATATAAAAATCTTCATCTAAAGTAGGAAAATTATAATCTTTATACATATTTTCAAAATAAGAACCTTTTACTATATCAAGCTGATGAAATTTTACAGCATCAATTTTTAAAGCTGATACATCTTTAACCGTTTTTATCATATCATCTCTGCTTTCTAATTCTATTGTTTTTTTGTCATCATCATTAAATTTTTTAGGCAGTCCGAATATTATATGAGTGCATATTATTATATTATTATAATTTGTTTTTATATGATTTACCATTTCAGCAAAAGATTTATAATCATGACCTCTATTAATAAATTTAGAAGTTTCATCATTTGAAGATTGAAGCCCCATTTCAAGCCAAATTTCTTTACCAGATGAGTAAGATAAATCACTAAGTTCTTTCAGTACCTCATCTTCAAGCATATCGCTTCTAGCCCCGAACATTAGTCCAACGCATTCATCAAAATGCACCAATTTATTAGCATATTTCAAAGATTCTTTTGATGCTAATGGCGATAATGGGGTGCCTAGCTGAAAATATCCATAAAATTTTTGATATCTTCCTTTATAATTTTTTAATCCGTTAATCCATTGATTATTGATATCTTCTTCTGCTGCATAAGGAGGTTTATAGCTATTTAAATTACAGAATCTGCATCCGCCTTCATTGGCTTTATGGGCACAGCCGAAATCTGTATCTATAGAAATTTTTCCTACTTTCACTCCGAATTTATTTTTAACATAATCAGAAAATGAATAATAGTTTTTATTGTTTTGTATGTTATTTTTATTTTGCATATTAGTATCAGTATATCATAAAATAATTTTTTTAAAACTATTTGTATTGCTTATAATTTTCATTAACGCACGGTTAGCAATACTTTATCTATAATTTAAATTAGAATTCATATTTAGTTTTATTTTTTAATTAGCTTACCGTGCGGTGAATATGTTTTAAATTTAACAAAATCTTGGGCGGGCAGCTAAAATAAATTAATGAATCAAAAAGACAAATTAAACTTAAAATACCAGAAAAAATAAAAAGTATAGAGGGTGGGCAAATGTAATTAAGCTTTAAAACTTTATTTACATTCCCACCCTTTATTCTTTATAACGAACTTTTGAATTTTTAATATTAACTATATTTATAACTTATTTAGAAATTTCAGCACCCACCCAAGCGTTATTTATGTTTAAAATTACTACACCGCACGCAGAGTAAGGTTAAAAATATATGCTAATTATAAATTATAATTTAAATGATAAATAAAAATCCATTCGGCGTGCGTTAATGAGAATTTAATTAATAATATATTTAACATTGACAAAATAATATATTAAACATAAAATTAAAACAGATTCCAACAGCAAAATAATATAATCCATAAAGACTGGACAAAATGGAATCTAGTTTTTATTTTTGCAATAATAATTTTTTAGACATGAACAGCAATTTATTTTTTGGTAGTAAGAAGGTTCAACTCCTTTAGCCATTTTTAATGGTATATATCGTGTCTAGTTTTTTTATTCTATACTTATTTAATTAATAGGCATAGAATATTTTTTATTAAGGAGTATCATTATGTCTTTTTTAGATTTGCTTAAAGATTCTTTTAATAAAACTTATACGCAGAATTTTGCTGATACTAATATTTCATCATTAAGCGGTGTAATAGATTTATTTGCAACTATGGGAGCAAGCAGATTAAAAAAAGATGATGAATTATTAAAATATTTTATAGATTCTTGGAGAGAAAGTCCTGAACTTACTGCTAAATCTATAATGTATTTAAGAGATATAAGAAAAGGCATTGGTGAGAGAGAAGTTTTTAGAAAATATATTAATATTATGATTAAACAAAATCATACTCTCACTGCAATAGAAATTCTTAAAACTATACCAGAGCTTGGAAGATGGGACGATATTATTTATGTATGGTATGAGAATAGAGAAAATAAAAATATTTCTGATTTTACAAAAAGTATAATATTAGAGCAATTAGAAAAAGATAAAACAACTGATAATGTTTCGCTTCTTGCTAAATGGCTTCCTAGTGAAAATACTTCATCAAAAAATACAAGAAACATTGCAATAGAATTAATAAAACTTTTAAATATAAACACTAAAGAATATAGAAAAATTTTATCTGCTTTAAGAAAGAAAATACAAATAATAGAAAATAATTTAAGAGAAAAAGATTATACATTTAATTATTCTTCAGTTCCTTCGCTTGCTATGAGAAAATATTCAAAAGCATTTATTAGAAATGATGAAGAAAGGTACAAACAATTTTTTGAAGATGTAAAGTCAGGAAAAGTAAAATTAAATACAAGCGTCTTAACTCCTTTTGATGTTATAAGAGAGATTTTAGACTGTGCCGAAGAAGATATAGATTCAAGAAAAGAAGAATTTGATTTAACTTGGAAAAATCTTCCAAACATTTTTGGAGATAATAATTTAAATGCAATAGTGGCATGCGATGTATCTGGAAGTATGGGAATGGCTTTGAATGGGGAGCCTTTAATATGCTCTGTAGCTTTGGGAATATATATAGCACAATTAAATAAATCTGCATTTCATAATCATTTTATAGATTTCTGCGGCAATTCTAAAATGCATGACATATCAAATATAGATAATATTGTTGATATAGTTAATTATGTTTTAAGGTCATCCGTTGATTATAGTACAAATATAGATTCAGTATTTAAAGCGTTGCTTGATACTGCTGTAAAAAATCATGTACCTAATGAAGAACTTCCTAAATATATAATAATAATTTCTGATATGGAGTTTAATCAATGCGAATGTCAAAATAAAACTAACTTTGAATATTGGAAAGAAATTTTTAATAAAAATAATTATAAACTTCCTAGAATAATTTTCTGGAATGTAAATTCATTAAGCAGAATAATGCCTGCTTTAAAAAATGATGATGTATTATTTGTTTCTGGAAGAAGTCAGAATGTTATAAAAAATATAATTAATATAGACAAATACGATTTAACAAATCAAGATGAATTATCAATGCTTTTAATACTTGATACTTTGAAAGATTATAGTATTGATATAAAGGATTGATATAATTTTACTTAACGCACGGTTAGTAATACTTTATTTATAATTAAAGTTTGAATTTACATTTTATTTTACATTTAAATTCATTTTACGTGCGTGGTGTAAATTCTAAATTTAAATAATGCTGGGATGTATACTAATAAATTCTAATTAAGTTAGAAAAAATAAAAATTATATTTAAATATAAACTTAGAGTGTTGTCAATTTTAATTTGAGTTTTAATACTTTTATTACATAGTATGATGTTTAAATTTAATTAAATCCAAATCTTATTTTTATGCCGAATATAATTATATATGAATCATATTTTTTAAAATGTATTTTTAATATAAATTGGAATATATTTCCGTATTTTTTTTTAAAGTTAACAAGTTTCATAATATGTTTATTTGAAAAATCTATTTTTTTATAATCATATATATCTAATAAATATAATATATTTTTTATAGTAGTATATTTTTCATTTGGATGTATTGAATTTGGTACTGAGACCATAAATCTATATAGTGCATTGTTATTCATGTTTTCAATATATTTATTATAGAAATTTTTTATAAAAATAATTTCTTTGTTTTCTATATTAGATATTAATAAATAATTTTTAATAAAAGTTATTACGCCATCTAAATATTTTTTATAATTTATTTTATTCATTAGTTCTTCTTCTGATTCTTCAAATATTGGTAATATTTTTCCACATTCATATTTATATCCTATTACTTCTCCATGCATAGCTCTTGTAAAAAATTCTATAAATCCATTGTTGTAATCATAGTTATCCATATAAAATATTTTATCTACAATGCTACCATAATTATCTAATACTGTACTCATATAAAATACTTTTAATTTTTTTTTATACTCCAGTATTTCACTAATACATTCTATAGTTTTTCCAGTTCCTCTTGAATCTACAAAAGCAAAATTAGTATTAAAGTTAATTTCTTGATTTAAATATTCAATTAATGTTTTGCGGTAAGTATTACTATTTTCAATAATTAATTCCATAAGTACTTCATTATTTTCTATAAAATTTTTTAATTTATATTTTTCTTTTATGAATAGTGGTCGTTTTATATTTTTATATTTTTTTGGTAAAAGTTTTAATATCTTATCAAGATCTTTATTGAAGAAATATTTTAGGTCTCTTAATGTATTTATTTTATCCGTAAATAAATAGTCTGGAATATTTTTTATTTTGGAAATATTTGCAAATTGCCAAGCATATCTAGAACCATATATATAATGAGTGTTGATGTTATTAATATTTCTATAATTGATTATTATATCAGCTATATTTTTTAATATAAATCCATCTCTAGATATAAAATATAATTCATTTATATTTTTAGTTATTGCATTATCTATAATCCAAGCAACATAAAAAAATAATACTATACTTCCTATTGTTATTTCCAAATTATATTCATTATCATTATTATTTAATCTAAAGTTTTTAGACATTCCTATAATATTTTGAACATTAATATTGTTTTTATAACATTTGATTATTTCTAATTCAAAATCGTATAGTTTTACATAATTATATAATGTTGCATTAATTGATAACATATTTGGTTGTTTTACATCAGAATTTATATTGTCTCCTATATGAAACCAATTATTATATTCAATATTTTCAATATCTTTAATTATTTTAAATAAATTTCCGCTACTCTTTGTTTTATTATATTCACTTGATATGTACAATTTTATATTTTTAAAAATATTGTCATGTTTTAATAAAATTTCACTTATAATTTTTTGTGGAAGATACATATCACTTATTAGTATAACAGTATGTCCAGAATCGTACAATGCTTTTAATTTATTTATATTTTCTTCTATTGGAATAGAATTCTCTAGTTCTGTTTTAAACTCTAAATTGATTAATTCATATATTTGCTCATCATATATGGAATTATTACATGCTATAATACTATATATATCATATATAGTAATTTCTTCTTTTTCTGGGTTTAATTTTCTCGCTTGCTGTTCAGCAGATATTCTTAAATTATAAAAATTATTTTTTATGAAACTTGATATATTATTTGATTTTTCTAGTAGTTTATACTGCATAATAGCGAATATACCTTCTGGTGTTGCAGTAGACCTTGTTATTAATGTATCGAATATATCAAATGAGTATAATTGTATATGTTTATCTGTGTTCATAACACACTCCTCAAAATAGTATATTATATCAAATAATAATAGTCAACATTTTATATTTTATTTTTGTGTTTAAGAGCCCCAGATATTGCACACTTTTAGTTTAAAAAAAGTAGGTATCCCTTATAATTTAAATTGCTAGAAAT
>NZ_CALXYQ010000005.1 GCF_944393015.1 uncultured Brachyspira sp.
AATGCTCCGAGAACAGGGCTCGAACCTGCGACCCGGTGATTAACAGTCACCTGCTCTACCGACTGAGCTATCTCGGATTGTTATTTAATGTTTAAGTATTATAGCACAAAGCAAAAAAATGTCAACACCTAAAACATATTTTTTTATTTATAAGCACTAAAATATTCTAAAATTTCTTTATATTTTTGGGATTTATCTCCTGATAATACAAGATACTTATTTAAATATTCATATACATTTTTACCATACTCTTGTTCTTTTTGAGTATCATTTTTCTTTACAGCATCATCAAATTTTTTCTTATATATAGTTGCTAATTGATAATTAGAATTAGGATCTGCTCTCAAATTCAATGCTTTTTTATATAATTCAATAATCTTATCTTCTTTAAACTCTTTAGTTAAATATATAGCACCGTACATATATACATCACCCAATTTTGGATATGAAGGATGCTGCTTCAAAGCTGCCATTCCTTTAGAATCTAATACATTGATATATGCTTTTAATTTTGTATATGCATTCATGCTTCCATCAAATTCAGATAATGTACCGGAATACCCTGCTATCCTATCCAATTCCTGATCTTTACTAGGAGTTATAGGTACAGTAAAATCCTGCTGAGAAAATGCAATAACATTACATATAAATAATAAACATATAATTATTTTCTTCATCAATTTTTCTCCGTTTTTATAAGCTGTATGGTATTTATTTATTATCGTAATAATTAAAATCTACTGTAAAGTAAAAAAGTAAAAAAGTAAATTTAATTGTTGACAATAAAAGTATTTGTTCTATAATATTTGTGAAAAATATAAATTTATGGAGATATTTTATGGCTACTAAAAAAACAGAAAAAACAACTGCTAAAAAATCAGCAACCACCAAAAAAGCTGCTGAAGAAAAAGAAGAAAGTACACCAAAAAAAGCTGCTGTAAAATCAGCTGCCGCTAAAAAAACTACTACTGCTGCCGCTAAGAAGACTACTGCCAAAAAAGCACAGACAAAGAAAAAATCTGAAAAAGAAATAGAAGAAGAGATAGAAGAAATAAAAGAAGAAGCAAAAAAAGATGAATATATACCTGATGAAGTTGATATAGTAAGAGAATTGCCTGACAGATATAAAGAAACAAAATTAGTACTTATGATGCGTGACCCTGAATGGTGCTTTTTCTATTGGGACATATCTGATGAAGATATAAATTATCATTCTTTGAAAGGAAAAAGAATATCTGTAAGAATATTCCATGTATTTGGATATGATATTACTAATGGAGAAATTCATAAAGAAATAGAAGTTAACTATATTTATGGTGATAGATATGTTAATTTAGCTATGCCTCATGCTTATTTTATAGGCGAGTTAGGATACTATGATGAAAATAATAGATTTATAGTATTAGCTAGAAGCAATATGATCTATGCTCCTAGAGATTCTATGAGCAATGTTTATGATGAAGAATGGATGGTTAATGAAGAAATTATAAAACTTTTAAAATCTCCTAAAGCTTTAAGAGAAAGTTTATCATCTGCTACAATATTTGAACTTATAGATTTAAGAAGAAATCATTTAGCAGCTTCATCATCTTCACTTTTTATGAAAAAAAATTAAAAAATTATTAGCGGTATTAATTGATAAATAATAATAATATTGATTTTTCTGTTTTTGTAATTATTGGACTCTATAAATTAAATATTGATTAATGCCGCTAAAAATAATATATAAAGCGGAGAATCTATTAATATAGAAAATAAATGTCTGCTTGTTATTATTTTCTTCTTCATCACTACAAACGAAATTATACTGCTGTATATAATAGGCACACAATACTTCAATTTATTAATCTCTAACGGAAACTTCCCTATAATAATACCAACTAACATAAACAAAGCTAAAATAATCGGTATTATACCTGTTATAAATGCTAGTTTATTAGAATCTATATAAGTAGTTAAAGTTACAGCCCCTGCTATTTTATCGCTTTGAGAGAATTTTATTTCAATTAAAGCCTGTCTTATAAACATAAATAAAAATACTATACAAGTAGAAAAGAAATATAAAAACGGCTTTTCTTTCAATACATCTCTATGCATAATAAATATTGAACCATTTAATAATACTGTAACAGCAACAGATATTACTATAGCTTTAAACGGTATAAGTTTTTTAAATAATCTAAAGAAAAACGAACTTTCAAATCTTGATTTATTTTCAAAGCTAATATTATATCCCATTCCAAGCAAACTTGAAAGGATTGACAGCATTAATATACCTACATTAATTTTGTATGCAAAATAAAACATAAGTATAGCACTCATAAGTATTAAAAATCTAAAAAATATTTTATACTCTTGATAAAATAAATATCTTCTTTTATCGCTTATCCTTATAGTATAATTACTATATCCATTTTCTAAACTCATGTACAAATAGTATAAAGATATTATAATACCTATTTGATATTGAAAAGGCTGCGATAATATATCATATATGGCATAAGACATCAAAAAAGCACCTACAGAAAAGAATATATAACCATAATTTAGAAAGTCAAATATTCTAGACATAAATCTTACAAAATTACTAGCATATTTATCCTTTATAGTTTGTGCTATATCCTCTATAAGCCAATCCGGGGTGGATGCTCCAGCCATTATACCAACATTTTTATAGTTTGATAAATCTATATTATCCAAATCTTCTTTATATTCAACATAAAAAGCCGGCTTGATAGCAGCTGCTATATTATATAAATTTCTTGTATTTGAACTTTCAGAACCGCCTATTACAAGAACAACATCATTTCTTTTTGCTATTTCTAATACCTCATTTTGTCTTTGTTCTGTAGCGGCACATATAGTATTTTTAATAATTATTTCTGTATCTTTATATTTATCTTGTATTTGATTTACATACTTATCAAAAGTAGATTTCTGCAAAGTGGTTTGAGCTACTATTAGAGCTTTCTTAGAATCATTAGGAAGTTTATTTAAATCTTCGTCTTTATATACTACATAAACATCATTGGCATATCCGCATACGCCTACAATTTCAGGGTGAACTGGATTCCCTATTACAATAACTCTGTATCCTAAAGAACTATATTTTTTTACTAGTCCTTGAATTTTAGCAACATATTTACAGGTAAGATTCACTATTTTTTTGGCATGACTAGAAAGGGCTTCTCTTCTTTTAGGAGATATTCCATGAGCCCTTACAATAACAGTTTTTCCATCCAAGACAGACATATCCTCATCATCTTCATAAGTTTTAACACCTACATTTTCCAACATATCAAGAGTTTGAGGATTATGTATCAAATGTCCATCTATATATATTTCACTATTTTTTTTAGAAGCCTGAGAAAAAGTATTTTCTACAGCATACTTCACACCATCGCAAAAACCAGCAAATTTACCTATATCTACATTCATTATATTTAGAATTTTAAATGAGTAATAATATTATTTAGCTTTAGATATTTTATTACCTTTAATACATTTAGTGCAAACTAATGCTTTTTTTACAGAACCATTTACTTCTATTTTTACATTTTGTAAATTAGCATTAAAAGAACGCTTAGTTTTTATATTAGAATGGCTTACACTGTGGCCATTTTGTTTGCCTTTACCGCATATTTCACATACTCTTGCCATTTTTTTCCTCCAAGAAAAATAATATAATTTAGTTTAGAATTATGATTGATTAATTATATATTAAAAAAGCTTTTTAGTCAATGATATGATATAAAATATTAAATTTTTTAAATATATAAATTAGGAGCTGATAACTTTACTATTTATATTTACTTAAAATTCACAAATAAAAAAATCATATAAAAATCAAATTTATAAAACAATTCATACTTTTTATAAAAAATATACTAATTTTATAGCATATTACTATTTTTTTTATGAAATTAGTTTACAAAAAAACTATTAATGATGTATAATATAAGTAATGCACACGGATGCAAAAGTTAATATAAGGTTAAATTAAAATTATTTAATATATTTTTGATAAATAGAAATAAGATAAAATTTTAATAAAAAATAAACTATAGGAGATAAAACATGAGAAACCTAGATAAGTACAAAGGAATTATTCCTGCATTTTATGCTTGTTATGATGAAAAAGGAGAAATAAGCCCTGAAAGAGTTAAAAAGTTTACACAGCATTTAATAGACAAAGGTGTAAACGGCTTATATGTAGGCGGATCTTCAGGAGAATGTATTTACCATAGTAAAGAAGAAAGAAAATTAGTATTAGAAAATGTTATGGAAGTAGCAAAAGGCAAAATCACTATTATAGCACATGTAGGATGCAATAACACAGCTGACAGTGCTGAATTAGCTGCTCATGCTGAAAAATTGGGAGTAGATGCTATAGCTTCTATACCTCCAATATATTTCCACCTTCCTGACTATGCTATAGCAGATTATTGGAATGATATAAGTGTTGCTGCTCCTAATACAGACTTTATTATCTATAATATACCTCAGCTTGCCGGTGTTGCTTTAAATGTTAATCTTTATAAAAAAATGAGAGAAAATCCAAGAGTTATAGGGGTAAAAAACTCATCTATGCCTGTACAAGATATTCAAATGTTTAAAGATGTTGGCGGTGATGACAGTATTATATTCAATGGACCAGATGAACAATTTGTAGCTGGAAGATTAATAGGTGCTGATGCTGGAATAGGCGGTACTTATGCTGTAATGCCTGAATTATTCTTAGCTGCTAACGATGCTGTTAATAAATGCCAGTTTGATAAAGCAAGAGATATACAGTACAAAATAGACAGAATTATATACGCTATGTGTGAATGTCATGGTAATTTATATGCTGTAATGAAAGCAATTCTTAAATTAAAAGGCTTAGAATTGGGCGGAGTAAGAAAACCATTAAGCAATATAATAGATGCTGATAAAGCAAAAATAGAAAAATGTGCAAAAATGATAGATGATGCTATAAGCAGTATAAAATAATATTTATATTATAAAAATTATTATAATATATAACCAGTCATTTATTCATATTAAAGTAAATGACTGGTTATTTTATTTTACAAAATAAAATTAAAATCACAAAATAAAAACGATAATATTTATTTAAATTCAGTATATAATCCAATAATAAAAAACTTAAAAATAAAAAATAATATTAACATTGATTATATTTAAAATTATAGTATAATCTTTGCTAAATAAAATAAAAGCCAAAATACCTAAAATATAAAATAGGAGAGATATATATGCCACCAAGATCAAAATTAGGCGAAATACCTAGACAAGAAATGCCTGCTAGGAGTCCTGAGGAAAGAAGAAAAGACTTTAAAGAAGTACCTCTAGGATATACTGAAGAGCAAGCATATCAAGAATCTTTAAGATGTTTAGATTGTAAAGTTCCACATTGTATGGAAGGCTGCCCTGCTAAAGTAAAAATTCCTGAATTTATAGGACTTATAGCAGAAAAAAAATTCTTAGAAGCAGCTAAAAAAATTAAAGAAACTAATGCTTTACCTGCAGCATGCGGAAGAGTATGCCCTCAGGAAGAGCAATGCGAACAAAGATGTGTAGTAGGTAAAAAATTCGAACCTGTTGCTATTGGTAAATTAGAAATGTTTGTTGCTGACTATGAAAGAAAACATGCTCAGCATGAAGATCTAAAAGTAGAAAAAAATGGTAAAAAGGTATGTATAATTGGTGCCGGACCTGCAGGTTTAGCTTGTGCAGGAGACTTAATAAAATTAGGATATGATGTTACTGTATTAGAAGCACTACACACAATAGGCGGTGTATTAATGTACGGTATTCCTGAGTTCCGTCTTCCTAAAGAATTGGTAGCACATGAGGTAGAAAACCTTAAAAAAGATGGTGTAAACTTTAGAATTAATGAAGTTGCTGGTATATCATTAGATTTCAATGAATTAAGAAAAGAATATGATGCTATATTTTTAGGAACAGGTGCCGGACTTCCTGCATTTTTGAATGTGCCTGGTGAACATTTATGCGGTGTTTACTCTGCTAATGAATATTTAACAAGAGTTAATTTAATGGGAGCTTATAAATTCCCTGAAGTAGATACTCCTATTATAAAACATAAAAGAGTAGCTGTATTAGGCGGCGGTAACGTTGCTATGGATGCTTGCAGAACTGCTGTTAGATTAGGTGCTGAAAAAGTATACATCATATATAGAAGAACTGAAAAAGAACTTCCTGCAAGATTAGAAGAAATTCACCATGCTATGGAAGAAGGTGTTGATTTTAGATTCTTAAGAGCTCCTTTAGAAATATTAGGTGATGAAAATGATAATGTTATAGGCGTTAGAACTCAAGTTATGGAGCTTGGTGAAGCTGATGCTGACGGAAGAAGAAAACCTGTTGCTGTTGAAGGACAAACAGAAGATATAGAAGTTGATGCTGTTATAGTAGCAATAGGTACTACTCCTAACCCGCTTATAGCTAGAAAAGTTCCTGAATTAGAAACTACTAAAAAAGGTACTTATGTTATAAATGAGGAAACAGGTGCTACTTCTATGGAAGGAGTATTTGCTGGAGGAGATGCTGCTAGAGGTGCTGCTACTGTTATTTTAGCTATTGGAGACGGTAAAAGAGCAGCTGCAGGAATAGATAAATACTTGTCTAATAAATAATAATTTGGGCAGTAAATATAACAAATATTTTTAAAAAAAGAGACTTTATTTTAAAAAAGTCTCTTTTTTTTATAAAAAATAAATAATCTCACACATAAATAAAGTAAAAAACTATAAAAGCCCTTGACTTTTATACCGTTAATAATAACATAGTTAACATAATTTCATTTTTTTTACATAAAATGTAATTATATTTTTTTCTTATTTTAATAATTATGGTTTTACTTAATTAAAAGCCATAAAATATATTTATAAATACTGGAGGATTAATCTGATTATGAAATTGAAGTTGCAAATAGGTTTTATCACCTTAATAGCTTTTATGCTTATTTCATGCGGCGGCTTGCCTACAAAGGAATATGAAAGGGTAACCGCTCTAAGAGATACTGTAGTAAACAAATATCCAGAGATACAAACATTTGCTCAGGAAGATTTTGATATAGCAGAAAAAGGCTATGCTGAAGCTGATATCATAATGAAAGAGGAAAACAAAGATGAAGCTGAAAAAGCTAAAGAATTACTATTAGCTGCTGAAACTAATTATAATTTGGTTTTAGACAAAGGTTTGCCGCCATATTCTGAAATACTTAAAAAACAGACTGATGAAAGTGCAACTAATGCTATTGATATTAAAGCTGGTGTAATGTACGCTGATGAATTTGCTAAAGCTGATACTGTATATCAGGAAGCTAATGCAATGTATACAGCTGAAACTAAAGACTACAGAGTGATGGTAGATAAACTTTATCAAGCCAAAGTAGCTTATACAGATTTATATAATAAAACCAAAGAACAATTTGATAAAAGTGATGAGGCTTTGAAATTAGTTAAAGAACGCTTAGCTCAATTAGAAAAGATGATGCAGGAAATAGAAGCCTTTGAACAGGAACAGAACTAATATTTTTAAGGAGTAAATGATGAAAATAAAAAAAATAATGGCTACTATAGCTTTATTATCTTTCACATGGTCTATTTTACCGGCACAGACTTATGAAGATGCTGCTAGAATAACTCAAGAAGCTGACGATCTTCAGAATCAAGGTCAATATCAGCAATCTTATGATAAGTCTCAAGAGGCTTCTTTAAGTATAGATAAGGCTCAAATGGCATTATTCTACAGACTTATGAATGCCAGAATCAATAAAACTAAAAATGATGCTAATAATGCAATAACTGAAATAAATCAAATGGGTGCTGCTACTGATAATCAATTCAAAGCTCAGTATGAAGAGGCTGTTAAATATTTTGAAGAAGGTAATGCTAATATAGGAAGCATACCTGGTCCTGATACAGTAGCTCAAAACGATGAAGAGTTTAATACTGCTTCTAATACTTTCAATACTGTTTTAGAATATTATAATAATGCATTATCTTCTGCTAATTCAGTTAAAGAAGGTTATTTAGGAAGAGAAAGAGACACTGCTTCTAAAGCAATAGCTGATGCTAGAGGCAAATATAATGCTGCTTTAGGTAAAAGTATAAAAGCAGGTGATAACAATGATAAAACAGTTTCAGGTGCTTTAACAAAAGCAGATGAAGCTTTAAAAGCTGATAATTTTGCAAGTGTTCAGCAGAATGTTGCTGCTGCTCTTGCTGGTATAACTAAAGCTGAAGCAGATGCAAAAGCTGCTGCTGAAAGAGCTGCCGCTGCTGCTAAAGCAAAAGCTGAGGCAGAAGCTAAGGCTAAAGCTGCTGCTGAAGCAAAAGCTAAGGCTGCTGCAGAGGCTAAGGCAAAAGCAGAAGCTGAAGCTAAGAGAAAAGCTGAGGCAGAGGCAAAAGCAAAAGCAGAAGCTGAAGCTAAGAAAAAAGCTGAAGAAGAGGCTAGAAAAAAAGCTGAACAAGAAGCACTTGCAAAAGAAAAAGCTGATGCTATCGCTAAAGCTAAACAGGATATTGCAAATGCTCAGCAAAAATACGATGGTCTTGTTAATGACAACACTATAACAAGAGGTGATGAAGTTGATCAGAATATATCTACTCTTTTAGCTGATGCTAATAATGTTGTAGAAACAGATCCTGCAGCTGCTAGCCAAAAGGCATTAGAGGCTTCTCAAGCTATGGACGAATTAATTAATAATCGTGATAATACTATAGCAAGAGAGGAAAATCAAAGACAATTAGATGATCTTAAAGCTAGATATCAGCAATTAGTTGATGAAGGTTATATAATCCCAGATAGTGAAGAGGATCAAAATCTTTCTCAAATGTTAAAAGATGCTGAGGATGCTTTAACTAATAATGATAATACTTTAGCTAAAGAAAAATTAGAAGAAGCTAATAGAACTATGAATGCTATATATGAAATGGGACCTAAGAGACCTGTAGACGGTGATTTAGTTGATACAGATAACAATAACAATGAAACTGGTCAAATAATAGACGCTACTACTGGTCAGACAGTTAATACTGAAGGTAAAGTTACTGTACTTCCTATGTATTACACTGTAGTACAAAGAACTCCTTTAACTGATGCTTTATGGAGAATAGCTGGTTATTCATTCATATATAATGATCCTATACAATGGTATAGATTATATCAAGCTAATAGAAACGTATTAAGAGACCCTAATAACCCAGACTTAATATTACCAGGACAGGTATTAACTATACCTAGCATGAATGGTGAACAAAGAGCTGGTACTTATGATCCTAATATGGAATACATAACTTATGATGAAGCTATGATATTGAAAAATCAACAGCAAAATAATATCACTGCTGATCAAGCAAATGCAGGATATGAAGAAAATAATACTGCTCAAACAAATAACTAAAAATAACAGTTATTAAAAATAATAGCTATGTATGGATATAATTATTCATACATAGCTTTTTTATTAGTCTTTATAAATTAATGATTGTACCTATTTCGAAAATAAATTAATATATATTTACTGTTTTTGATCATATATTTTTATAATTCTAGATTTACCCTACTTTACACTAAACCAACTAGAAATCTATAAGTCTACATATTATACTAATTATTATAAAAACTTAGATTTTACCACATATATGAAATATTAATTCCAAATAAAATTATATTTAGCATTATACAACAATTTTTAAACAACTATATTATTTATATAAAGTTCCATATATAAATACCGTATATAAAATGTATTTTCATAGTAAAAATTTTAAAATACATCTTTTAAAAGGTTGTAAGTAAACAAATAAAAAATATAATCCATTAATGTATGAGAATATATATTTGTTTTATTATATCTATAACTTTTATAATATCATGCCAAACCAATCAGGTATACAATATAAAAAATTATGATGATAAATCTCATTTTGTAAAAATAAATAGAACAGAATATCTTAAACCTAATATAAAATACAATATAAATGACACTCTATACAGCACAGACAAACAATCAAGAATATATAAAGTAATAAGAAAAGATAATCTCATACTCTCAAATGCTAAAAGAAATAATTATGCCCAAAGAAAAATTGTAGAACTTTACGGCATAAAAGATCATGATCAAGGCGGACATATAATAGGAAGGCAATTTGGCGGATCTCCTAATATTGATAATCTTATACCAATAAATAAAAAATTAAATATAGGCGAAATGAAAAATACTGAAATGGAATGGAGAGAAAGAATTATAAATGGATATGAAATAAATGATATTATTATAGATATAAGTTATATATACACTAATAATAGACCATATTTAATTACTATTGATTATAATGTAGAAAATGATTTCACAAATTATAGAATAAAAAAAGTATTCACAAATGACTAATTTTGATATATAAAATATAAAAAATAAAAAGACGCCCCAAAATCATAAAAATAATTTTGGAAGCATCACAAATATTTATAGGAGTATGTTAACTAACTTTTAGATAATTCCTTATTTTCAGTCTTAACAGACTTCTCATAAGAAAATATCAAAGAGCCATCATTAGCATCAACGTTAATAGTATCACCATCTTCAATATTACCAAATAATATTTCGGTACTCACATAATCTTCTATCTCTTTCTGTATAGCCCTTCTTAAACTTCTAGCACCATACTTCTTATCAAATCCCTTATCAATAATATAATTCTTAGCTTCTTCGCTTAAATTGATAACGATATTTCTTTCTTTAATAGCCTCATTAAGCTCTTTAAGCATTATATTGATTATATCTTTCAAATCCTCTTTGCTAAGAGTATGGAACACTATAATATCATCAATTCTATTTAAAAATTCAGGATTGAAATTCTGTTTTAATTCTTCCAAAGCGAAATTTTTAATGTCATTAGCATCTTTTTCGCTTCCAACAGCATTAAATCCTAAAGAACTTCCTTTAATAATATCTCTAGCACCTAAGTTACTTGTTATAATGATAATAGTATTTGAGAAATCAACTTTTCTTCCAAAATTATCAGTAAGCTGACCTTCTTCAAGTACCTGTAAAAGTATATTAGTAACATCAGGGTGAGCTTTTTCTATCTCATCGAAAAGTATAAGAGAATAAGGCTTTCTTCTCACCTTTTCAGTAAGTCCGCCTCCCTCTTCATAACCAACATATCCAGGAGGAGCTCCTATAAGTCTGCTTACCGCAAACTTTTCCATAAATTCACTCATATCTATTCTGATAAGAGCATCACTGTCTCCAAACATAAACTCTGAAAGCACTTTAGCCAAAGCAGTTTTACCAACGCCAGTAGGGCCTAAGAATATAAAACTTCCAAGAGGTCTTTTTGATGTTTTAAGTCCTGCTCTGCTTCTTCTAATAGCCTTAGATATAGAAGCTATAGCCTCTTTCTGTCCTACAACTTTCTGATGAAGTTCTTCTTCCATACCTATTAATCTTTTGCTTTCTGAATTTAATAATCTTTTTATAGGTATATTAGTTATTTCAGATATAACATGTCTTATATCATCTTCTTCAATAAATGTTTCTATCTTTTCTCTTTCTTCACGCCATTTTTCTTCTTTTTTAGCAAGCTCTTCCTGTATAGAACTAATTTCATCTCTTATTTTAGCAGCATCTTCAAAATTCTGATTATCAACGGCATTTTTCTTCTGCTGATTAAGTTCTTCAATTTTCTTTTCTAAATCTTTAAACTCCTGAGGTCTTGTCATATTGAGAAGTCTTGCTCTTGAACCTGCCTCATCTATCAAATCTATAGCTTTATCAGGTAAATGTCTTTCAAAAATATATCTTTTACTCAATACAGCAGCTGCATTTATAGCTTCATCTGTATATTTTACTTTATGATGTTCTTCGTATTTACCTTTTATACCATTCAATATTTCTATAGTATCTTCAATGCTAGGCTCTTCCACATTTATAGGCTGGAATCTTCTAACCAAAGCACCGTCTTTTTCTATGTATTTTTTATACTCATTTATAGTAGTAGCACCAATACATTGAATCTCGCCTCTTGAAAGTGCCGGTTTTAACATATTAGCAGCATCTAAAGCACCTTCAGCACCGCCTGCTCCTATTAATGTATGAAGCTCATCTATGAATATAATAATATTACTAGCTTTTTTTATTTCTAAAACTATATTTTTTATTCTCTCTTCAAATTCTCCTCTGTATTTTGTACCAGCAACTACAGAAGATAAATCCAAAGTTAATACGCGTTTTTTAAGAAGTATATCAGGCACATCGGCAGCCACTATCTTTTCAGCAAGTCCTTCAACTATAGCTGTTTTACCTACTCCAGGCTCGCCAAGAAGTATAGGATTATTCTTCTTTCTTCTTGATAGAATCTGAACTACTCTCATAACTTCATTTTCTCTGCCTATAACTCTGTCTAAAGCCTTATCTCTAGCCATTTTAGTTAAATCTCTGGCAAATTGATCTAAAGTAGGAGTTTTAACCTTTTTAACATTATCCTCCTGAGTAGTCTGCTCCATAGAAGAAATATTGCTTCCTGCAACACCAAGCATTTTTAATATTTCTTGTCTTAATATAGTAAGCTCAAGCCCCATACTTGTAAGTACATTATAAGCTGTACCGCTTTCTTCTCTTAAAAGTCCAAGAAGCAAATGTTCAGTGCCTATATAATTATGGCTTAAGGCCCTTGCCTCTTCAGCAGATCTGCTTATAAGTTTCTGTACTCTTGGAGCAGTAGGTAAAGTCCCAAATACTTTTGTAGTTGAAGATTTTACCATAGCTGATTCTAATTCTAATTTAAGTCTGTCTAAATCAATTTTCAATCTCAATAAAACACGTGTAGCCAAAGCCTCTGATTCATGAAGAAGCCCCAAAAGTATATGTTCAGGAGTAACCATATCATGATTTAATCTTTTAGCCTCTTCCTGAGCATATAATTCTATTACCTTTTTTGCTTTACTTGTTAAATGAAATTGAAACATATTACAGTCCTGTATATATATAATTTTTCATATTATAAAAAAATATTTTTTAATAATTATTATCGGATATAATAGAAATACTATTTATTATAAATAAAATAAAATTATACATTAACATATAAGAAATGTTAATGTATAATTTAGAATTTCTATTATAGGTTTTAATTTTTTAAATAAAACTACTATTAGCTACATTAACAACATTTACGTTAGTTTTAGTGGATGATGCAGTATTAGTTTTGAGAGAATCATCTTTATTAGTATTTCCATAAAACAAAGATAAAGCCAATACCAAAACTATTGCTGTAGATAGAGCTATAGAAAGTCTGACAGAACTCATAAAAGCATACAATGGGCTAATATCATTTTCTTTTATACTTTCCATTTTAGCCCTTTGCAACATGTACTGCCATTCTCTATCAGGCAAACTTGGCAAATCAAAATGATGTCGTTTCTTTTCGATTTTGCTTTTAAATTGCATCATATCATGTAGTTTCATAAAAGAGTCCTTTCTTTTTCTAGAAGCGATTTCATTTTCTTAAGAGCATAAGAATAATTACTCTTAGCTGAATCGCTTGATATATTTAAAATATCTGATATTTCTTTATATGAGTAATTCTCATAATATCTCAATATAAAGACATCTCTCTGTTTTCCCTTTAATTTAGTAGAAGCATTGTAAATTTTTTCCTGAAGGTATATTCTTTCATATTCTTTTTCTGTATTATACCTTTTATCATCAACTATTTCTAGTTTTTCTAAATAAGGTGATTCTCGCCTATAAGCTTTAGAATACATGTTTATAGCTGTATTGCTTATTATACGATATAACCAACCTTTAAAATAATTGCGTTCTTCATATCTGTCTATAGCTTTATATACACGTATCAATACATCTTGTGTTAAATCCATAGCATCTTCATAATTATGCATAAAACGATATGATAAATTAAATATATAGTTTTTATATCTTGTTAATAATATATCTAATGCTTCGCTATCACCTTTTTTATGTGCTTCTATTAATTCATAATCTTTTAATAATTCTTTTTCTTTAGTTACTGTCATCTCTACAAACTCCAATATATTACCTGTTCTTAAATAATTTATATATACATTATTTATAACAAATAAACAAACATAAAGTAAAATCAAGCCATGAAGGATTCTTTAGAAAAATTCTTATTAGAATTATCTGTTTTTTTATCTTCATTGTCTGAATTTACAAACTCTTTCTCACTGAATGCATTCTCTATATCATATTTAGTAAGAGTTAATGTATTGCCTTTTACTCCGTCTAAATTGAAAAGTATATTAACCATTGCTGTTTCTACTATACTTTTTAAAGATCTTGCACCCATATTCATGCTGGAAGCCTTATCAACTATAAAGTTAATTGCTTCTGCAGTTACTACTAGCTTCTTACCTATACTTTTGAAAAATTCAGTATATTTTATAATAGGAGATTCTGAAGTTTTTGTCAAGATATCTTTCAAATTTTCTTTAGTAAGATCATTTAATGTTACTATTATAGGTATTCTTCCTATAAACTCAGGTATCATACCGTATTTCTCTATATCTTTAACATCAACCTGACTTAATATCCTATTTTTCTGCAGTTTATTTATAACAGCATTAGAACCGAAACCTAAACTGCTTTCACCCTTCAAACGCATCTTAATGATATCATCAAGACCTACAAAAGCACCTCCGAATATAAACAATATATTTTTAGTATTCATTAGTATTCCATCGCTTGAATGCATCATTCTTCTGTCGCCGAATTCAGGTACTCTTATATCCTCACCATTCATCATAGAAAGAAGAGCTTCCTGTACGGCTTTATCTGAAGGATTACCTGTAGTTGATTGATGAGCATCTGCCTTTGCTATCTTATCAACCTCATCTAAAAATACTATACCATGCTGGGCTTTCTCCAAATCTCCATTAGCTTTTCTATAAAGATTATAAAGAACTACCTCTACATCATCACCCACATAACCTGTTTCTGTAAGTGTGGTAACATCTGCACGGGCAAAAGGAAGTCCCAATATATCTGCCAATGTTTTTACTAAATAAGTTTTTCCAACTCCTGTAGGCCCTATCATAAGAATATTTGATCTGAATGGTATATCTTTATTGCCATTTATTCTCAAACAATGCAAATAAGCATGCACAGCTAATGCTTTTTTTGCCTCGTCCTGACCTATAACTGTTTTATCTAATTGAGCTACTATTTCCTTAGGAGTTAAAATATATGATTCGGAAGATTTTCGTTTACCTCCTATTTTGTTTTCTAATGAAATCTTCTTTATAGCCTCTCCGCTGCTCATTATACTTTCTATCACATTATAATTATCTTTTTCTAAAAATGCGAATATCACTTTAGAATTTATAAATGTTATTAATGTATTTGTGATTTCAAGTATGCCGCTGCTTGGATAAGGTTCATGAGATAAATTGAATATACCGCTTGATATCAATTTACTATTATTATCAAAATAATGGTACTTATTTATATATATATCATTATTTAATGTAATAAGCTCTAATATTCTTCTAACAGATATTGCAGACATAGAATCGCCGTAAATAGTATAAACCAATACGGAATATAAAATAAATCTCTCATCTAAATCTAAATTTTTATCTGAAATAAATCTTTCTATATTAAAATTATACTTTTTGAAAGTGGATATTTTTCTTACATCTGTTTTAAGAGAATTTATAAGTATTTCAACTTCATTGCTGTTATTGGCTATTTTCTCATTATTAGACATCATTTCATCATCATAACCTAAAGCCCTATCAATATTGCTTGAAAGTCTTCTAGTCATGTCATTTCTGTCTGATATTAAATTCAATGTATAAACTATCTTTGTAACTATTTCAAAATATGCCCTAAAAGCATCTTCTCTGTTAGCATAAGATGATTTTTTTTCTTCTTTTTCTATACTGCTAGGTTCATTTTCCTGCTTTTTTTTCTTCATAGCAAAAGCTCTCCTAATTAAATAACATTACCTATTAAATCATATTCTGTATTATGAGTAACAGTAACTTGCACTATATCGCCAATATTTATATTATTATTAGTATTTTCATTATAAACTTCAACATATCCATCAACTTCAGGAGCATCGTATATGCTTCTGCCTATAAATTTATTATCATCTTCTTTTTTCTCTATCAATACATCTATAGTTCTTCCTATAAATCTCTCTAATCTTTTTTCGGACACCTCTATAGCTGCTCTCATAAGTTTTTCTCTAAGCATTAATTTTCTGTTTCTGCTCAATTTAGGTTTATCTATAAGCAAAGCCTTAGTATTCTCCTCTTCTGAATAAGTGAATACCCCTACTCTATCAAGCTTAGCATTTCTTACAAACTTTATTAACTTTTTAAATGATTCAGGTGTCTCTCCGGGAAATCCTACTATCAAAGAAGTTCTTATAACAGCATCATTATTATAGCTTCTTATTTTATCTATCATTTCTCTATAAAATTTATAGCTTCTCGTGCCTCTGTTCATATCTTTTAATATATCTTTATCAACATGCTGCAAAGGTATATCAAAATAAGGAACAACTTTATCAGTATTAAAAAATGATTCTATTATCTCATCATTCAAAACAACAGGATTCTGATATAATACTCTTATCCATTGAATGCCTTCGACTTTTGAAAGGGCTTTAAGCAAATCTGGTAAGGCTAATTTATTGTATATATCATATCCGTAAAAAGTTGTTTCCTGAGCTATTAAATTGATTTCTTTAGCTCCGTTTTTAGCATAATTCTCAGCCTCTTTTACTATATCCTCAATCTTTCTGCTTCTATGATCTCCCCTTATTCCCGGTATAGCACAAAAACTGCAGTTTGCATGACATCCATCGCTTATTCTTATATAAACGCTATACTTAGTACCTGTATTTACTCTATCTCCATACTCTTTATATTCAGTATTTTCTTTAGCATCATGAAAACCATCTTCTTCTACGGCTTTTAATATATTTTCTAAATCATATATGCCTATAGCCGAATCAACTTCTTTGAACATCTCAAGAAAATTTTCTTTATATCTCTCACTCATACAGCCTGATACTATCAATCTCTTACATTTTCCGTATTTTTTATACATAGAATGATCGAATATAGCATCAATAGATTCTTTCTTTGAATCCTCTATAAAAGCACAAGTATTTATAACTATAATATCTGCATCTTCCGGATTATTGGTAATATTAAAGCCTTTTTTCTGTAATATGGCTAATATATGCTCTCCATCAACCGTATTCTTCTCGCATCCTAAACTATGTAAATATATATTTTGCAAATTAAATTTCCTTTTTAATATTAAATTATGATACTATACTGCAAAAATATTCAAATATTAAATAAATAATTACTTAGTATCTGACATAATAAGATTATATCTAGTAGAATCATTCAAATTCTTAACCCATTTTATAGTCTTATTAACAGTTTCTCCTGCAGCACCTACATTAATGATTTTTCCATTAACTTTTACTACAACCTCGCCCGCATTACCTATAGTAAGCATAACAACATCTTTAGCTTCCAAATATAATGTTTTACCGCTTAAAAGGTTAGTAGTAGCTGGTCTGTTTGAATCTATAAAATATCTTATATATACAAAATGCTTAGCAGTTATCTCTATTCTTATATCTACTTTTTCAGTATCTTGTTCTATATAAGTTTCTCCATTTATCACAAGTAAATTTGTAGATACAGTGTCATTATAATTTGTAGTATTCATAGCAGCAGATTCTATATCATTGGTATAACCTGTATTAACCATCTGATTTTCTTCAAGTTTTTCCATTTCTACAGTAGCTGAATTATCATAAACTTCTATAACACTTATCTTAAAATCATTTATTCCATTGCCATTTAAATCCAATATTATAGGACTGCTTTTAGAGAAAGATAAATCCTGTCCGTTAATATTAATATGAAGCACATTACCTATAGTATTAAATTTGATTGTAGCTGATATTCCAAGAGGCTTAAAATATATAATATCCCCTGATTTAACACTTTGCTTAGCCTTACTGTCAACTATATTTTTTGATATTTCAACTTCATTTCTGTTTTGTCTTTTATTGTTTGAAGGGAATATAAATCCTGTTATATTCTTCCAATTAAATACTATAACTGCTATAACAACTATAATAGCAAGTATAATGATGACTGTAGGTATTATAGATTTATTTTTATTTCTTAATTTATATAAATCTCTCCTTGCCATAAATAACAAATCAGCTTCAGCACGATTATTAGTATTAGTATTTTTATTTTTTTTATTTGTTTCTTTTATAGTTTTTTCTTCATGCTTCTCTGTATTTATAACATCTTTAAGAGATTCTTTTGTATTAGTTTCTTTTACTGGTTCCTTATTAATTTCTTGTTCTTTATTATCTTTACCATCATTAATATCTTTATTGTCTTTAACTTCTTTTACAGGCTCTTTATTTTTCTTAATATTTTTAATAGCTTTACCGCTTTTCAATAAATCCTGTTCAGATTTGATGCCGTTTTTCTGCAAGTTATATCTTTCAAGCACCATATCAGCATCTAATGACAATTTATCACTTAAATTCTTTATAAAGCCTTTTACATATATTTCCCCAGGAAGAACATCAAACTCCTCATTTTCTAAAGCCTTTATAAATTTAGCAACTATATGAGTAGTAGCCTCAAGTTCTTCTATAGTAAGCCCTTTCTTTTCTCTAGCATTTTTTAATATTTGACCTATAGTTTCCATATAAATCCTTAAAATTAATTGTTAGGCACTAAACCATCTTTAAGCACCTGCATATTTTCTGATATTTCCGGTTCAAAATCCTTATTATTATCTTCATATTTAGGATTGTATCTGATAGATGTAAATAAATACTCAACCGGAACATTAGTAGTTGTTATTCCTAATATTCTTATAATCATTCCTGTATTATCAACCCATAAATGTATCTTTGTAAATCCTGTTCTGTCTACACTAGCCTGTTTTGAAGTTAAAAGCATATGATAAGCCCTTCTGGTATCATTTGCTGCATAAGAACTGTTATATTTAGCTATACCTAGTTCGGAATCCTTGAAACTATTTAAAGATACCAATTCTCTCTCATTATAAAAATCTATATTAAATTTAGTTGTAAGTCTCATAATTCCTTCAGGAGTATATATAGCACCAGAATCACCATAATTTAATTTCTGCTCTGCTACAACATTATTTTTTGGAAATATTATCCATAAAGTTTCACCATTACAGTATATAGACTGTCCGTTTCCCCCGCTTGAATATTCCATTCTAAACAAATTAGGATTTTTAGTTATAACTCTACCATAAGAAATTCTCTCGCCATTTCTCTCTACAAAACTAGCTGAAAAACCTTTTATAGTTGAAAATCTATTAGATATCATACTAACAACTTTTTCAGGAGTCATTATCTGTGAATAGGCTTGAACGCTTAGCAATATAATAAACAATACAATTTTTTTCATAAATTAATTTTCTTTCCTTAAAAATGTTAAACTTTAGCTTAATTTTTTACTAATATTATATGATATAATAAAAATCTATAAAAAACAAGTATTTTATTTTTTTATTTAAAACAAATAAATTCACACTCGTTTTTTATAAAAAATGCGTATAAATTTTAATTTTTTTTATAAAATATATACTTTTTAATATTTATAGGAACTATATATTACTTCACATTAATGACTTATTTAAAATAAAAAGTATATTTTAAATACATGAAAAATTATTAAATACATTCACATTATAAAATTATATATGTGAATTACAAAGGGAGATATATGAAAATAAACAATACAATATACAATATGAAAAAATCAAGAAGTATATATAGCAATAGAAGTGCCGTAATACAAAACGATGAAGAGATAGTGCTTTTACTTGGAAATGAAATGAGAAAAGAAAATACTGTAGATGTTGATACTGCTGTATATTTATCTCTGCCGAGTTTTCTAAGGCTATATGATACACTCAAAGAAAAGGTTGATAAATTTAGAGAAGGAGGAAATCTAATATAAATTAATAAAAAGGAGTAATTTATGGAAAAAAATATTATAAAAAACAGTATAAAAGAATACTATATAAATAATGATAAAAATATAATACTGGTAATAGAAAAAGATATTAATGCAAGCGTATATAATGAACTTTATAATGTATTAAATAGGGTTTTAGAAAATCATGCCAAAAATATCATTATACATTTAAGAAACAATACTAAATATATAATATCAAATGCCATATATTTAATGCTTGAAGTTCAAAAGGTATTGGAATTCAGGGGAGGAAATCTAATATTAACCGGTTTAAATGAATATTCAAAATGGTCTTTAAAATCATTAGAAGCTCATGAAAAAGTGAAAATACATGATGATATACAAAATGCTATAAAAGAAATAAAAGCATCATAAAATCATAATACAATAAAAAAATAAGCAGGGATTTTTAATATCCTTGCTTATTTTATATAAATTAATATATTAAAGAGATTACTTTCTATTTGTTAATATAGCATTTACAAAATCAGTATAGTTTATATTCTGCAAATTATAAACATGTAAAAAGCCATTAGTAGCCATTATACTTGAAGCTATAGAAGATCTGTTTCCGCTTCTGCAGTATACTATATATTCTTTATTTTTATCTAAAAGATCTATTTTACTTTTGAAATCAGTATTAAGAACATCAATATTTATAGAATTAGGAGCACTTCCTCCCATATATTCCTCAGGAGTTCTTACATCTAATAAAACTAAATTAGTTGATTTACTCATTAAATCCAATGCTTTTTTCAAATTGATATTATCATAAGGTTTTTTAGAGCATGAAAATATAAATAACAATGATAGTGAAATAATAAAATATAATAATTGTTTTTTCATATTCATAGTTCCTTTAAATTATCCGAATATTATGTTAATAACTATAATATTATATTTAAACATTTTGTCAAACAATTTTATTGATAAAGTAATTATTTTTTATTTTTTAATTACTATTACTGTTTATATAATATAGTATAATTTGTTTTGCGGATAATGTAATGATAAAAAAAATCTATTGTTTATTAGTTTTAATTATGTTATTATTATCTTGTGCTGATAAAAAAGAAACAGATAATAAAAATTCTATAAAAGTTATGGAAGATGATGAATATATAAAAAATGTTATGAAGGATTCTTCCAAATAATTGGAAAAAACCATGTTTATAAATCAAAATATTAAAGCATACCTATGCACATTTTTCAGTATATTAATGTGGGGTATCACTTTTATTTCAACAAAAATATTATTAAGAGATTTCTCACCTATAGAGATACTTTTCAGCAGATTCTTATTAGGATTTGCTTTATTATTTATAATATATCCTAAAAATAATAAAATATATTCAAAGAAAGAAGAAATGTTATTTGCTGTTACAGGATTAAGCGGAATAACACTTTATTATTTATTTGAAAATATAGCATTGAATTATTCTTTGGCATCAAACGTTGGTATTTTAGTTGCTATAGGGCCATTATTTACAGGAATATTCGCTTCAATATTTTTAAAAGAAAAATTAAAAATCAATTTCTTTGTAGGATTCATATTTGCAATAATTGGAATAGCTGTAATAACATTTAATGGAAAGTTTATATTAAAAATAAATCCTATAGGAGATATATTTGCTATATTAGCTGCAGTTATGTGGGGCATATATTCTGTATTAGTAAAAAAAATTGCAGATTTAGGTCATAATTCAGTTTTAATAACTAAAAAGACTTTTATGTATGGAATAATATTTATGCTGCCTGTTATGTTATTTATGGGATTTGATGTAAATATAAATGATTATTTAAAGCCCGTAAACTTGATTAACTTTTTATTTTTATCTTTCATAGCATGCACTTTATGCTTTATAACTTGGGCTTATGCAACAAAAATATTAGGAGCTGTAAAAACTAACACATATATATACTTCATACCAATAATAACTTTAATAACTTCAAAAATAGTTTTAGATGAAAATATTACTCTATTTGCTATTATAGGAATAATTTTTATATTATTAGGAGTTATAATATCTCAGGCAAATATTTCATTTAAAAAGATGAATAAAATAAATACAAAAAAGATAATGAATAATCAATGATATTTATTTTTTCTTAGCAGATTTTTTTTCTTTACTCTTTTCTTTATTGTCTTTATATTCATTTTTGAAATAATCGCAGTACTGAGATACTGTGCATTTTGAGCATAATGGAGAAATAGGCTTGCATAAATTTTGTCCGTAAACAACTAAAGTATCATTATAAACTCTCCAGTATTCTTTAGGAAGTTTATCTCTTAATGCAAACTCTGTTTCTTCAGGAGTTTTTGTACTTACATAACCGAATCTATTTGATATTCTATGCACATGAGTATCAACACATATACCATCTTTATCAAAGGCTTCTGTTACTACCAAATTAGCAACCTTTCTTCCAACACCTTTAAGCTTCAAAAGCTCATCTATTTCATCAGGTACTTGTCCTTTAAAATCATCTATTATCATTTGAGAAACTTCTAATATATTTTTAGCCTTCACTTTATAAAAGCCGACAGGATATATTAACTTTGCTATTTCTTCTTCACTAAGTTTAAGCATATCTTTAGGATTTCCAGCTTTCTCAAATAATCTCATAGAAGCATCTCTAGTTGTAGGGTCTTTTGTTCTAAGGGAAAGCATTGTTGATATTAAAATTTTATAAGCATCTCTGTTTGTTAATATTTTTATTTCAGTTACAACAGGCATAGGCATTTCTTTTGTAACTTTAGTAAGCTCTTTCATTATTGGATGAATATCATTATCATTCATAAAATATATCCTCTATGCAATTCTATCAATATCATATAATTATTTATTAAACAAATACCAAAATTTAGAATCCTCTTTAATAAAAGGCTTAAGCTCTAAATATGTAAATTCAATTTCTATAATACCATGAGCATAATCAGCAATCTTATATAAAGGCCAAATAAATGATATTCCGGATGGAGTTACATCATAAACTTCGCTAAGTTCAATAGAATAAAAATCAAAAAAATCTTTTTCTGTAAAATTCCTAAGCAGCTTAGTTCTCATCAAATTAATTAATTCTCTATCATTTTTATTTTTTACTAGCTCTGATAAACTTAAACCTACTCTTTCACCTGTTGAAATTAAATACATAGCAGGCACAGCATTATATATACCATGCATTCCGCCTGTATAAGAATAGTTATATACGGTAAAGGATATTAGTCTTTCATCTAAATAAGCAACATTTATTTCTTTTATTACATTAAAATCTTCATCATTTTGATGTGATTTTTTCCAAACATTATATTCATCAATAATAGCATTATTAAGTATATATGCTATTCTATTTGTATTTAATGATTTTATACCATCAACATCTAAAGAAATTCTATCTAAATTATTAAGATTTTTTTCATTTTTTATTATAATAGCATCCTTACTTGATTCAAATTTTCTGCCATTATCTAAACTAAATTTTAATGATGAATTGATAATATCTAAAGTATTTAAAGGATAAGATTCATCTTTATAAAATGAAAAATCATATTTATTTTCTCTGTCATAAGATGTCCATTCCCCTGAAAAAAATACATCATTAGAAACTATTCCATTAAAATATCCTGTTATACGGTTATTAACTTTTTCTTCAATATATAATTTATTTTGATCGATATGTCCTTTTATATCTATGAATTGATTTATAGTTTTATAATGATATCTTCCAAACACATTTGTTTCATTCATTATATTGAAATACATAGTTATCTCTGAATCTCCAATACTTCCCTTACACATATAAAAATTTATAAGAGAAATTTTAGGCTGCTGAGAAAATAAAATATTTGAATAAAAAACAAATAGTAATATATAAAAAAGTTTAAATATCTTCAAATCATTATGCTCTTTTAAATTATTTAATAATAAATTATTATATATTTTTTGAAAAAATAAAACAAGAACAATACTAATATAGTATTGAATATAAAATATAATATATAATTAAATTTACTTAGCTACATAATTAACTATTCTAGCAAATTTATCAGCAACTAAAGATGCACCGCCAACCAAAGCACCATCTATATTAGGCATATTAAGCAAATCATCAGCATTTTTCTCATTAACACTTCCGCCGTAAAGTATAATCATACCTTCAGCAACAGAGTCATTATAAAGAGATTTTAAAGTTTCTCTAATAGTTTTATGTACATCATCTGCATCTTGAGGAGTAGCAGTTTTTCCTGTACCAATAGCCCAAACAGGCTCATAAGCTATAACAACTTTTTTAGCTTCAGCTTCGCTCAAACCTTTGAATGCTTCTTTAGTTTGAGTGCTTACTATATCAGAAGTGATGCCTTTTTCTCTTTCTTCTAAATGTTCTCCTACACATAAAACAGGTATAAGATTTTTATCTAAAGCTCTTTTTACCTTTTTATTAATAAGTTCATCTTTCTCACCGAATATATCACGGCATTCAGAGTGTCCTATAATAACATATTCACATCCTACAGCTAAAAGCATATCAGCAGAAATCTGTCCTGTGAAAGCACCTTTTTCCTCAAAATATAAATTCTGAGCACCTAATTTGATATTAGTTCCTTTAATAGCATTATGAACATCACTTAAACAAGTAAATGTAGGAGCTATCATAATATCTCTGTCTTTAACATCTTTAACTAAACCTTTCAAACTATTAACTAATTCTAAGGCTTCTTTATTGGAATTATTCATTTTCCAATTACCTGCTATAAGTTTTTTTCTAGCCATTTTAATTCTCCTAAATTTATATTAATTATCTTTTAATAATTTGCTAACTTCTTTAAAACAAGGAACTTTACAATGTTCTATATGACCGAATATTACCATCTCAGTATTTACAATATTTGCACCAAGTTTTCTCATTTGTTCTAAAGCTATTTCTTTATTTTCTTTTGTTCTAGAAGTACAAGCATCAGCAACTACATATACATTATAACCATTTTCAAGCAAATGCACAACACTATAATATACACATACATGAGTTTCTATACCAAAAATAACTATATTCTTTTTATTTAATTTATTAAATTCTTCTACAAAATCTTCTGCCCCAAATATGCTAAAATATTCCTTAGCAAATAATTTGCAATTTTTAGGAAAAACAATTCTTTCATCAGTATGACCAAGACCTTTAGGATATTGTTCTGTAGCTAGAACAGGTATATTATGCATATCAGCAACTCTAAAAAGCATATTAGTATTTTTGATAACAGATTCTGCATCATAAACAGCAGTTGTTAATTTACCCTGCTCATCTATACATATATACAAAGTATCATCTTTATTGATTAGAGGTTGTTTCATTAATCTCATAAATAACTCCTTAATATAATTTTAATACAAATTATATTGTAAAATAAAAAAAAATACAATAAAAAAAGGGGAAACTCTTAAAGTTTCCCCTTAATCTATTAATTAGTCTTTTATTTCCAAACTAATTTAATTATTGAGCTTGTTCTTGAGCAGCACCAGCACCTGTATCAGCAGCAGCGCCTTGATCAGCAGCAGCACCGTCACCTATACGTCTTTGTTCAAGCTCTCTTAATTCAGCTTGCTCACGTATTCTAGCAGCTTCGATAGCTTGTTTTCTATCGTTTTCTGTTTTTAATAACTGCCAAGTAGCTTCATCATCGATATCTTCTTCGAAATCAACAACTACTACATCGTACTCAATTGTTACGTCTTTAACGTAAGTGATGAAATCTCCGCCTTTAGTATCTTTAGTTCTATAGAAACCTAAAGAATCTAATTTAACAGAAGGGATCATTCTAGGATAAAGAGGTTCTCTTACTAATACTCTGTCGCGAACATTAGGTAAGTATTCTCTGTTTTCCCATCTTACTTGTCTCCAACCATTGAAGTAAACAGTACCCATTGGATAAGATTTTAAAGCACCAAATTCATTTTGTAAGTTTACAAAGTAGCTAACTAAATAGTTGCGGCCATAAACCCAAGAACTTATAGATTTAATTTCGCCAACGTTATGTATAACACCTTTACCTTCTGTATATTTTGTACCGTCGTTGCCGCCATACATTTCAAGTTCAAATACTGGTTTTACTAAAGCATAACTGTTCCAAGCTGCTAATGGGAAATGTACTCTTATACCAAGAACTTTACCTGCTTCCCAAGCACCATTGTTACCTTTACTGTCTACGTTAGTAACATAAGAATTTCTGCGATTCTCTGTTAATCTAGCAGATTCATTCAACCATACTACCCAGTTATCATTATAAAGATTTTCTGCAACTGGAACTACTTCATTTGTATCACCTTCTCCAGCTTGTAAGTTATCAGCATTACCTGTTAAAGCAAAATCAATCAAAGTTGAGTTTGTTAAACCGTAAGCAGATGCAGCGATAAAAATGGAAGTTAATACTACGAATAACTTTTTCATAATTTATTGCACTCCTTGTACTAATTAATAAGCATAATAATACAACTTTTATACACTAAATTTCTTAATTTGTCAAGCAAATTTAATCAAAAAAATAAATCATTATTTGACATTATCTGTTATTAATGTAGAATCTAATGAAAAAATGTAATTATGTAAATTAAAAAAGAGGTTTATACTATGGCTGACAAGAAATCGCAAACTAAAACTATAAAACCGCCTATATTATTTTCTAAAACTCAGGAAATTATTAATAAAATAAAAAAACAATTAGATGCTCCTTTACTTGCTTATTGGAATTCCAATGGCGGAAGCGTATGTCAGAATGATGTAATTGTACTTTCTGATATTCTTAAACATATAGGAAAATGTGATAAAATATACTTTTTTATAAAAAGTTCAGGCGGAAGCGGACAGGCATCTTTAAGAATAGTACATTTGCTTAGACAGTCTTGCAAAAAAGTCATAGCATTACTGCCTTTAGAAGCGGCAAGTGCAGCTACTATGCTTTGTTTAGGTGCTGATGAAATACAAATGGGACCTTTAGCATTTATAACAGCTGTAGATACCTCTCTTCAGCATGAATTATCCCCTGTAAATAAGGATAATAGCCTTGTATATGTAAGTCAGGACGAGTTAGCTAGGGTTATAAAGCTATGGAAAGAACAGTCAAATAACAATGATAATAATCCTTATGAGCATATATACAAATATATACACCCTTTAGTTTTAGGTGCTGTTGACAGAGCTTCAAGTCTATCAATAAAGCTATGCAAAGACATTTTATCGTATCATATGAAAGATCAAAAATTAATAGATGAAATATCAAATTCTCTTAATTCAGCTTATCCTTCACATAATTACCCTATCACTATAAGAGAGGCTAAAAAATTAGGTCTTAATGTAAAAGAGATGGATGATAAATTAAATGAATCATTAATGTCATTAAATGAATATTATTCAGAAATGGGTCAGAAATCATGTACTGATTATGATGAGATAAACTATCATGACAATGAAATATTAAATATACATGAAGGAAGCGGAATACAAATATATTATCAAGAGGATAAAGATTGGCATTATAGAGTTGAAGAAAGAAGATGGATACCTATGAATGACAATAGTTCTTGGATAAAAAATAGTTTAATAAACGGAAAGCAAAACAGAAGTAAATTTCATATTAGATGATATGGATTAAATCATTGATTCAAATTTACTTATAACTTCCTTAGGTTTTATTACTTCACGGCATTCAAATGTTTCTAATTTACATTTTTTTCCGCCGCATATACAAGCAGGATTATCCGGCTTTTTTTCTATAATGTGACTATTAATACCGATTGGAGAATTCTGATATGCCGGTGTTGCAAAATATAATGCTAAAGTAGGTATTCCAACTATAGAAGCAATATGCATAGCCCCTGAATCATTGCCTATAAAACCATCGCATAAACTCAATATTGCTGCTATCATATCTAAAGACATATAAGGTATTATAGGCTCTTTTAAAAGCATTACTGATATTTTATCGGATATCTCTTTTTCATTGGGAGTGGTAATAAATAAAGTTAAAGCATCATACTGGTTTGATAAATAATTAGCAACTTCTGCAAAATATTCTTCTCTCCAAATTTTTCCAATACTGTTAGTAGCACCTATTCCATAAGCAAATATTTTTTTATTCTCTGGGTTCACAGTTTTTAAATAATCTTTTGCCTTATTTAATACCTCATCTTTTATCTTTAATGTAATATTAGGTCTTTCTTCATTTATTCCAATAGCTTTAAGTAAATTAACATAATAATCTGAAGTATGAATCCATCTTACCTCTTTTCTAGCAACGGCTTTTGTAAGCATAAAATTTCTATAATCAGCTTTATAACCTATACGCATTTTTATACCATGTCCGAATACTCTAAAAGCACTTTCAAATGAATTAGGAAAAATCAAAGCGGCATCAAAATTGTATTTTCTTAATTTTGGAAATCTTTTCAATTCTATATAGTCATCAATTAAATCAGTAACAGTAAAAATACCTAACATAGATTTTTTTGCCATTACAGTAATTTTTATGCCTTCATATTTTTCTTTTATTAAATGAATTGCAGGCATTGACATAATTATATCTCCAAGCCAATTAGGAGAATGTATAAGTAAGTTTCTAATATTTTCCATAAATAAATAATACAATTATAAAAATATAATTAAAAATCATCTAAATCAATGAAATCGTCCATAAACTTTTCATAACCTGATATTATACTTTTATAAATAGTTCCTTCAATTATTAAATTGCTAGACTTCCTAATATTTTGAAAATATTCATAAAGCATAGAAAAGTCATTTTTAAATATATTTTTCCACACATCTTTAGCAGTTTCAACAACTTCAATATGGTTACAATTTATTATCATATACTTTAATTTATTAGTATTATTATACTGTGTGGAAATAACCATATCTATATGTTTATCATTAACAAAGGATAATTGATCCTGACAATATGTGGAATTTATAGGGCTTTCATCAGTAGGTATTAATTTTTCATTTTCATCTATATAATTATTAGCATAATAATTTATACCTTTAAATACTAAAGTAATATATAAAGGCTCTAATTTTACATTCATAGATTTTATATCTATTAAAGTAGCTGCCAAATTAGTTAAAACTATATCATTTAATTTCATAGATACATCATTTTCAGTTATTTTCATATCTTCTATTATAGAACTATGCATTTGATTAAGACCTATATAATCAATACTCTTTCCAAGTCTCATAGCATTAGAAAACAGAAAATTTTTATAAACATTATCAGATACATGGCACCTTTCAAATGTCTCATCATCTAAAATAATGGCATCTTTATCTGAACGTCCTTGATACTGACTATAAAATATAGTTTCATATACACTAGGCGATAACATAGAAGCTATCTCATATAATCTGACATTACTATAATCCATAAATAAACTATATAATATTTCCTATATTTTATTTTTTATATCATAATCAATTATAAATAAATCATATTTAGTCAATATTTTAGAATTATTCTGATAAAATTTCCTATCGACACAAGTATATTTTATCGGAATATTTTTCTCTTTAGATAAATTATACGCTATAATTTCACCCTTTTCTATATCATCAAGAGAAGTATAATCCATTAAATGAGTATTATTTATTATACCAGTAACTTTTAAACCAAGAACTGCCTCTATATCAATCAAATAAGCTAATGCCAATTCGAAAGTAGAATTTTCTTTTCTATTGGCATTGAATACAAAAAAAACATCTGTCTCATTAGTATCAACATTATCACGGAAAGAAGCAAATGATAAACTGCCAACTGAATTTCCGCCCATATCAATTATGCCTATAATATCTTTTCTTTCAAAGATAGAATATACTTCAGCTGACACCGCTGGTATATCTGCACCTGATTGAGGAAGGTAGCTTCCTATAACTTTTATGTTTTTTTCTTCTAAATATGAGGAATGCTCTCTGGATCTGAAATAAGGGTTTACAACATCTAAATCTGCAATATAAATATCTTTAGATGTGTGGTTTCTAACATACATACTATAATTAATAGAAAAAGTAGTTTTCCCGACTCCATAATGACCGCACACTATTGTAACTCTATTAAATTTATTCATAATTATTTTCCTAAAACCCTTTCATATCTAAAATATAATATATTTCATAATTTTTTCAAATTTTTTTAATTAAATAAATAAAGCTAAATTATATAATTTGCAAGTACAATACAAAATAAATTTACTATTTTGAAATAAAATATAACCGATACTATATAACAAGATTGTATTTACAAGGTTTTTAAAAATAAAATAATAAATTTGGGATAAAAAATGAAAAAATATATAGTTATTTTGATGTTTTTATTTGGATGCAGTTTATTTTCTCAATATGCAACAAATGATGCTTATATTCCGCCAAATAACAATAATAATACACAAACAGAAGAAAATAATCAAAATAATAATGAATATATAACTAATGATGCTATAATGGGCAGACAGCCTGCAGTAATAAATACACCTATAACAGGATTTAAAAATATTACTTTAGGTGCTACAAGACAAGATACAATAAATGCCATATTAAGCGATAATACTATGACTTTGCCTAAGCAATATATGACAGGTACTGTTGATTTGAATGCTGAAGAAAGTGCAACATTTCTTGCTTTAGAAGAAAATAAATTTTATAAAAGCGGATATTTTATATTTAAAAATGATGCTTTATATTCTATCACTATAAATTTTCAGCCTAATCAAGTTGATTTCCTTGAACTATTATCTGCTTTAAATGCTAAATATACTAAAGGATCATTTTTGAATGCAAATACTGTAGCTTGGCAGAATGGAGATATAAGAATAATATTAGAAAGACCAAGCGTTGTTAAATATATAGATATGAATAATGTTACAACAACTTCAGAAACTAGAATAAAAGAGAAAGAAGCTCTACCTCCGCAAAATACAAGAAAATCTATATTGGAAGGACTTTAATAAATGTTTAAATATATATTATTAATATCATTCGCTCTGTTAGTATCATGCAGTAACAATAATGATGATAAAGAAACTATTAAAAGAGTGGAAATAATTCTTAGCGATGAAGATTTTAAAGAAAATGTTGAAGTAAAAAAGTACGATGAAGATAAATTAAAAAATCTAGCATTATCATCTTTAAAAGAATTTTATTCTTTGCCTTATAATCAAGATAGTGTAAGAATAGCTTATGAAAAATTCTATTCTACAAATTATAAAGAAGTTTTAAGAAAAAGCAGAAATATAAAAAATGCTGATGAGTATGTACAAAGCGATCCTTCATTAGATTTTGAATTTGAAACTACAATAGAAAAAGTTTATGATATAAAATTGGAAGGACAAAAGGCTTATATAGATGCTGATTCATCCGTTTATGATAGAGTAGAAGATACTACTTCAAAAGCTAGACAAACATTTGTAATGTCTTATGAAAATAATAAATGGGTTATTTTATAATTTAATTGTATTGATTAACCTATAATAATTATCATAAAAAATAATCATTAATCATACTTTTATTTTTACCGAGAATATTAACATAATATTATTATTTAGGAGTTTACCTTGAAAGAGCCAATCTTAGCAGGATTAGATGTAGGAAGTGCATCAATAAAAACTGTCATTGCCCGTGTTAATAATGACAAATTAGATGTTATAGGTATAGGCGAAAGTGAAAGTGAAGGCATCAAAAAAGGAGTTATCATCAATATAGATGCCGCTGCTAATGCTATAGAAAAATCTATCAATGAAGCAGAACATATGGCCGGATTACAAGCTCCTGATATAATTGCAACAATAGGCGGAGATCATATAAAAGGATTAAACAGTAAAGGTGTAATAGGCGTTAATACAAAAGACAAAGAAGTTACTCCTGCTGAAATAGAAAGAGTTTTAGAAAGTGCAAAAAATATATTGATACCTGCCGACAGAGAAATTATTGAAGCTATAGAACAAGAATATTCTTTAGACGGACAAGATGAAATAAAAAATCCTGTGGGTATGTCAGGAACTAGACTTGAAACTAAAGTGCATATCATAACAGGACTTAAACATGTAAGCGAGCATTTAAGAAAGACTTTAAATAAAATGCGTTTCTCTGGAAAAGACTTTATAGTTAATATAAGAGGAAGTTCTGAAGCTTGTCTTACTGATGATGAAAAAGAACTTGGTGTAGTAGTATTCGATATAGGACATTCAACTACTTCTCTTATGGTATATTTGGAAGGATCAGTTTGGCATACTGCTGTTATACCTGTAGGAAGTCAGCATATAACTAATGATATAGCCGAAGGTTTAAGAATTACAATACCTTCTGCAGAAAAATTAAAAAGAGATCATGGTTTTGCATTTATAGATATGGTAGGAGAAAAAGAAATCATTGAAGTACCTACTGCAAGCGGACAAATGCGTACTATACCTAAAAGAGTATTAACTGAAATAATACAGCCTAGAGTAGAAGAAATTTTCAGCTTATGCGGAAAAGAATTAAATAGAATGAAATATATTGATTCACTATCTGCAGGAATGGTATTTACAGGAGGAGGTGCATTGCTTCCCGGTTTGGTAGAACTTGCTAAGGCTTATCAAACAGCAGTAAAAGGTGCTGCTCCTATTAGTGCCAGAATAGGTGTGCCTGATAAAATTGAAGGCATAAGAGATATAGCAAATAACCCTGCATATTCTGCTGTTATAGGAATACTTATGATGAGTTTAGATGAGGCTACTCAAGTTAATATACCTCATAAAAAAACTTCTGAAAAAGGAAGATTTAAATTCAACTTTAAAAATCCTTTCTCTGAGTTTTTTAAATAATACAATATTGATTTTTATACTTTTATATGTAATAATGAAATCATTATACGAGGCAGAGGAATATGAATCAAAAACCGGATAATGATGACATACTTGCTATAACAATGCAGCTTATATTAGCAAGAATAATTATGATTAGCAATCTTGTAGCTTCTATAAGCTTAATTGTGATTAATGAAGGTATAAAAAGATATTATTTCATTGCTGCATTAATTTTCGCTTTATTTTTAGTGATATATTTTCTTAAGTCTATAAAAATAAAAATGTCTTTAATATATAGTATTATTCTAGCTGTAATAATATTTGCAGCTAATTACTTTTTATAAATATTTTATACTCAAATAAAACAATTGCATATAACTATGAATTTTGACAAATACATTCTTTATTAGTATAATATGTATATGAGTAAAAAATTCAATACTATAAAAAATTTTAATCCTTTGAACGATTATTTTATAAGGTATCTTTTCACAGATAAAGGAAGCAGTGAATCTATACTTTTGGATTTTATCAATTCTATAATGATTAATGCTAATATGAAGACTTTCCGATCTGTTGAAATTTTAACGCCTTCGCCGAAGGCGGGCAGTCGCCTCAATTTGAAAAAGAATAGAAATTTAAAAGAAACCATAGTCGACGTGAAGTGTATAACACAGAATGGTTCAGTAGTTATAATAGAAATACAATTGCAAGGCAATTCAAGATTTCCTGAAAGAATACTTTATTATTGGGCAGCTAATTATAGTAAGTTATTAAAGCATGGTGAAAGATATGATGAACTTACTCCTGTAATAAGTATTAATCTATTAAATTTCAATTTAGATAATACTTATAGTATAATTAGTAATAAAATAAATTTATGGTGTAATGAAATGTATTCAGCCGCACCTATAGAAGACTATCTATAATATTTTGAAATACGGTGCGGGTCGGTGCTACAGCTAGTAGGGAGGAAATTATGTCTGAAATAGTAGAAGAAAAACCTATAATGGAAGAAGTACAAAAGAAATATAATAATTTTGTAAAAAGTAAATTGATGATGATGGAATATGAGAAGAAAGAAGCATATCTATATGGTAATCAAATAATGCTTGATGAAGAAAGGAGATTAGGAAAAGAAGAAGGTATAAAAGAAGGTATAGAACAAGGCGAAATAAACAAAGCAAAAGACATAGCATTAAATTTAAAAAATATGAATATGAGTAATGAAGATATAAGTAAAATTACAGGTTTAAGTTTAGAGGAAGTAAAAAACTTGTGAATGTATATTATTCATAAAAATAATATGTATTATTTAATATAATTGATTACTTGGAGGTGTTGTATGGGTTGTTTGGGTGTATTCTTTGCTTTAAGCGATAGAGATTTAAATAAATTATTAAAAACTTCAAGGTTTGAAAGACCTGATTTTATTTCTGAAAATTTGGAAGAAATTTATTTTGAAAAGCATACAAAATATATTTATGAGCTTGATAAATCTTGGGACGCTATGCATAGATGTCTTTCTAATGATGGGCTTTTAGTATTCGGTGATGATAATTATCCTTTTGGCTCTATAATAATGGGAGGAGACATTTTATACGGAAATGGCGATGATGAGGAAGATTATATTATCACATTAAAAAAAGAAAATGTAGTTAAAGATATAGCTTCCAAAATAGAAACTATAACAAAAGAAAAGTTCAAAGAAAAATATTTTAAAATTGATGAAAAAGATTATGAATATCCTTTAAGCGATGAGGACTTTGAATATACTTGGGATTATTTTTATAGAAGCATAGAATTTTGGAAAAATGCTGCTGATTCAAACAGAGCCGTTATATTCACAGTTGATCAATAATAAAGCAATAATAAAGTAATGATAAAGCATTTCATTTTTATAATATTCATTTTTTGTTTAAATGCCTATCCTATTATGCAAGACGATATTTATAAACTAAACGATTTAAAATATAATGGTTATGATATACAAAGAGAAAAATCTCATATAATCGGTTTTCATAAAGATGAATACAATTATGATTTATTTTTAGAAAATAATAATTTTGATACTAATAAGTTATTTATACAAACATTCGATAGAGATGCGAATATACAGTTAAAAATCAATACAAAACAAAATCAAAAATATAATATAAAAATTTTAGAAATAAATATAATTAAATTTGGACGTATATTAAACACATACAAAATTAATGTATACCCTGCCCTATTTAATTTAGAAATTACAGATGGATACAATAATTATAAATCTGTAAAAGAAAATAAATTATTCACAATCAAAATAAATAAAAATCTTTTTGATGAGATAAATGAAAGAAATATAAATTCATTTTTAAAAATGGATTTATATTTAAATGGCAGTAAAAAAATAAAAAATTTTAAAGAAATAAATAACAATACAAAAAATTTTGATATAGAACTTTTCAGCAGATATCCATACTATTTTAATGTTTATAATATCAAAGTAATTTATGATTAATATTATATTCTAATATATACTGAAAATTTTTAACTTTGTCAACCGCGAGCTGCGGCACCTTCCCGCACGGTACTATTTCATATTATTAAACGCCTACTATATGTGCGGCTAATTACTTATTATTGCACAAAAATCAATAATTTATCTTACAGATAAAAATATTTAACTAATATTAGATAATATTTGATATTATCAAAAATTATAATTTACATTTACAAAATATAAAAATTGACAAAATATATTTGTTTTAGTATATACTGAAAATTTTTAAGTTTATCATTTTTTTATTCAACTTTTTCCCGCCGCACGCCACAGGTGGACTTCGTCGGCACGCTTCGCGAAAGTGCAAGTGTAAAATTAGTACTAAATAATACTAACTTTGTTTTATATGTAATATAAATTATTAACTTTTGTATATTAATAAGTAATCAGCCGCACGTATAGTTGACTATCCATAATAATTTGCAGTACCGTGCGGAAAGCCCATATGGCTAATATTTGACAAAATATATTTGTTTAGGTATATACTAATAATATTATAAAAATTATCTATTATCAGGATCGAATCTCTGTAAAAGCCTTATAAGGAAATAAGCTGCCAAAAACATTATAGGACATAAAGCCCATTCTATGCCTTTTGGAAGTCCTGGAAAAACCTGTATAATAGAGCCTAATACAAAACCTGATATTATCAAATAAGATGATTTCACATAATGCTCCATCCAATATTCCAAAATTTTTGTAGTAAGAACAACTCCTAAAATAGAACCTATAGCTAAAGGTGCTAAATATGGAATATATAAATCATGCACGGCATCAATGGTTTCCTGATAAATACCTAAAAGCAAAAACATGTATGAAACACTTATACCCGGAAGTATCATGGCAATTGCCACAATTAAACCTGCCACTATAAGTATAAAATACATAAACATTTCGCTTCTGTTTCCTGTGCTGCTGAAAAATCCTTCAGGTATTATGGATATTAAATATACTATGCCTGCCCCCAAAAGAATATATATAATGCTTAAAAAATCGAATTTATAAGATTTAGTTTTATTATAAACTGTATTAAATCCGCCAAGTGCAGCCCCCATAAAAAAGAAAGAAGAAACAGTATAATATTTTTCTATCAAATTTGATAATGGCTTTGAAATTATTACCATACCCAAAACAGAGCCTACACAGAAAAATATTAAAAATAAAAAGTTAAGTTTGTTTTTTATAAAATAATTTTCATTTTTTGAGAATGTTAGAACACCGCTTAAAGAAGCAATTAATTTATCATATATGCCGAGTATCATAGCCATAGTGCCGCCGCTGAATCCCGGTACAAGCATTGAAGCTCCTATTATAAAACCTTTTATTATTGTGTAAATATAATTGCCTAAAATTTTCATAATTTTCAATAAACCTCTTAATAAAAAACTTAAAAAATTACCAATTATTTGAAAAATGATGATATATTATATAAGAATTTTAAGCAAGTATTTTTTACAATTATTTTACTATTTTTTTACAAACAATTTAAATACACATAAAAATGTAATTAATATAATTATTTATAATATCCATTATTTTTATTAACTTTATTTGCTTTTTCTAATAAATCTGTAGGATTATCAAAAGGTGGTATTGCAAAACTAAATATTGTTTTATTATTTTTATTAGATATTGCTAAATCTCCAAATTTAATAATATCCATTCCAATAAGCATATCACAGCCGCCGATATCACAAACACCAGCCCTAACATTTTTTATATTAACTTTATTTGATAATGATATATCTATTAATACTATATCAACTGTATGGATTCCGCTATTAACACCTCTAACCTTGCAGCTGTCTATAGGTTTTAAATTAAGTTCTTTATATACTTTATGAGTAATAGCTGTATTAGTTGCTCCTGTATCCCATATAGCATCATATTCTTTTTCTATTCCGAATTTATTTTTGATTAATACTTTTGTTTTTTAATTCTACAGGTATATGATTATATTCTACTCTAAATGCAAAATGGTATTGCTTATTTTTATTAAAGATTGACACGGGAATAGAATCTCCAATTAGTATCTTCATCATTACCAGATACTATTTTTACCGCAAAAGTGCCTAGTTCCATAGTTTTTATTGATTCATTAATAGCTTCTTCATCACTATTATATATGCCTTTTAATTCATTACCTTTTATTACTATATGTTTGCCTAGATACTTTTCTCTAAATTCTTTTATATGTTCTTCATAAAATTTATTTTCTACTTCAAACATATTTCCCCCATATAATAAGTGATTGATTACTCCTCACCTATACTCATAGGCATGATTATATAATAATAGTCTTCTCTTTCTATTTCTTTTACCATAGTAGGACTAGAGTCTTTATTAACCATAAAAGTAACTATTTCAGAATCAATTTGTTTTATAACATCTTGAATATAAGTATAATTATAAGCAACTGAATGTTCTTCGCCTGAATATTTTATATCAATCTCTTCTAAAGATTCTCCCATCTCTTGGTTTATACCTTTTACTTTTAGAGATTCTTCTGAAACTGTTAATATCATTCTCTTTGAACGAACATCATTAATCATAGGAACGATACGTCTTATAGCATCAAGAAGATCATTTTTATTTACTCTGAAACTATAAGCAAACTCTTTTGGTATAACCTGTCTGAAATTAGGATATTTTCCTTCTATAAGGCTTGATACGAAATCATATTTACCAACTTGGAAATAAACCTGCTGTCCGTCTACTCCCATTTTTACTTGTTCTACTTCATCATAATTTGCAGTTACAAGTATTTCATTTAAAACTTTAGGCTCTATTATTATTGAGAAAGAACCATTTTCTACACCTTCAAATTCTCTTTCAATTACAGCCATTCTTCTTCCGTCAGTAGCAACAGCAAGAAATTTAGAATCAGTTTTCTCAAAGCATATACCTCTTAAAGCAGGTTTAAAAGGCTCTTTAGCTATTGATGATATAGTCTTATTAATCATAGTAACTAATTCTTTTGTAGGAAGCATAATATAGCTGATATCTCCATTGCTTTCAGGATAAGCAGGGAAATCATCTGTTTTCATACCTATGATTAAGTGTTTAGTTTTTCCGTTTTCAGATTCTATGTTTATTTTTTCATTCTCTTCAACATTTATAGTAATAAGTCCGTCAGGCATCTCTTTTAATATAGAACTGATTTTCTTAGCATATACTGCCACAGCTCCTTCACCTTCACAGTCATCAAGTATTATTCTGCTTCTAGCCCAAACAGAACCGTCAGTAGCAGTTAATGTAAGCATATTGCCTGCTAGATGAAAAAGCACATTGCTTTCTATATTATAAATTACTTTGCCTTCAACAACATTTTCAGTAACACCAATAGATTTTACTATATCTTTTTTTAAACATCTAAATCTCATTGCTTCCTCTTTATTTTTTATTTTTATTTATTTATTTATTTTTATTTTACTAACTTCTAAAAACCATAATATTGATAACTAATTCTAACATTAAAAAATATTTTTTACAATATATTTTAATCTAATAACACAAATTATAAATTTGATAAATATTGATATATATCCTCATACCCCTCATACTGTGCTATATCTATAGGAGTAAGAGAATAATCATCTTTTATATAATCTTTTGCCCCAAGCTCTATCAAAGCAACAACAGCATCATATTTATTATAATAAACTGCCCAATGCAATGCCGTTCTTCCATTATTATCTATTTCATCTAATTGATTGCCGTATTTAGCTATATCTTTTATTATTTCAGTATCTCCGTTAAATACAGCATACATTAAAAGAGTTTTACTCTCAGCATCTCTAATTCTATAATCTATATTTTTCCTATTATCTCTTATAAGTCTTTTTATATCATTAATATTTAATTGATTATTCTCATTAAGTAATGCTTTCATTACTATTGTAAGCCCTTGAGAATCAACTTCATTTATATTTGATACCGGATTAATTCTTTTATTATAATAATTGTATATAAATACAGCAAATAAAACAAATATGGCAAATAAAATAATAAACAAATTATTTTTAGTATTTTCTCTAGTAGAAATCTTTTTAGTATTTTTATTATTTTTTTTATTATTCTTATTAGACTTTTTCATAAATCTGCCTTAATTGTTAATTAATAAACAGTAATTTATATATACTTGTAATAAATAAAATATATTATTATATATAATAATAAATTTACTTGAAAAAATTAATATTTATCCTATACTTAATATAGTAGTATTCTAAATAGTAATAATTTTAAGGAGACATAAAATGGAACTATTAGCACATATTCTAGCAACTGAAAACAATGAAGAATTTATTAAGAAGCTTCTCACAGAACTCTTCACTAAAGATGAACAAGACATGATACAGCAAAGATTGAGGATAGTCACCCTATTAAGAAAGAAAATGCCTCAATATGAAATAGCCAAACATTTAAATGCAAGTCTTTGTTCAATAACAAGAGGAGCAAAGGAATTAAAAAAAGAAGACAGTGCTTTAGCAATAATAGTCGATAAATATCTTATAAACGATAAAAACTTTCAAGAATCATTAAGTAAATCAAAGTAACAATAAACTAATCTCATCAACATAATCAAAATAGGACTTTTTTATAGATAAATAATTATTAGATATGTTAAAATATTTATTATTATTATTTATAATATGATAATATTTATCATAAAATTCTTCATTAAAGTAATTCTTATATTTATGAATATTTATTCCTTTTACTGTTCTTAGTGAAAGGAATATAAATTCTTTTTTTCTAGTATCTATGTATAAATATTCATTTTCTTTTATAGGAAGATGATTCTTATCAATAAAATCAAAATAATCTTTAAGTATTTTAATATTACTGTATCTATTATCATTATAGCACCCTACAGCTGATACACCTATACCTATATAATCTTTCAAAAGCCAATAATTACTATTGTGAATAGAATTATAATTTGTAAGCGAATAATTTGAAACTTCATACCTTTTAAATCCAAGTCCTTCCAATGTATCAGAAGCTTTTTTATAATATATGACAGATTCTTCTTCATTAGGCAGTAAATCTTCCCATTTTCTTTGAAGTGAATCAGTTAATTCTAAATAATAAAGTGAAAAATGTTTAGTTTTAGGAAGCAAATCTAATGAAAATAATATATCATCTCTTATTTGATTTTCACCATTTAGAGGAAGTCCGCATATAAAATCAAGAGATATGTTTTCTAAAGATGATTTATTTATTAGTTTAAGAGCATTTATAATATCTTTTTTATCGGTATGCCTATTTATAATGGCTAAGCTTTTTTCATTGAATGTCTGTATACCTAAAGAAAGTCTTATATTTGGTATATTCTCTAAGAATTTAATATATTCAGCATTTATATCATTTATATTAGATTCAATAGTTATTTCTCTGATTAAGTCAGTATTTGTTAAATATTTATTATGGATGTATACAATATTTAATATATTATCTAATAAATATTTTAATAAATCAGAACCCAATACAGAAGGAGTACCTCCTCCGAAATATATAGTTTCTATTTCTGATTTATAGTCTGATATTCTTAATTTTAATTCAGATATTAAGCTTTCTGTATATTTTTTATATATTTCTATATAATTCTTATTGACTATAGAATAGAAATTACAGTAACTGCATTTATATGTACAAAAAGGGATATGTATATAAAGCCCTGACATTTTTTATTATTTTAAGAAATCTTTTAATGAACTGTATTTCTGAGAATGCATTTTTCTTAATGCTTTTTTCTCTATCTGCCTTATACGCTCTTTAGTGAAAGAAAACATCTCCCCTACTTCTTTAAGAGTTTTTCTCTCCTGATCTATTCCATATCTTGCATTGATAATCTGTTTTTCTATATCTGATAAACTTTCAATAGCAGTTTTTAATTCTTCCATAAGCTCTTTATTTATAGCAGTTTCTTCAACATTTTTTGAAGTTTTATCTTCTATAGTATCAATGAGCCTATCTTTCATACCGTCATAATTATATTCGCCTTCAAGAGAAACATGTTCTGTACTCATAGACATAATATGAAGTATATCATTAGGATCTTTATTTAATATTGCGGCAAGTTCATTAACATCCGGAGTATAACCGCTTTTATAATAGTATTGATGCACAGCTCTCTCTAAATCTACTAAGTCCATAGCTTTATTCAAAGGCAGTCTTATGAGTCTCGATTTCTCATTTATGGCCCTTAAAATACTTTGTCTTATCCAATATACAGCATAGGATATAAAGTGATAGCCTTTATCCGGATCAAATCTATCAGCTGCTATTATAAGCCCTAAATTTCCCTCACTTATTAAATCTTCTAATAAAAGTCCGCTGTTTTTATATTGTTTTGCTATTGTAATAACAAATCTCAAATTGCTTCTAATCAGTTTGGATCTTGCCTCTGCATCTCCTTCTTTTAATCTTTTTGTGAGTTCTATTTCTTCTTCTCTAGTTAAAAGCTTTTCTTTTTTAGCATCTGCAAAATATAATGATATGTTATTCTGTTCTTCCGTATTAGTTCTTAACCTGCTTTCTGACATATTCTCATACTCTTAAATTAGTTATTAATTATATCATTTTTAATCATTAAATCAAATTCATAAATATCTATTTGCAAGATCATGTACAACGGAATGATTGAAAGAATGCGAAGACTTATTAGCTACAACTTTGCCTCTTATAGGTCTTCCTAAGATATATAAATCCCCAATTATGTCCAAAATTTTATGTCTTACAAACTCATTATCAAAATGAAGTTTAGTATTTATTACTTTTCCGTCACAAAGGAGTATATGACTTCCTATCATACCGCTTCCAGCCATTCCCATTTTTTGTGCATAATCAATATTATCTATAGTATTAAATGATCTAGCTCTTCCAACTTCTTCGGTAAACTGATCAAAATTTTCAAATTTATATGTATATTCCTGTACGCCTATACTGCCTGCAAAATCTATACGAAGGCTAACTTCAAGACCGTCATAAGGTGAAAGTATTATATAAGTTTCATTATCATTAACAGTACCATAAGTCAAAGTCTGATCTATAACTATAGGCTCTATATAATCATCCTGCTCTACAAAACCAGCCTCTTTCAAAGCATCGCAGAATACTAAAGCAGAACCGTCTACATTAGGTACTTCTCCATCGCATTTTACTATTAAATTAGTAATGCCCATCATATGAAGAGCCGCTAAAAAATGCTCTGTAGTCTTTATATATCTGTTTCCGGATATTAATGCTGTAGAATTAACCGCTCCTGATTTATCTTTAGAAAGTATATTATTATGGGATAGTTTTATATGAGTATTTGTATTAATATCAATAAAAACTATACCTGTATTAACTTCTGCAGGAACTAATGTTAAAGCTGTTTTTCTTCCTTCCATTAAAGCAAAACCGCTTACAACAATACTTTTAGCTATAGTTCTCTGTTTAACCTTATATCCTACATTATTATGATAATGAGATTCAGTTTCTTCATTATTTATAAATTCTGTTTTATTTGTAGTTTCTTTGAACACCTCTTCGCAGCTTGAAAGAAGTTTTGATATGCTTATTGGCTTTTCTAAAAAGTCATAAGCTCCCATCTTAGTAGCTCTTACTGCTGTTTCAACACCAGCATGCCCGCTCATCATTATAACAGTAGTATTAGTGTATTTCTCTTTTATATTAGCAAGTATGTCAAGTCCGTCTACATCAGGCAGCCATACATCTAAAAATACTAAATTTACATTCTTACTATTAAGTATATCTTCTGCTTCTTTATAATTCTTAGCTATATCTACTCCATAGCCTTCATCTTCTAAAATATTCTGACAGGTAGTCAGTATGTCTTCTTCATCGTCTATTATTAATATATTTTGTTTAGTTGTTACTGTTTGCATATTAAAGTCTTCCAATTTATAAATATAGTAAATTAATGATATAAAATCAATATCTTATTATAATATTATCGTAAAATAATGGTTATTTTCTTTAAATATTCTAATTCTTTATTAATATAACCTTACAAATAAACAATTAGTTAACAAAATTGAAAATTAATATGCAAAAAATATTGTTTTTTTTATACTATAAATGTACAATATAGGACATTAATAATTATTATTTTAAGGAATATTAAAGTGAAAGATTTGCTTATTGAAATATTAGTAGAAGAAATACCTGCAGATTTTGCCTATCCTGCCAGTGTAAGTTTTAAAAAAATAATAGAAAATACATTAAAAAATAATGGTATTAATTTCAGTTCTGTTAATTCATACACTACCCCAAGAAGATTGGCAATTTTAGCAGAAAATATAGAAGAAAAATCAAAAGATGAAGTTATAGAGTTTAGAGGCCCTTTATTTGAAAGTGCTTTTAAAGACGGAGCTCCTACAAAAGCAGGAGAAGGATTTTTAAAATCTCATAATATAGATGCTAATTCAATAAAAAATATAGATGAAAATGAATCATTTGATAAGCCATATATAAAAGAAGTAAATGGAAAAAAATATATATTTGTAAAAAAAGAGAAAAAAGGTATAGAAACTAAAAAACTATTTGAAGAAAAACTAGAAAGCATTATTTCAAGTATAGATTTTAAAAAGAAAATGAGATGGGGAAACAAAGATTTTGCTTTTGTACGCCCTATAAGAAATGTACTTGCCTTATTCGGAAATGAAATCATTAAAACTTCAGTTGCAGGAATAGAAACTAATAATAAAGTAACAGGTCATAGACTTCTTTCACCTGAATTTAAAGAAATTAATAATCCTAAAGATTATGAAAAAACATTAGCTGAAAAGCATGTTATAGTTTCAAGAGAAAAAAGATTAGAAAACATTATAAATCAATTAGAAAATATTGAAAAAGAACATGGATATGAAGCTGTTTCAAAGAAAAAAGTATCTGAAATAGTTGTGGATTTGGTAGAAGAGCCTTACTTACTCACTGCCGAATTCGATTCTAAATTCTTAGAAGTTCCTAAAGAAGTTTTAACTAGTGAAATGATTGAACATCAAAAATACTTCCCATTATGCAAAAAAGACGGTACTTTAACTAATTTATTTGTAATAACAGCAAATCAGCCTAAAACTCCACAGATAATAGCAGGAAATATAAGAGTATTAACAGCAAGACTTTCAGACGGAAGATTCTTATACCAAGAAGATATCAAAAAAGGCATGGACGAGATGAATGAAAGACTCGAAATGCTAATGTTTAGAAAAGAGCTTGGAAGCGTTGCTGATAAAGTAAAAAGACTTGAGAAAAACTCAGAACTTTTAATAAAACTTTTAGGCTATGAAAAAGATAAAGAAAATATAGTTAAAGCTATTAAATACATGAAATCAGATTTAGTAAGTAATATGGTATACAATTTCCCAGAGCTTCAAGGTATAATGGGCGGATATTTTGCTAAATCTATGAATCTTAATGATGATGTTGCTTTAGCTATTAATGAACAATATAGACCTTTATTTGCTGCTGATGAAATACCTTCTAATGATACAGGTAAGGCTATAGCTATACTTGATAAAATGGATAATATAGCAGCTGGTTTCTATGTAGGAGATATACCAACAGGTTCTCAAGACCCTAATGCTTTAAGAAGACAGGCTTTAGGTATTATTAATATACTTACAAAATCTAAAAAGCATGTTAATCTTAAAAAGTTAATAGAGGATTCTATCAACTCTATGCCTAAAGATGCTAAAAATAATAAGAGCGAAGATTTAGTAAAAGATATATTTGAATTCTTTAAATCTCGTTTTGAAAATGATATTGATTTTGCTAAAGACTCTGTTGCAGGCGTTCTTTCTACTGGTATAGATGATATGTATGATGCTTACTTAAAAATAGAAGCTATTGATGCATTCAGAAAGAAAAATGAAGAGTTATTCTCAAATCTTTTATTGGTATTTAAAAGAATTAAGAATATGATTAAATCAGCTAAAGATGTTAATTTAGATGAATCATTATTAAAAGAAGAAGCTGAAAAATCTCTATACAATACATATAAAGAAAAATTAAATGAAGTTAATAAACTTATGGAAAATAGAGAATATGAAAAAACATTTGCTTTATTAGCTAGTCTTTATGAACCATTAGATAAATTCTTTAAAGATATTATGGTAAATGTAGATGATGAAAAAATCAAAAATAACCGTATAGCTTTACTTTCTTCAGTAGATAAGATTTTCAAGAATATGCTTGATTTCTCTAGTTTGGTAAAATAATAAAAATAATTACTATAAATAAAGGGGGTTCATTGATAAAAAAATCCCCTTTTTATATATAAAATGTCTGTTTCCATTAATCTATTATTGATATATATATTTTTATATTGTATAATAAATACATAATAATTAAATATGATTATAAAAAATTAAGTAATATCACAATGGAAATTATTAATTGAATAATAAAGAATTAATAAATACTATAGATCATTTTTATTCGCTGATGAACTATTATAATAAAAATGTTATTGATATAATATCTAATCTTGATGTAAAAAATATAAATAAATATTACGATGTTTTAAATAAAAGAAATAATCAATTAGAATTTAATTTATTTGATGTAATAACTGATAAATGGAATAAAGAAAAATTACATTCAGAATTACTAAAATTCTTTTTAAATAATTATGAAGATTTTTTCTATAATTTTCTTGATTTGATTGGTATAGAAAATAAAGATGATTATTCAAATGCTGAAATTCCTGAATATGAAAAAAATTATATAGATATTTCAATAATTGGTAATAAAAAAATAATAATTATAGAAAATAAAATTAATTGGGCTAAAGATCAGCAAGAACAATTAGCAAATTATTATAAAAAAGTATGCGGAGAATATGAAGTTGAAAAAATAGTTTATATTGCACCGTCAAAATATAAAGAACCAGAAGAACATACTTTTGGATTTGATGATGAAATAAAAAATAAAGTAAAAGACAAATATATAAAAATAATAAGTTTTGATGCTACAGATAAAGATTTGGTAACTTGTTTTGAAAAATCAAGAGATAATTTAAAAGATGATAAATTATTTTTTATGAATCATTATATAGAAATTTTAAAAAGAACAGGAGAAGGAGATATGTCAGAAACAGAATTAAATTTTTTTAATGAAATATTAAATAAATACAAAGAAGACAATCAAATATTTCAGAAAATTAATTATATAGGAGAAATGTATAATAATTTAGCTAAAATAAAAAATGATTATATAATATCAAAAACAGGTATGGATGATTGGGGTTATGATAAAAATGGAGGCTACTATAGTTGTGCTCATTATATTGAATTAAAAAGAAATAACGCTTTTTCTATAGTTATATATACTTATGTATCTGGAGAGATATATTTGTCTGTATATGACGATAAAAATAAATGTGCAGATATCATATATAATATATTATCAAAATATTTAAATGAAGAAGAAATAAAAAAACATAAAGACAGATGTTTAACATATAATATAGCAGATGATGAAAATAAATTATTTGATTTAGTGAAGAAGCTAAAACAAGAATTCACTGATTTTGCTAATAATAATTAAAATTAATAATATTTAATATTTATAAAAGCACTTTCATTTCAATATGAGAGTGCTTTTTATTTTATATTTTTATAAAATATATCAAAACAAGATATTAATTTTTATTTTAATAAATACTAAAAATTTTTAAGTTTGTCATTTTTTTATTCAACTTTTTCCCGCCGCATACGCTCTGCGGACTTCGTCAAAGTTGCAAAAAATGCAAGTATAAAATTAGTACTAAATCATACTAAAATTGTTTTGTATGTAAGATAGATTATTAATTTAAGCTAAAATATAGCCTTTCGAGAAGCGTATCCGAGCCTGTCGAGGATATAGCTTCTCGCTTGGAGCGGGATTCGCCTGTGGCAACACCGAGTAGGTGCCTTACCTACGGCACGCAGAGCGTCGGCAAAAGAAGTGGGGTGCAGGTCAAAGCCCTGCAAATATTTAAAATTTAAAAAAATTATTTTTGACAAAATATATTTGTTTTGGTATATACTGAAATGATTTCATTTTGCCGACCACTGCACATTATATAATTATTATCAACTTTTTTGCCGCACAAAAAAGTTGCAAAAAACGCAATTGCTAGAACTTTATATTAAAAACATGCCTATTAAATATAGGATATAGCCTAAATTTATACTAAAAATGCAGTTCTTTTGGTTCTTTTATACCAATAAAAGAACTGGGGTATGGGGCAAAGCCCCAGATATAAAAACAAAAATAAATTTATATTTTTGACAAACTGTATTTGTTTAGGTATATACTAATTTCTCATACACAAATTTAGCTGCACATAATAATATCGTTCATCAATATCTGTTAATAAAAAATAACTAGCTCGTTTCAAAGTATATAGAATAGTATCATTAAAATATATTGTAGAATAATATCATCAATATAAAATTACAATAGTCTATTTTTCTTACATATAAAACAACATAATTCGTATTAATAGTATTATAAAACCTTTTTTGACGTACATATCATGGGTAAATATATAAAAAAAATTTACATTTTAGTATATATATAATATTGTAATATTCTATATATATTTTATTATATGATTAACACAAAAAAGGAGAAAAAATGAAAAAAATTATACTTATAGTATTATTTATATCTGTTTTAATATTTTCATGTTCTAAAACAGATACAATATCAAATCAAACCGTAACATCTGAAGCAGGAACTATGGATATAGACTTTCAGGCTGTATTCGGTGAAAAAGCTAATGATGATAATAATTTAATGCAAAACTCATATTTAAAAGTTTCAGGAACTTACGGCAATATTGATGCTAAAGTGGATGCTGCTACAGGAGCTTCAACACCTGCAGGAGCTACTAAATCTTGGGATTCATACAGATACGAGAATAAGCAATATGCAAATAATAAAATAGAAAGAGGATTCGGATTCTTCGTACTTTACGGAGTTTCACCTGCTAAAACTTATAATTTTGACGGTATGACTGGAACAGGAACATCTCAAAAAGTATTGAATGGAACTAACGGCCCTATCATCACAGGAACAGGCGTTACTAAAGATGAAACAGGAGTAATAACTATAAGATATGCTCATGCAGGAGGCCCTACTGTTTATCCTTGGGTTTATGAATTAAAATCTGATACTAATGGAATATTCAAAATAGGTTATGGTTCAGATAATAACAAAGTAAGTACTTCTCAAATTTCTAATGATATGAATTTTGCTGATATTCAAATGGTTACTGATAAAGCTAAAGACGGCATACCTTATTGGCAGGGTGATTTGCAGGGTACTTTTGAAAATGATACTTTAACTTTGAAAGGTACTTTAAAAGAAGTTAAATAAAAATTAAATATGTATTTATAAGAGGCTTTATTATAAGCCTCTTTTTTTATAAAAATATAATTTAAAATTATTGCGGTATTGAATTAAAAAATTATATAGTTTAAAATGATAATATATAATTTTTTAATTTTTAATAAAAATATATAAAATATTTTTTATAGTTGATTTTTATTTTATTATACTATGTAGTTTGGAAAAATTTGATATCAGATTTTTACCAAATTATAAAGATTGGAGAAAAATCTATGATTCGATTATTACCTATTATTCTTTTAGCTGCATTTTTTATAGGATGCGGTCAGCCAGATTCCACTAATTCAGAAAATTCTATAAAAGCAAAAAATGTTATAATTTTAATTGCTGATGGACAGAGTGCTGATGTAATTACATATTCAAGATGGATTAATGGCGGAGGATCATTAGCCATAGATGAAATGTTAAGCGGAGCAGTAAGAACTTATAATGCTGATTCTCCTATAGCTGATTCCGCACCTGCTGGTACAGCTATAGCTACTGGATATAAAACATCTTATAAGCAGTTTATAGGTCTTCTTCCAGATGAGGCTATACTTCCTAATTCATCAATACCTACAGAAGCCAGAAGTCCTATAGCAAATGTATTAGAGGCGGCACAGCTTCTTGATAAAGCTACAGGAATTATCGCTACTGCAGAAATTATGCATGCAACTCCAGCAGCATTTTCGGCTCATGATATCACTAGAAAAGACTATGATGATTTAAGCGAACAGCAAATATTTCAGGACATAGATGTTATACTTGGAGGCGGATATAAGTTTTTTACTAAAGAAGAAAGAAAAGACGGAAAGGATTTAATATCTGAAATTACTAATTTAGGTTATTCTATAATCAGAACTTCTGATGAATTAAATTCTTTTACAGGCGATAGAGTTGTAGGACTTTTTGCAGATGCAGATTTGGCGTATGATATAGACAGAAAGGAAACATCTCAGCCTTCATTGGCTCAAATGACTTCAAAGGCTATAGAGATACTTTCTAAAAATAAAAATGGATTCTTTTTGATGGTAGAAGCTTCAAAAGTGGATTGGGCTGCTCATGCTAATGATCCTGTGGGATTAGTATCTGATACTTTAGCTTATGATGCTGCTGTAAAAGTTGCATTGGATTTTGCTAAAAAAGATAATAATACTATGGTTATAGCTGTAACAGATCATGGAAACAATGGTTTTTCTATGGGAAATTATGATACCTCTTCAAATTATCAACAAATACAATTAGAAAGCTTTATAGATCCTATAAAAAAAGCTTCACGTTCTTCTGAATATATAGCAAGAAAAATAGAAGCTGGTGAAGATATAAGAGAAACTATGTCTAAATATTATTCTATTAATGATATGACAGCAGCAGAAGTAAATTCTCTTACAGGAAAAACAGGTGATGATTTACATTATGCTATAGGACCAATATTAGCAAAAAGAGCATATTTAGGATTCACTTCTCATGGACATACTGGAGAAGATGTTCCTCTATATACCTATTTACCTAATAATAAAAGAATTATAGGTCTTATAGATAATACTGATATAGCTAAAAATATTGCTAAAGCTATGGGAATAAATTTAGATGAAGCTTCCAAAAAATTATTTATGAGTGAAGATGAAATAAAAAAAGCAGGTGCTGAGCTAACATCTGATGGTCAAATTCTTACTATACGTATGAAAGATAAAACTGCTCAAATGATGAAAAACAGAAATATAATTACTGTAGACGGAGAGAAAAAAACTTTAGAGGGAGTTGTAGTTTATAATGAGTCTAAATGGTATTTCCCTGCTGAGGTATTAGATATATTAAATAAGTAATTTTATTTTTTATATTTATAAGCGGAGCTGTTTTTTGCAGCTTCGCTTTTTATTTTTAACAATTTTTATTAAAAGGCATTCTAGTATATACTGAAATGATTTCATTTTGACGACCACTGCACATTATATAATTATTATCAACTTTTTTGCCGCATAAAAAAGTTGCAAAAAACGCAATTACTAGAACTTTATATTAAAAATATATGTATTAAATGTATGGTATAACTATATTTATACTAAAAATGCAGTTCTTTTGGTTCTTTTATACCAATAAAAGAACTGGGGTATGGGGCAAAGCCCCAGATATAAAAACAAAAATAAATTTATATTTTTGACAAACTGTATTTGTTTAGGTATATACTGAAAATTTTTAAGTTTGTCAAAATTTGTTTTTATATTGTTATTATTTTCGGGGACTAGTCCCCAAACCCCTACTTCTCTTGCCGATTAGGCACCTACTCGGTGGTGACCCAAAGAAGCAAAAGGACTGCATTTTTGACACAAATCTTGGTTTTACCTTATTTTTCAAATAAAACTTAATAATATTTTATACTATTAATAAACAAAAATTACATTTACAAAAAAGTAAAAATTGACAAAATATAATTGTTTAAGTATTTAATTAAATAAATTATATATTTAAATAATTTTAATTATCATAAATAAAAATTGCTCGCAAAATATCTATGTTAAATAAACTTAATAGATGCTAGCAATTTTTATTAAAAAAGCATTATATTGTACAATATACAATAAAAAATTATATACTAAGATGTTTCCATGCCTCATAAAAATGATGAACAGGGCCATGACCTTTACCTACACTGTCAACTTTGGCAGCCTGTAATGCATTGAATAAATACTGTTTTCCTAATTTTGAAGCCTCAAGAGGAGTTTTGCCATGTGCTATATAACTGCATATTGCTGCTGAAAGTGTGCATCCTGTACCATGTGTATTTTTAGTATCTATTCTTAAAGCATCTAAAAACTCTTTGCTCTCTTTATTAATAAATAAATCCCTTGACAATTCGCCTTCTAAATGTCCGCCTTTAAGCATAACATTTTTTGCCCCCATATTGAGTATATCATTAGCGGCATCTATCATATCATCATCGGTTTTTATTTTTTTTGAAGTTAAATCCTCAGCTTCAGGTATATTCGGAGTTACAACAGTAGAAATAGGAAGTATATATTTTTTTAAGCTCTCTACAGCCTCTTCAAGAAGAAGTCTGTCTCCGCTCTTTGCCACCATTACAGGATCAACTATTATAGGTATATTCTTAGCATTATTACTCAAAAAATCGGCAACTAATTTTATTATATCGCTATTAAAAAGCATTCCTATCTTTATAGCATCAGGTATAATATCATCAAATATGCATTCCAATTGCTCTTTTATAGCTTTTAATTCTATTTCATAACAGCTTCTTACACCTTGAGTATTCTGCACAGGTAATGCAGTAAGCACGCACATTCCATAACATCCCAAAGCAGAAAAAGTTTTCAAATCTGCCTGTATGCCGGCACCTCCGGAACCATCAAATCCTGCTATTGTTAAAGCCTTTACCATTATCAAAAACTCCTATAAATTATTATGAATTAAGATTATTTTAATTTTTCTATATATTTATCATATATAAATTTACATATTAATTTAGAATTAAATACTGATAAATCAACAAACTCTCCTATATATTCATTTCCTATTTTCTCAAGTATATTAATAGAAAAACTTATTTTATAAGAACTAATTGACATAGAAGCATTTTTTATAACATGCCCTACTTCTAAACTAGCTTCCTCAGGAGGCATAATAAATTTTAAGCCTACAGGCGACATTTCTATTATCATACCATGAAGAATCTGCCTTACACCATCATGTCTAAATACCAATTTAAAATTATCCAAATTGTTTATTACTATATGTTTTAGTTTTTTAGGCTTAACTCCAGCCTTATCTATTAAAACATTAAATCTATTCAAAAAATCTTTTTCATTGAATGGCTTTAATAAAAATCCTGAAACCCCAATTCTCATCATCTTAGTGAAAAACTCTCTGGTAGGATCAGCAACATGAACTATAACATGAACTCCATGATATCTGTCATCTAAATAAATTTTTTCAAGTATACTCTCCATTTCAGTGTCATTTTCCTCAACCTCTATAATAGCAATAGAAAAAGGAAGTTTACCGAACATACTTAAAATGTTGTTTTTATCCTTCACAGCAACAACTTCATATCCTGCCGTAATAAGAATACTGATAAAACTGTCCCTTATTTGTAAAGATGAATCATAAACTAATACTCTCATAATATATACCTGAAAATTAATTATATTGTTTTTACATTATATAATAGAAAAAATTAAAATCAATAATATATATAAACTTAATCATAAACTCTAATAAGTAAATAATTTTTATAATGTAGTTATTAATATATTACATTTAGTATATTATACATTTAATAAAAATATATTATTATATTTCATTAACAAAAATATAGTAAAAAGTTGTTTTTTTTTATTTATTATATATAATAAAGAGATGAAAACATCGGGATATAATTTATTTCCGCCGCTTCTAGGGCATATAAAAAATTGGTATAGCCATATTGATAGGATTAAAAATATGGGATTTGAATGGGTGTATATTAATCCTATAACATATCCCGGATTCAGCGGAAGTCTGTACGCTACAAAATATTATTATCAATATAACCCTGCTTTTTTTACTAGTTTTGAACAAGAAATTGCTGAAAAAGAGATTAAAGATTTCCTTGCCTATTGTAATAATAAAAATATAAAAGTAATGATAGATTTGGTTATTAATCATTCATCAAAAGACTGTAATTTGACTAATGAACATTTTGAATGGTATAAAACTAAAGATGGAGCTTTACAATCTCCCGGAGCTTGGGATAATGGGAAATGGGTTGAATGGGGCGATTTAGCTATGTTCAATAACAAAAGAGATCCCAATGAAAAAGATGAGGAAGAAAACGCTGATAATAAAGATAATACTGAAGAAGAAAATAATCAGGATATAATCAATAATGAAATATTAAATCCTATATGGTATTACTGGAATGATTTAATAAAACATAATCTTGATTTAGGATTCAGCGGATTCAGATGCGATGCTGCGTATAAAGTTCCTAAAGAATTATGGAAATATTTAATAGATAATGCTAAAAAAATAAATAATGAAGTTATATTTTTTGCTGAAAGTTTAGGCTGCTCTATGGAAGACACTAAAAAACTTATAAATGCAGGTTTTGATTATGTAGCCAGCAGTGCTAAATGGTGGGATTATGAAGGAGAATGGTTTATAGAACAATATGATTTAGCAAGAGAGAAATGCAAACAAATAGCATTCCCAAGTAATCATGACACTAGAAGACTTATCGAAGAATATGATGGAAATATTTGGAAAGTAAAACAAACTTTCTTGTTTACAGCAATAGTATGCGATATGTGGATGATAACTTTAGGTGATGAGTTCGGATTCTTAAAAAGATGCAATGTTGTGGGCGGAAATGAAAAAGATTATGAAAATATAAATTATGATTTGAGTGAATACATAAAAGATATCACTAATTATATAAAAAACAATCCTATACTTGCTAATTGCGGTAAAATAGTTTCTATTGATATAGAAGAAAAAAAGAAACTAGAAAAATTAAAAAAAGAAACCGATACTCATTATGAATATCATGAGCATCATGAATATTATGAAGAGCAAGAAAGAAATTATAAAGAAAAAAAAGAAAAAGATCCTTTTAGAAAGTTTTATAAATATAGTTTAGATGAAAATGATAAGCTCTTAATTATAGTTAATATAACTTCTAAAACTAGACAATTAGATACAAAAGAATACGGAATAAAAGAAGATATATCATTTGAAAATAAAATAGAAAATATTACAGAAACTATTGATATATTACCGTATCAATTAAAAATATTCGCTTTATAAGGAAAATGTATTTGGTATAAAATTATAGGAAGTTTATTTTATGGAAGAGAGAAAATCTATAGACAGTTTTTTTTCAGATTTATCTATGGGACTGCTTTATGCTGAAAACACTAATGAAATAGATAGAGTTGTAGATTTATTCTTAGAAAAAACTTGTCAGTACTACGGTTTTGATTGCGGAGAAGTGTATTTTCCTAAAGGAGATTATCTTATACTTAGAGGCGTATATGGAATGGACAGATACTATGTATGTAAAGTTGATTTTCCAATATCTGCCAATCATTGTAAAGATGTATTATATGAACAAAAAATTTATGTAGGTGAAAATATCAATCATACAAATATGGAAGTATTTTCAAATTATTCATCTATGTTCGTACTTCCGATATTTTTCTATGCAAATCCTATTGGAGTTGTGGTTTTTAGAAACAGAGAAAATAAAATAGAATTCTACAACTCTATAATTGATGAAATAAAAAATGTTATAGGACACTTTGCTGTATATGCTAATAATGTACTTCAAAGTGTAACATATAAAGAAAGAGATAAACAGTTAAAGCTGCTTAGAGAATTATATTTGAAATTAAGCGATGTTGATGATTTTGAAAATAATTTAAATCAATTAGCAAATGATATTGCAAATATTTTCACAGCTAATAAAGCATTTATAAGACTCAGAAGAGAAAATGGGGATTTATATACAAGATCAAGTTATGGATTTCCTGAGAATTTTGATTATTCAATATTCGAGAATGATGATTATATAAGTGAATTTTGGGATAAAGGCGTATTCTTTATAAATAACGCGGCAAACAATAAATACTATGAAAGATTCAAAGGTGTTATAAATAGATCTGTACTATTCAATAGAATACCTGTTAAAAATAATTGTATAGGCTATATAGTTGTTATAGATAAAATACCGGATGCTGTTAATCCTCTTGGAGATTTTGATTCAAATGATGTTAACTTATTTAATCCGCTTCTAGCTAATATAGCAAGTAGGATTTCAGAACATTATAACATTGTAGAATTAAGCAAAGCAAACGAAAAAAATATGAAACATATGTCTCGTTTGAATACATTATATGATATAAGCAATATTTTATTGGAACGCTCAAAAACAGAGGATATATTATTCCTACTTTTAACAATAGCTACAATAGGAGATGTATTTGCTTTTAACAGAGCATTTGCTTTTCTTTATGATAAAGAATTCAATGTATTTAGAGGAAGAATGTGCGTTGCCCCTACTAATGCTCAGGAAGCTGCTATGATTTGGAGCAATATGCAAAAACTAGATAAATATGCCCTTAGAGAAAAATTAATGCTTTCTTTTGACAAAAGAAGCATGGAAGATTCTTGGGATTTAAATCAGAAATTTTTAAATACTGTTATACCAAATAATGAAAACTGTAAATTATTCTTTGATGTATTTAATAATAAGAACAGTATAAATATAACAAATACTGATAAGCCTGAAGTTGAACAAATAAAACAATATACTGATATATTCGGATACTGTCCTTTTGCTATAATACCTATAATGAATGCTACAAATTGTATAGGTATGGTAGTAGTTGATAATTCTTATAATGGAAAGCCTATACCTGAAGACGATTTAGATTATTTAAAAATGTTCGGAAGGCAGGCTGCTGTAGCTTTAGAGTATTCATATCTTTATAATGAAATAGAAAAAAATAACAATGCTTTAAAAGCTGCTGAAAAAAGTTTATTAGATTTAAAAAGTTTAGCTATTATAGGAGAGATGAGTTCTTCTATGGCACATAACCTTAGAAACTTCATAGTACCTATTGCAGGATTTGCTAATAGGCTTGTAAAGGTTAGTAAAGAAGAAAATATAAAAAACTATGCTCAAATAATAGCTAATGAGGTTGAAAATTTAGAGAATTATTTGAGAAGAAATTTATCATTTGCAAAAAGTATTAATCTGGAAGTGGACAATATAAAAATAGACGATATGATTAAATATCTCACTATTTTATCAAATGAATATATCAAGAAAAGCGGAAAAAATATTAAATTCTATGCTGTAAAAATCACTAAAGAAGATGTTGTAAAATGGGATTATGATAGAATGAATGAAGTTATATTCAATCTCATAATCAATGCTATAGATGCTATAAACGAAGGCGATGAAGATTCAATTATAAGTGTGATATTTGATGATAATGCATACAGAGAATCTATCATAGACATCATAGTAGAAAATACTAATTCATATATAGAACCTGAATTAGCTGAAAAAGTATTTACTCCATTCTTTACGACAAAGAGTCATGGAGTTGGTATAGGGCTTGCTATTTCTAAGAGAATAGTGGAAGCACATGGCGGAAGTATGGTAATAAAAAGTGTTAATAGTCCGTCTAAAATAACAACTTTTTTTGTTTCCATACCTGTTAATTTAAATAATTAAAAATCATTTTCCGATAATAATTCAGTGGAGATGAAAATATGGCTAAAATAAGTGAAGCTGCAAAAGCTGATTGCACTAGGATGCAAAATAAATATAAAAATTTGCTGGCAGGAATAGAATCAAAACTAGTAAAAGTAGAAAAAGATTTGCTTACTTTGGAAGATAGTTTTGAAATAGCTGCTAAAAAAATAGAAGCGGCTGTATTATATATTCAGGCATCTTCTTATATTGCAACCACTTGTTATATAGCTATAGAATTCATAGATGTTCGTTCTGATAATCAGCTTAATGATGGAAGAAGATACATTAACAAGGCTATTATGCTTTTAGAAGAAGTGTTCGGAAACCATACAGATGATTCTCTCTCTTTAAACGAAGAAATACATGAATATTTCAAAGGAAAATTATCTGATGAATGGAAATATAAATTTATCTGCTCATTCGGATATGTTATAGACTATTTCAAATATTGTTACGGTGAGAATTCTAAATGGCTTCAAAATTTCATAGAAATAGAAGCTAGATTTGCTACTATAGGCAAAAATATGATAGACTTCAAAACTTATATTAAAGAATTAAGTCCTGAATTGGAAGGATATAAATTTAGAGTAAAATTGATGGAGCTAGTAAAAAAACTATTAGCTTCTGCCGCTGAACAATACAGAACTAAATATGAACTTCAAGATAAAAGATTAGATGATATGAAAATGGCTTTAAATATCATAGCTTCTCTAAGAAGAATACATGTATATTTAAATGAAAACGAAGAATCCGAAGAGAAAAAGAAAATGTATGATCTTTGGAAAAAGAAAATGGATGCCGACATCAAAAAAATGAAATAATATACATACCTTTACAATTTTTTACTTTTTAGTATATACTGAAAATTTTTAACTTTGTCAACTAATAGACTTTATATAAATTTTATCTACTTTTTTGACGCACACGCTCTGCGGACTTCGTCAAAGTAGCTGCCACAGGCACGCTTCGCGAAAACGCAATTGCTAGAACTTTATATTAAAAACATGCCTATTAAATATAGGATATACCATAAAAATGCAGTCTTTCGCGAAGTGTATCCGAACCTGTTGAGGATATAGGTTCTCGCCGTAGGGTACTTCGTATGTGCAACAAAAGAACTGGGGGCAAAGCCCTGCAAATATTTTAAATTAAAAAAATTATTTTGACAAAATATAATTGTTTAGGTATAATAATAACACTTATGAAAATAAAAATTACTTTGATACTATCTCTTATATTTGTTGTTATTATATTAAAAATAGTAACTTTTTCTAAAAATTTTGTAGAAAATTATTATTCTAGATTAATATACAAAAATATTGCTGGTACTATAAACCGACTATCTTCAAATTTTAATTTCTCATTAGGCGAAATATTGCTTTTCTTATTTATAATAGCAGTTATAATTTTTATTGTAATAGCTTTTAAAAAATCTTTTTTCAATGCCAATATAAAATCATTAGCAGATAAATCAAAAACAGCATTAAATTTTTTATATATACTAGCCTGCTCTATGATTGTTATATATATAATATTTCTTTTAGTATGGGGATTAAATTACCATAGAGTACCTTTAATAGAAAATTATCCCCCAATAGAAATAAATAATGATGATATATATTTATTAGCTGATACTCTTATAAAAAATATAAACAATCTAAAAGATGAAATGAAGTATAAAGAAGTTAATACCAATTATCAGGCTTTAAATAGAATGATAGAATCTGAATATAATAAAGTATTTGAGGATTTTGAGTTTTTAAATATGCATTACTCAAAAACAAAACCAATAATGATATCAAAATTGTTTTTACATCTTCAAATAACAGGTATATATTCACCTTTTACTTCTGAGGCAAATGTAAACATACTCATTCCAAGCGTATCAATACCTTTTACAATAGGACATGAAATGGCTCATCAAATAGGCATAGCTTATGAAGATGAGGCTAACTTTATATCGTATGTAGCCTGCTCTAAACATACAGATCCATTTGTAAGATATTCAGGTAATTTTGAGGCACTTCTATATGTTTTGGGTGAATTAAAAAGAGATGAAAACTATGCTCATTTGATGTCAAATTTAAATAGCGATACAAAAGAAGATATAAAAAAATATTATGAGTTTTGGAATCAGTATACTGGAAATCTTTCAAAGGTAAGCCAAAAAGTTAATGATACGTATCTTAAAGCAAATAGCCAAGATGACGGAATAAAAAGTTATTCGAGGGTTGTTAAGCTCTTAGTATTATACCACAATATTAACCCTCAATAAAATTTAAAGTTTTACGATAATAAAACTACATATATAATTATAACTAACAAATAGGATATTTACATGCGTTTAGATGAACCGCCTTATTTTTATCAATGCAAAAAATGCAAAAGAAGATTCACTGTAAGAAGAAAAAAGCATACTATAAATTTACTTATAATAAAACTTAATAAACAGAAATGTCCGTATTGCAAAAGCTCAAGAACAAGAAACATAGATGATATTATAAAAGCAATACAATAATCTCCTATAGATTTATGCAATTCTATATTTATTTTAATTGTCTTAAAATATATAATACAAATTTTATAGTATATACTAAAAATTTTTAAGTTTGTCAATTTTTTTATTCAACTTTTTCCCGCCGCTTACGCTCTGCGGGCTTCGCCAAAGTTGCAAAAAGTGCAAGTATAAAATTAGTACTAAATCATACTAAAATTATCTTAAATGTAAGGTAATTCATAAAATTAAAGCCAAAATGCAGTCTTTCGCGAAGCGTATCCGAGCCTGTCGAGTATATAGGTTCTTTGTGCCAACAAAAGAACTGGGGTGTTACACTACGGGTACGCTTCGCGGTGGGCAAAGCCACATATATAAAAACAAAATATAACTTTATTTTTTGACAAAACTTATTTGTTTCATTATAATATAAATTTTTTTATATATTTCCTGTCTGTATTCATATTATATAATAATTGCCTATTGAATTATTATAATATTTGATATATAAATCAATTATAGGCGGTATTATTTTATGAATGAAGAATTAAATGATAAAGAATTAAATAACAATAATACACTAATCAATAATGATAAATCTTTCCCTGAAATTGAAATATATGTCAATAAAAGAAAATTATCCATACTCATATTCGTATCTCTGATTTTCATTGTTATGGGTATATTTATATTTGTAAATAGAAAAGAGTTTAAAGAAGAAGTTATAAGTATTTTTATATTAATACTTTTTAGTATATGTCTTTTAACTTTTATAATACAATGGTTAAAATCTAGAAAACCTATAATCACATTAGATGAAAACGGCATAGCTTATTATGTTTTATTAAAAAATCAAAATATATTTATTAAATGGGCAGATATTAGAGAAATACTTTTTTCAAAAACATTTATATATATTTATTTGAAAGAAGAAAATAGTTTATTAGAAAATAAAAAAAATAATGATGAACCCATTGTCATATATATATCAGAAATAAATATGAAAAGAAATACTTTAATATATCTCATAACACATTACTTTAAAAATAAAAAATAAAAAATAAAAAATTATAAAGGAGATATTTAATTATGAATAATGAAGATAATAAATTATATTCAGACAGTAAATTTTCTATTAAAATTTATATAAATAATATAAGATTCTTTGCGGTAATGATGATAGGATTAATTATCGCCATACTTTTGATAGATGTGCTATTTAGACAAAATCCTGATGAGGATATGAAGGCTGCTATTATATTTGTAGTATCTTTTTTTATGTTCGGGGTTATTATACTTTCTATAATTTTAATAAGAAGCGTAATTTTTAAAAAAGCAAGTTTCATATTAGATGATAAAGGAATATATTATAATAATTTACTTGTGAAAAGTTATATTTACGTTTTATGGAAAGAAATAAAAGACTTGGATATAATAGGAAGCTACTTGTTTATATATTTGAAAGATCCTCAAACTTATTATTTTAGGAAATTTAAAGGAAGAATAGTATCAGAAGATCCATTATACATATATTTGGGTGATTTAGATATAAGCAATAAATTTATAAACAGCATGTTTAAATTCTTTGATGATAACTACAGAGATCTAGAAGACGATAATGATGAAGAAGACGATTATAAAAAATATTATAGAGATTATTATTAATATATAAAAAAGGTGCATTGAAAAATTAAAAATCAATGCACCTTTTAAAAAACTTCTGATTAAATTATTTAAAACTTCTGTCTATATCAAGTTCTCTTAAAGTTCTAATCATCTGCATTTCCATTTCTATTCTAAAATTATCATTAACAGCACTATTTATAACATTATTATTAGGATTTCTTTGATACATTTGAGATTTAATAGTAGAATTATTTACTCTCATCTGATTTTCAAGCATTCTGTATCTAGGAGAATATCTGCCATCTATATCTCTTAATTTCTGTCTGTCCCAATAGCTCATATAACCGCTTCCGAACCTGTAAAATCTTCCATTCCTATAATATGTTTTAGTATATCCCGGATTTGAAAATCTTGGTGTTGATAAATCATTTTTATAAGGATAAACAGGTATAGCATTCTTTGTTGTTTGCGGAATAAAAGGTCTTACATTCCCAACCCTAGGAGTCGGAGAATAACGATATTGTGAAAAAGCCAAGCTTGCAACAGTTAAAAATATTAAAAATATTTTCATATATACCCTCCTAATTATTTTATATAATTATTATATAACTATTATATAATAAAGCAATATCAAAAAATAAGCCCCGCATAATAATATCATGCGGGGTATAAAGTTGAGCGATTAAAAAAATTATTTATTTTGGTATACTTTGTCTATTTCTAAAAAGCATTGAGTTCTTAATTTTTGTAAATCTGCTGAAGCTTTACTTCTAGCATCTATTGCAGCATTAACTGCATTTTGATCTGGAGTTTCTTTTCTCATTTCAGCATCTAATTTTTGTGTTTGATTATATATTTCCATTCTTAAGCTATCCATTTGAGGGAAATATTTATCTTGTATGCTTCTTACTTGATCAATTTGCTCTTGAGTAAGTGCTGCACCATAATATCCGTAACCTCTTCCATATCCAGCACCATATCCTCTGCCGTATCCGCATCCGCCTCTTCCGTAACCTCTGCCATAGCCGCATCCATAACCATCGGCATATCCATAACCTCTTCTGTGTCCTCTTCCATAACCATCACCATATCCGTAACCTGCACCATAACCTCTGCCATATTGAGCGAATAATGACACTGAACCTAAAACCATAATTGCTATTGAAATTAATATTACTGCTTTTTTACTTATTTTGTTTTTCATAATTGTTTTCTCCTTTTAATTTATATATTTTCTTAAATTATTATGCTAATTAATTGTAGTAGTAATAACATCCGTTATTATTGCCTCTGTTATAATAATTGTTATTATAACCGCAAGAGTTTCCTCTATTTCTTCCATTTCCATAACCTCTGCCGTCACCGTATCCTCTGCCATACTGGGCGAATAAAGACACTGAAGCAAAAATCATTATTAATGCTGAAATAAAAATTATAATACCTTTTCTCATATATTTTCTCCTGTTTTTTATTTTTTATCATTTTGTTTTCTTATGCCTTATTAGACGATGATAAAAATAAAAAGTTCCCGAAAAAATATAAATTTATTAAAAAAATTGAATTTTTTTATATACTAAGGGCACGTATATGTAATTTACTTGATTTTTTTATATAATTTCTTTATTAATCCTATTTTTCCAAAGCATATATAGTAGAATAATGCCAATATTAACACCACAGGAACGGCAACAGCTGTGAAACCTAACAAAAAGAATAATATGCCTGAGAAAAATTCTTTCAAAAATGAAATTAAATTCAAATATTTATTATATATATTTGTATTACTTTTTATTGCTTCCGGATTTGATATATTTAAAGTTACTCTTGAATAATCAACAGATGACTGAAGATTCTTTAAATTTCCTTTCATACTTTCTATTTCATAAGTTAAATTATTGATTCTATCTTCTACTTTTAGTATCTCATCAATATTTTTAGCTTCTCTTAAATAATTTCTTAATTTTTCTAAAAGTACTTCCCTATTTTTTATCCTATTTTCTGTATCATAATAAGTTTCTGTAACGTCCTGAGTATTTATATTTTTATTTTCAACTTTTTCATTTTGTTCTATGAAATCTATAAAAGCATAAAGATTTTCTTTAGGTATTCTTATATTAAGATAATATCTATTTTTAGAAGATTCAACATTATCAAAATATCCATTATACTCTTTTAATTTTTCTTCTATGGATTTATAGCTTTTTTCTACATCTTTTGAATTAACTCTTATATCAACTGAAACTATTAATTTTCTTTCTACAGCTGCCCCATTTGAATCAGCATAGTCCGACACAGTACTTTCTTCTTCCATTCTAGCCTGAGGAGCAGGAGGCGGAGCAGATACCCCTGAAGTTGCAGCTAAGAAATTAACATTTTGCTCGGAAGATCCGCTTTTACCACCGCAAGATAAAAATAATAAAAATGTAAAGATTATAAATATAAATTTTTTCATATAATTACCCCCAAAAAATCATTTAATATAATAATGATATTATAACGAATTATTTTTTCAAGCTGTATTTTATATAAAAAGTATTTTATTTATTGTTACTTATATCTTTTAAATTATTTTTATCACAGTATACTATATTAGCATTAGGATTCAATTCCAAAACTTTATTATAATCTTTTATAGCCTCTTCATAAAGCCCTATATTATACTTGGCATTAGCTCTGTTATGATAAGCTAGTTCATTATCAGGCTTTAATTCAATAGCCTTATTATAATCTTCTATAGCATCATAATACAAACCCAAATTATATTTTGCATTTCCTCTGTCATTATATGCCCATACATAATTTGGATTAAATTCTATAAACTTATTATAATCTCTTATAGAGTCTTCAAATAAACCCAATTGAAATTTAGATAATGCCCTTAAATAATACATTTTCTCATCATTTGGATTTAACTCAATGGATTTATCATAATCATCTATAGCATTTTCATAGAGTTTTAATTCCTGATTGGCAATTCCTCTTATATAATATATTTCACTATCCAAACAGTTTCTAAAATCATTAAGAAAATTATTGATTATATCTATAATATCCTTATAAAGTGAAAGATTAAATTTCTGTTTTGCTAAATTCTTTATATCAATTAAATTATCATTCATAAAATATAAACCATTATGAAATATTGAAGAATTTTATACTTTCTTCCAAAAACTTAGCTTTATCAAATAATCTCTTAGATAATTCGCTTGATTCCTCAGCCAAAGCAGCATTTTGAGTAGTAGCACTTTCTATACTATTTATAGCAATACTTATTTGAGAAACTCCTGCCTCTTGTTCTAATGATGTAGAAGTTATACTCTGCATTAAATCAGAAGTTCCTGATACTTTATCCTGCAATTGAATAAATATTTCCTGAGATTCCCTTGCAGTATTTGTAGCAGTATCTATTTTTTCAGCTGTATTATCTACAAGTGCTGTAATATCTTTAACAGATGTTTGAGTAGTTTGCGCCAAATTCCTAACCTCGCTTGCAACAACAGCAAAACCTTTTCCTTGAGTACCAGCACGGGCAGCCTCTACCGAAGCATTAAGAGCAAGTATATTAGTTTGAAATGCTATATCTTCAATAATCTTTGTAATATCTTTAATCTTATCGCTAGCCTGATGTACTTCTTCTATATTAGAAACTGTTTGTGCTATTATATTGGCAGCTCCTTCAATATGTGTCATAGATTCAGACATCATATTTTTACCGGATACAGAATTATCAGCAGATGCTTTAATAGTAGAAACTATTTCCTCCAAACTTGAAGCTGTTTCTTCCAAACTAGATGCTTGAGAATCAGTTCTGCTTGAAAGCTCAACACTGCTTTCCATCATTCTCTGAGAAGCTAAAACTATTTCATTTGATGCATCATTAACATTGCTTACAACCTCAGCTAATTTCTTACTCATAATATTAAATGCTTTCTCTAACTCTCCGAATTCATCTTTTCTATAATTAGTTTCAGATTTAAGTTCTATATTTCCTTCAGATATTCTATTTGCCTTTTTCATCAAAACACTTAAAGGACTCATAGTTTTTGTGATATATGAAACCGAAAATAAATTAACAAATATTATAGACAATATACAAACTATTATAGCTATTCTAACCATACTTATATTTTCAGCATATATAACATTATCATCTGTTGCCATAGATAATATCCAAGGCATAGTATTCATTCTTGTATAAATTGCTGTTCTCTTTTCACCATTAGTATCAGAAATATATTTTAATGTGCCATTATCTTTGTTAGATTTTATAACTTCATCATAGCTTTTATTTGCTGAAGTATTTATTTGATTTCTAGTATCAAGCGAAATATTTCTTTGATAATCAATTGCAAATAATCTTCCTGTTTCCGGAAGCTGCAATTCTCCTAATTTTTCTCCCAAAGCATCCCAATTAAGAATCATATACACAGCACCAATTAATACATTATTAGTTTTAACTCCTGCAATGATTGCTAAAGTCATATTATCGCTTACAGTTGATTTTATTACTTTTGTATCATAAGCAACATCATAATTATTTTTTACAAAATTATCCCAAATACCGGGTCTTAAATCCTTTATACTTCTTCCTAAATTTAGACTCTTTGTATTTTGTAAAGTAATACCATTTCCATCAGTTACGCCTATATCTAAAGAATATTTATTTATAGATTCAAACTGCTTAAATGTATCTATTAATGCCGCAGTTTCTTCAGGTGTCTGAGTACCGGACAAATAATTAATAATAGAAGGAGTAATAGAATATGTTCTTATTAAAGTATTATTTTCTTCAAACCAAGTATCCAGCATAGATTTATAACCTTCTATAGTATTATTATATCCGGCGTATGTTGACTTTGTTATACCAACATGGGATTTATATGATAATATTATTATTGTTATTATTAAGAGTATTGTTGTTATAATGCTTATTGTTAATGGCATCTTAAATCTTATAGAACTAGTTTTCTTCATACTTTAGCCCCTCTAAAATTTAATTTTTTGTAAGAATAATTTAACAGTTATTATAAAATTTACTAATAAATTTATCGTTTTTTTATATAAAAATTCAATATAATAAAAAAATTTATTTGATTTTTAATTAGTACTTATATTTTTCATAATATATAATCATTTAATTAATAAATTTATTTAATCAGGCATTTACAATTAATAAATATTATTATATTATTATACTCCAATGAAAGATATGAAGAAAAAGTTAAAGAAATTGATAAGTTTTATTCCTCTATTTATAATCATAATTCTTATATTATGGTATAAATCTCCTATTAACGGAATAAAATGTTATCCTGAAAGTGTATCAAAAATAGATATAACTTATAATGGAAATGCAATAATCATAACAAATACTAATGATATAAATTTCATAATAAAAAGTTTGAATAGTATATCTTTAAATAGATCAATATTAAAAATGAATAAATCAAAAATAGGATATATAATAGATATACATTCAACTAATAAAAATATGATTGATAATTTAACTATATATTCATCTGAAGCCGCTTCTATAGGAAATTTTTATTATACCGATAAAAATGTAATGCTGCCTTATGAATATATAAAAAATTTGTACACTAATGTAAATTAGATTGCAAGTATATGTAAAAAAAATATAACACTTTTTTTTAAAAATGGGTATAATTAATAAGTATAGTTTAAATAAAATAATTTTTTGAATCTGGAGAACATAAGTCATGAAAAAACTTCAAAGCTTAAGAGTGAAGATGCCTCTTATCATTATTTCTATGGTTACTTTCTTTATTGTAGCATTAATCGTAATAACGGAAATAAAAGCATCAGATGCCATAAAAAATGCTACATATACTGGATATAACAACACAGTTATGGGGTTTGCCTCACTTATAGATACTTGGTTTGATGATCAATTAGCTATAGCAAGCATATATGGAACTTCTGAAGAATTAATAAGATATTTGCAATTAAGAACAGAAGATTTGAAAATTTCAGCTTTAAATAATCTAAAAAAGTTCAGATCATTAAATGAATATGCTATAAATATAGGTTTATCAGATTCAGCAGGAAATATATTAATAGATTCAGATAATCCTGATCTAGTAAATCAAAATGTTTTTAATATACACCCAGATTTAAAGAATAAAATAAATAGTAATTCTAAAGGCGTATTCGGAGAAAATATCACTCACTCTCTTACAACAGGAGGTTGGTCTTTAATATTATTAGAAAAAGTAACTGACAATAATAATCAGCTTCTTGGATATTTATATGTTATGCTTGATTGGTCTACTTTAAATAAAAATCATATAGAGCCTCTTGTAATAGGCAAAACAGGAAGTATGTATGCAGTTGATAAAAATTTAATAATCAAAATACATAGTAAAACAGAAAATATAAATCAGCCTGCTCCTACTCAATTTAAAGATGCTTTCAACTTGGGAAAAGGAATATTAAGTTATGATTTCAATGGTGAAAGCAGAGTTTCATCAGTTATGACATTAAAATCACAGCCTTGGGTATTGGGTATATCTGTAACAGAAGCCGAAATATATGAAGCTAATAGAATGCTTATGATTATGATGATAGTAATATCTCTTATAGCTATAATCATAATAGCAGTATTTATATCAATGTTTATAATGTCTATAACAAAACCATTACATTTATTAGTAGGAGTTGCTAAAGAAATAGCAGACGGAGATTTAAGAACTACAAAACAAAAAATTAAAAGAAAAGATGAACTTGGAGAATTATCAGATGCATTTGTTGCTATGAGAAAGAAATTAGTAGATACCATAATGACTGTTGAAGAATCTGCAAATAATATCACAATGGCAGCAAAAGAATTATCTGAACAAAATACAGATTTAGCTCATAGAACAGAAAGTCAGGCAGCAAGCATAGAAGAAACATCTGCTTCTATGACTGAAATTTCATCAACAATAAGAGATTCTGCTGAACATTCTATTAATGGAAGTAAAATGATATTAGATTCTAAATCATCCGTAGAAAATGCAGGAAATATAATATCTGAAACAACTTCTAATATAGAAGAAGTTCATGATGCAAGCAGTAAAATTAAAGACATAACAAAAATCATTGAAGATATAGCATTCCAAACTAATATACTTGCTCTTAACGCTTCAGTAGAGGCTGCACGTGCCGGAGAACAAGGTAAAGGATTTGCTGTTGTAGCTGCTGAGGTAAGAAACTTGGCTCAAACTACTCAAACTTCAGTAAAAAGCATTACAGATTTGATTGAAAATGTTTATGATAAAATAGATAAAGCTACAGGAACAGCAAGAGAATCTCAGGAAATATTTATAGAAATACAGAATAAAATAGATGATGCTTCTAAAATTATGCAAGGAATAAGCAACAGTGCAGTTGAACAGCAAAATGGTATAGATCAGGTAAAAATAGCAATAGCAGAAATGGATTCTACAACTCAGAAAAATGCTGCATTAGTAGAAGAGGCTACTGCATCTGCTGAATTATTATTCGCTCAGTCTAAAGAATTAATGGATGCTATACACTTATTCAAACTTCCTGATGGAACTAAATAAGTAAATTATAAAATATAAAAAATACCTCATACTCTTATTTAGGGTATGGGGTATTTTCATTTTAAACATATTATAATCAAATATTATATAAATAAAATATATTTGAAATAAAAAATCACAATATATGTATTATATATATAATATTACATAGTAAAATCTTAAATATTACAATATCTTTACTTGTTTTTACCTATTTTTACATAAAAACATAATATGCTTTATTATTCAATATTATTTATATAGTTATATAACTATACAAATAAAAATTATGAGGTTAATATTTTATGAACAAACTCAAAAGCTTGAAAGTGAAAATACCCCTAACAATCATTTCTGTAGTAGTAGTATTTATAGCGGCATTAATTGTAATAACTGATATAAAAGCTTCAGAAAGTCTTAAAAAAACAGCATTAGACGGATATAATAATATTGTTTTCGGATATGCTTCTCTAATAGATACATGGTTTGATGAACAAATAATTATAGCAGAAACTTATGGATCAAATAAAGAATTAATGGATTATCTAAAAAGCAGAAAAAGAAGCAGCTTATAATAGACTAAAAAAAATACAGTCAATAAATAAATAAATATGCTATTAATATAGGATTAACTGATATCAATGGCAATATAATATTAGATTCTACTGATGAAAATTATATAGGTAAAAGCATTTTTGATTTCAATGCTGATTTAAAAGATAAATTAAATTCTGAGAAAAATACTATCTTCTCCGAAGAAATAACAAAATCTTCTATAACAGATAATTGGTCTTTAACTTTAATTGAAAAAGTATTTGATGATAATAATCAATTAATAGGACATCTTTATATTATTTTCGACTGGGCTAAATTTAATATACAGCATGTAGAGCCTTTAGTTGTTGGAAAAACTGGCAATATGTTTATGATAGATAATAATTTAATTTGTAAGATACATAGCAAAACTCAATATATAAATATTTCAGCACCTTATGAATTAAAAGGAGGATTCGATTTAGGAAAAGGAGTTTTTCATTATGTTTGGGAAAATGAAAAAAGAGTATCATCTGTAATTACATTAAAAACTTTACCTTGGGTACTTGGAATATCAGTAACTGAAAAAGAAATTTATGAACAAAATCAAATACTTTTAATTATAATAATATCAATATCATCAGCAGCTATATTAATATTATCAGCATTTATATTCCTATTCATAAAATCTATAACAAAACCATTAGACATATTAGTAAATTCAGCAAAAGAAATAGCAAGCGGAGATTTGAGAAACACAAAAGAAAGCATACATCGTGAAGATGAATTAGGAGAATTATCCAATGCATTTACATATATGAGAAATAAACTAGTTGATACTATAAAAGAAGTAGAAGTTTCAGCAAACAATATCAGTACAGTTGCTAAAGGTTTATCCGAACAAAATAATAATTTATCAAATAGAACAGAAAGTCAAGCAGCAAGTATAGAAGAAACTTCAGCATCTATGAATGAAATAACAGCTACTATAAAAGATTCTGCGGATAATTCTATAAATGGAAATAAAATGATATTGGATGCAAAATATTCTATAGAAAATGCCGGAAATATAATCTTAGAAACTACTTCCAGCATAGAAGAAGTAAATGAAGCAAGCGGTAAAATAAAAGATATTACAAAAATCATTGAAGATATAGCATTTCAAACTAATATACTCGCTCTTAATGCTTCTGTGGAGGCTGCACGTGCCGGAGAACAAGGAAAAGGTTTCTCTGTAGTTGCAAGCGAGGTAAGAAATCTTGCTCAAACTACACAAACTTCAGTAAAAAGCATATCGGAGTTAATTGAAAATGTATCTGATAAAATAGATAAAGCAACAGGAACAGCAAGAGAATCTCAAAAAATATTTGTAGATGTGCAAAATAAAATCAATAAAGCTTCAAAAATTATGAAAGATATAAGTCAAAATGCCGTGGAACAGCAGAATGGTGTAGATCAAGTAAAAATAGCCATTTCTCAAATGGATTCTGACACACAGAAGAATGCTTCTTTAGTAGAAGATGCAGCATCTTCAGCTAAAACATTGTTTAATCAATCAGAAAAGCTTATGGAAACTGTACATTTATTCAAGCTTCCTGTAAAATAATGCTTAATATTGAAAACTATATATTTATACATTTGATATTTATTGATTTTCGTATAAAATAGCATTAAATATTTTTATATAAGGTATAATATGTCATTTACATTTAATGTATTAAAAAACAGTAGTCAAACTTCAGCAAGACTTGGAAAAATAAATATTAATGGAATAGAAATAGATACGCCTGTTTTTATGCCTGTGGGTACAAAAGCAACAGTAAAGGCTTTAACCCCACTTATGATAGAAGAAACTGAAAGTAAAATAATACTAGCAAATACATATCATTTGGTATTAAAACCTGGACTTGAAGTATTAAAAAAATTTGGAGGAGTTAAAAAGTTTATGGGCTGGAAAGGAGCTATGCTTACAGATTCCGGCGGATTTCAGGTATTTTCTTTGGCAAAATTAAGAAAAATCAATGATGATGGAGTGGAATTCAGTTCTCATATAGATGGTTCTAAATACTTTTTTACCCCTAGAAGCGTAATGGAAGCTGAACATATTATAGGTGCTGACTTTATAATGTGTCTTGATGAATGTTCTAAACATGATGCATCTTATGAATATGTTAAAGAAGCAATGTTTAGAACACATAAATGGGCTAAAGAATGTAAAGAATATCATGACAGCACTCCAAATAGCGAATATCAGTATTTAGGAGGAATCATACAGGGCGGAATGTTCGATGATTTAAGAAAAGAAAGTGCTGAAACTCTAGTGAATATGGATTTTCCTTTCTATTCTATAGGAGGACTTTCTGTAGGCGAAACTCCTGAACAAATGCATGAAGTACTTTCTAAAGTTATGCTATACACTAATAAGCAAAAACCACGTTATTTAATGGGTGTCAGCGAGCCTAGAGATATACTTAATGGTGTTATGGAAGGTATAGATATGTTTGACTGTGTTATGCCTACTAGAAATGCTAGAAATGGAGAGGCGTTTACTATGAATGGTGTTGTGAGGATAAGAAATTCCAAATATAGAATGGATGATGAAGTGCTTGAAGAAGGATGTGATTGTTATACTTGTAAGAATTTTTCTAAAGCATATCTTAATCATTTGGATAAAACGCATGAAATACTATTTTCTATACTTATGACTATACATAATGTAAGATTTATGCAAAGATTTATGAAAGATTTAAGAAATTCTATTGAAAATGATGTATTTTCCGATTATAGAAAGGATATGATGAATAAATTTTATTAAAAAATTTATTAGTTTACATATTTTACAAAAAGTTGTATTATATAACATAAAATAATTAAGCGAGTTTATTTATGGCAGGTAAATACGATAAGCAATTAGCTAAATATAATGATATTTTATCTAAAAAACCCAATGATCCTCATGCTTTAGCTATATTGGCTAGAATAGCAATTAAAGAAAATAGAATTCCAGATGCAGAAAACTATTATACTGCTATTTTACTTAAAATGCATAATCATCCCGAATCATTATATATGATGGGATTTATAAATATGAAAAGAAATAAACGTAGTACAGCTATTAATTATTTTAAAAAGCTCTTAGAAAATGGTAAAGAAAATGTATTTATATATGAATATTTATCTTCAATGGATAAAGATAATAGAAGAGAATATTTAGAAAAAGCATTGGAGTTATCAAAAAACATGAAAATAAACTCTAAAGATTATAAAAGATGTTCATATATAGCTTTTCAGTCTTATGCTTGGAAGGAATATGATATATCTTTTGAATATGCAAATTTAGCTTATAATGCAAAGCCTACAAATGATATAATCAATCTATTGGGCTGTATATATCATCATAATGAAGATTATGACAAGGCTCTTTCTCTTTTTCATGAAGTAAATGCTAATTATGAAAGCAAAAATCCTTATGTATTATGCAATATATCTTCATGCTACAATAAAAAAAATAGTAATAAAATGGCTATAAGATATTTAGAAAAAGCATTGGAAGTAAATAATAATGATAAGGTAATATACTATACTATAGGTTCTATATATGCTTCAACAGGAAATAAAAAATTAGCAATTGAAAATTTTGAACAAGCTTTAAAAATTAATGAGAATTATGAAGAAGCTAGAAAGGCTTTGGAGGCTATTAAAGAATAATATTTTTATATAAAAAAATAAATAAAAAACTTTCAATATTAGTCAAATTAGTATATTATAAGTAACTAAAATATAGTAAAATGAATGGGGTATTGCAACTGTGAATTTTTTCGATTATATAAAATACAATTTATTTAACATAAGAACTCCTGAACTAGTAGAAAAAATGCGTATGGAGGAGTATTCTGATAGAATATCCAAACAAAAATATAATTTTGTGGATTTAAAAACTAAATCATTAACAGTTACATGTGCAAAATTTATATTTGAAATGTATAAAGTAGTAGGACCTTTACTTAATCCATTAAAAGAAGAATTTATAGTAAAAGACGGAAAACAATTTTCATATTATTTAATAGAAGTATCTTTCAGCGATGAAATGAAAGAATTATATGCTACTTTGAATAGAGATTATATGATGTCTCAAATACAAAGCGGTAAAAACCCTAATGCTGTATTTAACGAAGTAAAAAATAATTTTGTAAAATTCAAAAAATTTATAAGCGGAGAAAGCGGAAAAGAGATAAATTTAACTTTCAATTTACTTAAAGATTTTGCTCAATTATCTAATTTTTATTTCTTTCTATTCTTAAGAGCTTTTTGTCCTTCATTTGTAGATGGCGCTTACAATTCTAATCCTCAGTTTAAACCTAGTTCAAATATGCAGGTGGTTGATGACTTAGTGAAATTGGATTATGCTGTAAACTCTATAGTAATAAGAAAAGAATTATTATCCGCTTTAAAGGTTTTTCAGCAATATTTAGGAATGCCTGCTATACCTGAAAAAAATATTAAATCATTCTTAGCAAGAGTTAAATATCTTCAAACTCCTGATGTAATGCATGATATTATAGTTTATTTATTTAAAGATTTTACTTACAAATGCAGTATAAACCCTTCTAATGTCAATATATTTGTAAATTACATAACTGATTTCACAAATAATTTGAAAAAGGATATGGACAGTATCGTTGCTGAAATTAAAAGCAGTAAAATTGCCGGAATGAGAAATAAGATATTTAACGGTATAGAAATATTGAAAATGTCTAATGTTAATGAAGAGAAAAATGAACAGCTTGAAAAATTTGATTGTCCTATATTTTCATGCGTAGAACCTCTTCAGTATATAAAAACATTTATTATAGAAATGTTTGATATGAATTACAAAGACCCGCTTAATGATATGTTTTTGGGGGCTGAATTTGTAAGCAAAGATAGAAATTCTCTAGGATTAGATGCTTTCTATATTTTAAATGATTCAAGAGAGATGATACAAAAGTTTGATACTATGTTAAGTCCTGAATCTGAAAACTTTAAGCGTCTTAAAACTTGGTTAGTATCAAAAAATAAAGCAAATGCAAATAAAGATTTAATAGAAACTATGGTAAATAAAATTGATACTGAAGGAAATAAAATAGTTTTAAGTGTTTATAATTCTGTAATAGATTTAACTACTATAGTAAAAAATATTGTCGAAGACTGCAGAAATAATACAAAAGTAGAAATTACGAATGCTAATAAAGTGCAGTATTTGCCTAAATTTAATCTTGATATAGCAAAAGATATGCTTGATGATTTTGATAACTTTATTGCTCTTATGAAAAACTTCGTAAGATAAATATATTAAAAATTGGAAAATTTAAATAATGAATAAAAATTATAAAACTATTATACAGGTAATAATAGGGATAGCTATAAGCATAATTTGTTTATATTTTGCTTTCAGAGGAATAGATATAAAAGAATCTATAGAGATAGTAAAAAATATAAATATTCCATATTTTATAATTTCACTTATATTGAGTATAGTTATTATTGTGTTTAGAGGATTGAGATGGGAATGTTTTATTCCTTTAAAAAAGCCTATAAAAAAAAGAACAGTAGTAATGGCTACATACATAGGATATATGGGAAACAATATACTTCCTGCTAAACTTGGAGAGGTAGCAAGAGCTTATATATTAGGAATGAAAGAAAATGTAAGCAAATCTGCATTGATTGCCTCAGTTGTTACAGAAAGACTTTTCGATGTTATAACAGGAGGAATTATATTAACTATATCTGTAGTATTTATACCTAATTTACCTGAAAAAGTTACTTATGCTGCTATTGCTTTATTTGTTTTATCAATAGTTGGTTTTTTGGTATTGATATTTTTGGTATGGCAAAGAGAATTTGCCCATAAAGTTTTTCATAAAATTTTTGGAATACTTCCTAAAAATATAGGAGATAAATTAATTGAGTTTTCATGCAATTTTATAGATGGAATAGGATTTAAAAATGATCCTAAGCATATATTTTTAATATTCTTCTATACTGCTTTATATCTTGTAGGACAAATACTTACAATAAGTTTTTTGATGGCAGCATTTAATATTAAAGCTAGTCCTATAATAGCATTATTCATGTTTGCTGTAGGAGGATTTGGCTTTGCTGTACCTTCTGCCCCATCAGGAATAGGACCTTTTGAATGGGCTATTGTATTCGGACTTTCTCTTATAGGTATAGAAAAAACTATAGCATTTCCTTATGCTCTTGTATACCATATGATGGGAATTCTACCTATAGTAATAATAGGATTCATATTCTTATTTATATTAGGAGTAGATTTAAAGACAGCTACTAAAGGCTATAATCAAACAGAAAACAAAGAACAAAGTAATGCATAAATATCATAAACTAGATATTATAACTATATGACGTTCTTTGTCTTTTGATTCTAGTTTCTTTATTTCTATATTATATTTATTTTTTTGTATATTGGCTTCTTTTAATTCCTCTTCTATTTTTTCTTTCTTGCCTTTATACAAAACTAATTTTGATTTTTTTGTTTTTAGTTTATTAAATATTTTTAAAAGTGTTGCTATGTCTGAAAAAGCTCTTGATGTGATAGTGTCATACTTTTCTTTTATCTCATAGGCATTTATACATTTCACTTCTATGTTATTTAATTCTAATTTATCTTTAGCTAATCTTAAAAACTCAGCCTTTTTATTTTTAGATTCGCATAATGTAAATTTCTTATCATTAAACACAATGGCAAGCGGTATAGAAGGAAGTCCTGAACCTGAACCTATATCTATTATATTATCATAATCAGCAAATATATCCAAAGCAAGAAGACAATCAGCAATATGATCATTAAAGAAATCTTCTATAGTTTTTGCCCCTGTAATATTAACATTTTTATTATAATCTATTACCAAAGAAGCATAGGCTATAAGCTTTTGTTTTTGATTTTCATTAATTTTTATACTACTTTTGATATTGTCTAATACTGAATCAAAATCCATAATTACCAGCCTAATTTTTTAGCATCTTGTTTAGCTTTATCTCCAGCTGATACATTTGTAACATTATAACGAAGTTCTCTTTTATCAACTTTACTTTTCATTATAAACTCTTTAGGATAAGGTATATTATTAACAGTTGTATAAGAACCTAATTCTACATTGACAACATTATCCATAAAAGCAGTAGAAAAACTTCTTACTCTATAAGTAGATGCTGAGAAAACTATAGTATCTACCCTATCATTATAACCTATTTCTAATGTATGCCAATTCTTTCCTAATGTGATATTACTGCTTATTATTTTTTTAGATAAGTCTATAAATTTATAATCAAGTATATCAGCATAAACTTTAGGGAAACGCATAATAGGAGCTTCCAATGCAAATTCATCGAAATTTCTTTTTAAAGGAGCCTCTGCTTCAGGCAAATCTAATGTAAGACTATTATTATTAACCTTAGCATCAAATATAAGACTGCCTAAAAGTCCGTCAACAACATTCATATATTTATTATTGCTGTTTTTATAATAATTAACAAGCATAGGCATTTGATCTAAATCATCACCGCTGTAAAAAGCTCCGCCTGATGAATATATACTTGTAAAAGGAGATTTTGAGAACCTAGTAAAAGCCTCTTTCATCACTTCCTTTTCATTTTGACCAAATACTAAACTAGAAATTAATAAAAATATAATAAATATTATAGTATTCTTTTTCGTCATTATTTATAAACCTCTTAAAAATAGATATAAAATATAAAACCTATTTATTGTTTCTCTGTTAAACTTTCTATTCTGTCTTTTATTCTATTTTCATCATAATCGAATTCTTTTTTATATGAAGATATTGATTTTCTATAGTATTTAAGAGCATTTTTATAATCATTCTTAGCATAATAAGTATCAGCTATATGAGCATATATTTCAGCTTTAGAATCATCATCTACATATAAAGCAGCTTTTAATAAGTTTTTCAAAGCATTATCATAATCACCTTTCTTATAATAAGCAAAACCTAAAGTGTCTATATAATGAGGAGAATTAGGCTCTAACTGAACGGCACTTTGAGAAAGTTTGATAGCTTTATCCAAATCACTGCCTAATGAAACCAATGCCCAAGATAGACTATTCATATTTTCTGCTGAACTTGTATCCTGAGAATATTTATAATTAGCATATAGCAATGCTGAATTTGTATTATCTAATGCTAATGATGTTACATAAGGAATATTTATTCTATAATCATTAGTATTTGATTTATTATTGCTAAAATATTCAAAATCTTCATTTAAATATTTATTAGCATTAACTTCATCATTATTCATTAACGCTGCATAAGCTTTTAAATAGCTGTAAGAATATTTTTCTTTTTCATATTTTTCAATAGCCTTTATTGCAAGTTCGCTTTCTCCTATATCGCTTGCTGTTAATACTAAAGATACTAATTCATTTTCTTTTATATTTTTATTATCCAAAGATAAATATTTATTTAACATCTCTTTTGATGACTGAAAATTATTTTGATTTTTAAACTCTAAAGCAGCCTGTAAATATAAATTATTAAATTTTCCGCTATTATCATAGCTAACTAAATTATCTATATGCTTAGGCAAAGCATCTATATTTTTTATCATTAAATAAAATGATATTATATCCATTTCAGAATTCATTTTATTTTCTTTATTTCCTATTGAATAAATCATTTTATAATATGCCTGTATAATATCTAAATCTATTTCCCTTCTATCTAAATCAGTTTCAATGATATTAAGAGCATTACTATATCCTGAACTTTCTGCTTCCGAAATGATAGATAATATCTTAGGAGTATTAGGATTTGCTGGGTCTATTTCTTCAAATAAAGCATCATCATATTTATCAGACATAAAACTTAAATATGCACTTAAAAACAATCCGTCTTCTATATCCATACTATTAGAATAGGCTTCATTATATTTTTCTAAAGCCTGATAACTCTTTACTATTCCATAAGAAGCAGTATATTTATCAGCCGGAGATAATTGAACATTTTGAAGTTTATTGAATCTGCTTATAGCACTGGAGAATCTGCTTAAATAGAATTCGCTCATACCATAATAAAAATTATAATAACTTAAATAATTGTTATTATTACTTGGCTTTTTAGTTTCATCTACTTTAGAAAAATAATATACAGCTTTCTCAAGTTCTCTTTTTTGATAATAAGTATAACCTAATAATATTAAAACATCATTATTAGAATTATCTATTTCATAAGCATATTCTAAATAATATCTAGCCTTATCTACATTATTCATTATGAATATATTTCTTTCAGCAGCTTTAAACAATATATCGATATCTTCAGGGGAGTCAAAAACTAAACTATCATAGATTTTAGAACTTTCATAATATTCTCCCAAAGCTTCATGAGTTTCAGCTAATGTTATATATATCTCTTTATTTTGTACATATTTAACAATTTCCTGAAGTATCACTTTGGCACTTTCCAAATCTTTTACAGTTTGTTCTGTTAAAGTTTTACTTGCCAAAGCACGCTCTTTATAATATAAAGCTAAACTATATGCAGCTTTTGCCTCTTCTTCGCTTTTTATATATTGAGAATCTTTAAAGACATTTTCATCTTCTTTATTTGACTGCGAAAATAAATTAAATGCACTAAATATAAAAATTGCCAATACAATACAAATTTTTCTGATAAACATACTAAATACTGCTCCGTAATTTAAAGTTTACATAATTTTAATATATATCGATACAAAACACAAGACTTTATATTTTAAATATAATACTTTATTTATTCATTATTTGCAGAACTTTCGGATTCGCTTTGTACTGATTCTATTGTAAATACTTTTTCTAATAAATCTTCTAATCTTTTATTAGTATAGTAATCAGCTTTTACTTTTGCCACTATCTCTAAAGTATTTTTCCTAGGAATTTTAACAGTCTCACCCATAAATATATTATAATTACTCTTCATAAGTTTTATACTTTCATATCCCATAAGAACAGCAACCAAACAAAAATGTCTATAACCAGATGCTTTTTTATCTATTGACATAATATATTCTATAGAATTTCTAAACTCAGACATAGCTGATTCTACCATCTTTACTAATATTTCCATAGATTTATCCATATAAGCACCATCTTCAAAATACGGTGCAGGATTCTCATTTTCAAATAAACTTATAGGCCAAAAAACTCTTTTCTCTTCATAATCTAATTTGGCATCTTTAATAATATTAACTTTCTGCAAAAATCTTCCAAAACTCTTAGCTTTTTCTCTATCTAATTCTATATTATCCAATATCTTTGCAAGCTCAGTAAGATAAAGCCCTACAGTACCAGCAACATAATAGCAATAATCATCTAAATCTTCAAATGTTGATATAGTATGATCCTGATAATAAACCATACCATAACCCATTTCCCTTAAATATGAAATAGAGATATTTTTTATTTCCTGCTTAAAAGTGAAAAAAGATTTTAACACAATATCTATATTTTCTATTAACACTTTATCATTTTCATTTACAGAATGCGATATAACTACATTCTTAAAATTTTCTAAATTATCAATATTTTCTGTTTTTAATATATTTATAAAAGCAGTTATTAATGTTTCTTTATCTTCAGCAGTATGAGTAGAATCTTCTATTGTGTCTATTATTCTAGCAAGCAAATACTGAACTTCAACTTTATTTTTTTTATTTTTATCGAGTAATGGTATAGTTAAAGCAAAGCTTCTTGAAACTAAGTCTAGTAAATATTTCGTATTAATTTTTGTTGCCATATATTGTCCCTAAGTTTTATTTTGTTTTTTTAAGTAAAGATACACAATGAACTGCTATGCCTTCTCCTCTGCCTATAGAATCCATTTTTTCATTAGTCTTAGCTTTTATCGAAACATTTTCTATATCAGTTTTAAGAATTTTGGATAGATTTTCTCTCATAGTGTCTATATATTTTCTTAATTTCGGTCTTTCTAATATAATTGTAATATCAGTATTAGATATTTCATAATTTTTTTCTTTCATAATTGAAACTGTTTTTTCCAACAATACTATAGAAGAAATATCTTTATATTGCTCATCATTATCAGGAAAATGACTTCCTATATCTCCAAGTGCCAATGCTCCTAATACAGAATCTATCAAGGCATGAATAACAGCATCTGCATCTGAATGACCTTTTAACCCCAATTCATAAGGAATTTCTATTCCTGCCAATATCAATTTACGATTCTCTGCAAATATATGTGAATCGTATCCGTATCCTATTCTCATTTACTAATATCCTCAATTATACTCTTTAAATTATACTAAAATAGATTAATTTGTCAAATTATTTTATATAGTGTAATTCAATGCATATTCATTAATTATATAAATTTCAAACAAATAATTAAGTATGATTTGTATAATAAACTATAAACCCTATTTGTATCTAAAATAAAAAGAACTAAAATTTACATATATTAGTTGAATGAACATAAAAAATTTATATAATTCTATACATAGAAAAATATAAAATATATGGAGAAAGAAAATGAAAAAAATAGGTCTATTACCTAGAATTATTATTGGTATAATTTTGGGTATATTAGTTGGTATGTTTCTTCCTGCTCCTGTGGTAAGAATTTTTGTAACTATAAGCAGCATATTCAGTTTATTCTTAAATTTTATTATACCGCTTATGATAGTGGCTTTTATTGGTTATGGTATTGCAAATCTGACAGAAGGTGCAACTAAATTAATAGGAATTACAGTTGCTATATCTTACGGATCTACTTTATTAGCTGGAAGTATAGCATTTTTAGTAGCTTCTAATCTTTTCCCTACTCTTTTAGGTGCTGCCGCTTTAAGCAGTGTAAAAATTGAATCTGGTTTAGACAGCTATTTTACTATACCTCTTAAACCATTATTTGATGTTACATCTGCTGTAGTATTTGCTTTTATATTAGGTATTGGTATAACAATGCTAAGACCTAAAAAACAAGGTGAAGAATTATTTTCTATAGTAAGAGACTCTGAAGAAGTTATACAAGCAATTTTAAAAAATATAATAATTCCAATACTTCCTCTACATATTTTAGGTACATTTGCGAATTTAGCTTATGCTGGAAGTATACAGCATATACTTATAATATTTGGTAAAGTATTTGCTGTTGTTATTACTCTTCATATACTTTATATTACTGCTTTATTTATAATATCTGGAGTTATAGCAAAGAAATCTCCTTTAATGCTTATAAAAAATCAGATTCCTCCATACTTCACTGCTGTAGGTACTCAAAGTAGTGCTGCAACTATACCTGTTAGTTTAATAGCTGCTGAAAAAAATGGAGTATCTGAACAGATTAGAAAATTTGTAATACCTCTTTGTGCTACTATACACTTAGCAGGTTCTATGATTACATTAACTTGCTGTTCTACTGCTGTTATATTAATTTTAGGACAAAATCCTACTTACAGCTCAATACTTCCTTTCATACTTATGTTGGGAATAGCTATGGTTGCTGCTCCTGGTGCTCCTGGAGGTGCTGTTATGAGTGCTTTACCTTTCTTCTATATGATTGGAATAACTGGAGAGGAATTACAAGGTTTGATGATAGCATTATATTTGACTCAAGACTCATTTGGTACTGCTGCTAATGTATCCGGTGATAATGCTATAGCTGTATTTGTTGATTGGTTCTATCAAACTAGAATAAAAAAAGATGCCGCTTGATTTTATTAAATTAAAATGAGAATATAAAAAAAGGATAGTCTTTAAAAGGTCTATCCTTTTTTATTGTAGCTTTAATTACACATGCCCACCCTCTTTCATTAAGAAATTCATATGCATTTTTAATTAATACTTTCTTATAAATTAAATCAGAAAATATGGAACCCACCCAAATTTAAATTAAATTTTTTTATTTCTTTAACGCACGGTGAACAAAATTTATTATATAGTTTACATGTTATTATTAATTCATTTATATTTATAGTACTGCTCTGCGTGCGGTTGGGAGATTATAAACTTAATAAAATTTTGGGCGGGTGCTATAATTACAAATGAAAATAAAAAAGAAATATAATACAAAAATACCATATAAATTTAAAAAGCCTAGAGGGCGGGATTTAAAATAAAACAAAAAAGAAAATTATTTTTTATTAATACCCTATTGACGTATAATTTATTTTATTATATTATTTTTAAAAATATTATTAGAGAAAACTTATGAATACGAAAACATTAATAAACTCATTTGCAATTATTTTAATACCTATTTCTATTTTATTTATTTTGATTTCTTTAATAATGATGATAATTTCAGACTCTTCTATCATTACATTTTATCTTATGATTTTAGCTTCTATAGTTTTGATAATTAATTCTATAATGTTATTCATAAAAAATAATTATAAAATATTTATTATAATATTCTCATTAACATTTGTATTTTCATTAATAATTATATTTAGTAATATTATGTTTATTTATAATAATAGAGATGCAAATTTTAAAGAAGTTAATAATTATGTAATAGCTGATTCATATTATCCTTTTGCTGATATAAGAAACACTAATTCAAAAGTAGTAAAACTCACAAATGAATCAAGTTTAATAATAACAAATAATTTTCCAAGACTTGATGGTGAAATTGAATTTTTTCCGATTTATTCAGCATTTGCAGATGCAGTTTATAAAATCACAGTTACAAATAATAAATATACTAATATGTTTTTAAAGCAAGTTCCATTTGAGGAGTATATAATAATTAATGATAATGGAAGAATAGAAACTAATTATGACAGAGCAACAAACAGCAGCCATGATACAGCTTATGTTTTATGCTCAACAATTTATTACAACACTTATGAAAGCTTTTTATATGACAATGCTTATAAAAATCTTATAAATGGTAAAGTTGATATAGTATTTGGAAATGCCCCTTCTAATAAAGATATAGAAATGGCTAAAACTAATAATATAGATTTCATATTAATACCTATAGGAAAAGAGGCATTTGTATTTTTTGTAAATTCCAAAAACAAAGTAGATAATCTTTCAAAAGAGAATATAAAAGATATATACATAGGAAAAATCAATAATTGGAAAGAAGTTGGAGGAGACAACATGAAAATAAAAGCTCATCAAATGGATAATATTGGAAAATGGCAAATTACATTTACAAACTTTATGGCTTCAATGAATGCTGAAAATAATATAATAAAGCCCGATACAAAAATAGGATTTGATATTAATTCTGGATTTACAGAAAATGTAAAAGAATACCGTAATAGAAAAAATGCTATAGGATATTCATTTTTATTTAATGTTCATGAAATGATAAACAACAATGAAATAAAAACTCTTTCTATAGATAATATAAAACCAAATAAAGAAAATATACAAAATGGTTCTTATAGTTTATCAAGCACATTTTATGCGGCAACAACTAAAAGAGCTATTAAAGAAAATCCTAATGTGCAGAAATTAATAGATTTTATACTTTCAGAACAAGGTCAGTATTTAGTTGAAAAGTCTGGATATACTCCTATTAAATAAATTTTTATTATTTATTATAGCTAATAAAAATTGTTAGCTATAAATCTCTGTAAAGTAAACTTGCAAGAGGCTCACAATTTTTATTATATACCCCGCCCTCTTTCCTTAATAAATTTATATGCATTTTAACTAATCATTTTCTATAAACGAAATCAGAAAATATAGAACCCGCCCAAGTTTAAATTAAATTTTTTATTTCTTTAACGCACGGTGAACAAAATTTATTATATAGTTTAAATGTTATTATTAATTCATTTATATTTATAGTACTGCTCTGCGTGCGGTTAAGATATTATAAATCTTATTAAAATTTTGGGTGGGTGCTATAATTACAGATTAAAATAAAAAATAAATATAATATAAAAATATCAGAAAAAATTAAAAAGTATAAAGGGTGGGATTTAAAATAAAACTAAAAATCTAACTTTAAGAATATAAGTATTTTAATTTTATTTACATAAATGAAAGTTTATTAAATTTTCAATACATATAGATTAATTGATTTAGAAAAAATAAAATTTAATTATAAATTAAATAATTATTTATTAACATTTATAATAAATAATTGTTATAATATTTAGTATGAAAAAGATAATTCTCACAACACTTTTAATAATATTATCATCTTGCAGAAATTCTATAACATTAGTAGAAAAAATTTCAGATACACCAAAATTGGAATATACTCTTGAAATAGATGAAGCTAATCCTCAAAATATGGAAGAAGCATTAAAAAGATATGCTGCAGATCATAATGGGCAATACAAATTAATTTTTACAGGCACATCAACAAAAAAATATGATATTTGGACTTCAATAACTCAAATGCTTGAAAAAATTTCTTTAAAAAATATAAAAATAGAAATATCTCTTGATAATGTAATTTTCCCAAACAATAAAATACCAGATAATTTGTTTGGGGCAAATGCTATAAATAAGTCAATAGTAAAAATAACATTTCCTAACACTATAACAGAAATAGGAGAATATAGCATTTATTGTCCTGAATTAACAGAAATAACACTTCCAAGTAATTTGATAACAATAGGCAACAGAGGACTTATAGGATGCGAAAATTTAAAAGTACTGAAACTCCCTAACTCATTAAAAACAATAGGTGAATTAGCATTAAAGGAATGCGGCTTTGCAAGTATTGAAATTCCTGATTCTGTAACTTCTATAGGTAAAAGTGCCTTTGGAGACTGTGAGAATTTAGTAAGTGTAAAATTACCAAATAATTTGGAGACAATACCTAATAGTATGTTCGAAAGCTGCGGATCTCTTAATACTATAACTATACCAGCATCTATAAAAGAAATAGGAAAATTTGCTTTTTATTATAGCAAAAATTTTGAAAGCATTAGATTCTTAAATGATAATCCTGCATCAATAACTGTAGGCGTAAGTGTATTTGCTGGATGCCCTTTAAAAACAGTATATATACCCGCAAGCAGTAGTGCATCAGATGATGAATGGAGAAATACTTTAGGTATAGATGCTACTGTAAATATTATAAGAGAATAATATAAAGGGTTATATTAAGTTAAATTACATTCCTTAATATAACCCAAATTAATAGCTATAAAATATATTTATTTTATTAATCCTATATCTTTTCTATAGTATTTATCTTTGAAATCTATTTTTTCAATGTCGGCATAAGTAAGTTTTCTAGCTTCTTCTAAACTGTCGGCAATATTAACAACATTAAGAACCCTTCCGCCATCAGTAATTATATTATTATTTCCATCTAATTTAGCACCAGCTATAAAACATTGTCCGTTTATTTTATCTATGCCTTCTATTTTATATCCTTTATTATAAGAAGCAGGATATCCTCCTGAAGCCATTACAACACAGCATGCATGTTTATTTTTCCATTTGATATTTAAAGTTGATAACTCTCTTTTCATAGCTGATTCTATTATAGATAAATAATCAGTTTCTAAAAGCTGAAGCACTGCCTGAGTTTCAGGGTCCCCCATTCTAACATTATACTCAAGTAAATATACGCCTTTTTTAGTTATCATAAGCCCAAAGAATATAATACCAGCAAAAGACATTTTTTCGGCTTTTATTCCTTTTAGTGTAGGCTCTAATATATCTTTAATGAATAATTCTTCTGCCTCTTTTGTATAATAAGGATTTGGAGAAATAACACCCATTCCGCCTGTATTATTTCCAGTATCATTATCACCAACTTTTTTATGATCCTTAGCTGATATAAAAGGTATTATAATATTGCTGTCAGTTACAGAAAGTATAGAAGCTTCAACTCCTTCTAAAAACTCCTCAATTACAACTTCATTTCCAGCATCTTTAAAAATCTTTTTAACCATTATATCTTCTAATGCATTTTTAGCTTCTTCTTTATCTTGACATATTAAAACACCTTTACCTAAAGCAAGACCGCTAGCCTTTATAACTATAGGATAACTGCATTTATTTAAATATTCACTAGCTTTATTATAATCATTAAATAATTCATATTCAGCAGTTTTAACTCCATACTTCTTCATAAAATCTTTAGCATAAGCCTTAGAACCTTCAAGTATAGCGGCCTGTTTATTTGGTCCGAATATTTTAAGTCCATTCTCCTCAAACTTATCTACTATTCCATATACAAGCATCTCTTCGCTTCCTACAATAGTTAAATCAATACTTTCTTTTTTAGCAAAATTTAAAATCTCATCTATAGTAGAAATTTTAACATTTTCACAATTTTTTTCTCTTGCTGTGCCTGCATTTCCCGGAGCACAATAAACTTTTGAAACTTTTTTATTCTTAAGTAAATTATTACAAATAGCATGCTCTCTGGCACCAGAACCTATAACTAATATTTTCATGTTTTTTTTCCTTTTTTAATTTATATAAAATTAATATCTATAATTTTTATTATAATTTTTCTATTTCCTCTATACTTAAACCTGTATTATCACTAATAAATTTAATATCTAAACCAGATTTTTTAAGACTTTTAGCTATACTTAAAGCTTTATTTTTTTTCCCTTGTTCTATACCTTCTTTTATACCTTCTTTTATACCTTCCTCTCTCTCTTTTTTTAGCATTATAGTTTGCCCATATAAAAATGCATCTCTAGCATTATAAACTTCCATTTCTTCTTCACTTGATATAAATCTCTCATATTTATCTATTACTTTTGACATTATGCTGTTTGCCTCCTTTAATTTATCTTTAACTTTATCTAAATCCTTTACCGTAAAAAACTCTATCCAAGATAATATCTTACTTTTCTTGATATCATTTATATTTGAATTATTAAGAATCTTTATAAATCTTGGTACTTCTATTATATGCATTTGCATCATATCTAATGATACCTTATGATTTTCAGTGTCTATTAATTTAAAACATCTATGAGCTTTACCTTCATCATAAAAGTCCATATTAAAATTCACAAAATTAATACTTATTACCTGACTAATAATATCATAAGATTCATTTTCATTTAATTCACTAACAATATTTTTTGATATATAATAGAATATTCTTTTAACAAAATCTATATTGCCTGATAATTGTATTTCTATAATGATTTTTTTATTGTCTTTAGTAATTGCTTTAACATCAAGAACTGACTCTTTTAAATTAATGTTTTCTGGTAAATTATGCAGATTAATTATTTCTAAATTATGTACTTCTTGAAATCCTGAATCTCTAAGTACGCAATTAACTATATTTTCAAGTATATCTTCATTACCAAGAGAACCCAAAAGATAGCGTACAAAGTAATCATTCATTCTGTTAATATTTCTCATGCGAAAATTATAACAAAAAGCTAATAAAAGTAAATATTTCTAAACTTAATAAACTATAAGTTATATAAAACTATATTATTTTTATTCTTTACATTTTCACTTCTTATTATATACTATCTATATAATACCTAATAATAAATAAAATCATCAAAAACAGGATTGAATTATGAATCTTAAAGAATATATGAATATAAGACTAGAAGAAATAAATAAAACTATTGACAATGTATTTGATAAAAGCAGCATAGAATTAGAAAATAGCTTCATAGAAATGCTTAAATATCCATTGGATGCGGGCGGAAAGAGATTAAGACCTATACTTACATGTTTAGCATGCGAACTTTTTAACGGCAACTATAAAAAAGCAATAATACCTGCAGTAGCATTAGAGCTTATACATACATATTCTTTAGTTCATGATGATTTGCCTGCTATGGACAATGATGATTTAAGAAGAGGAAAACCTACTACACATATAAAATACGGCGAAGCTAATGCAATACTTGTAGGCGACGGACTTTTAACTCATGCATTTCAATTACTTTCAAAAACAGATGTTAAAGACAGCACTTTAAGAAAACTTTTATTTGAATTGAGTTATGCTGCCGGAATAAATGGAATGGTTATGGGGCAGTTTATAGATTTATATTATGAAGAAAAAGAAATCAATTTTGATATGCTTAAAATACTTCATGCTAAAAAAACAGGTGCTATGATAAGAGGTGCTATAAGACTAGGAGCTATTGCCTCAGAAAATGATAATGATATAGAAAATATAACAAAATACGGAGAAGCTATAGGACTAGCTTTTCAAATTCAGGACGATATACTCGATGTTATTTCAGACAATGAAACTTTAGGAAAAACTGTTGGTAAAGATGAAAAAGAAGGAAAACTCACTTATGTAAAACAGTTCGGACTAGAAGGTGCAAAAGAAGAAGCCAAAAAAGTAATTGAAAAATCTATTGAATATTTAAAGCCTTATAAAGATAGTGAAGCTAAAAATATATTAATAGAATTAGCAAATTACATAATAGAAAGAAAATCATAACTATATAAATAAACATTATTACAAATGGTTAAACTCTTTTTATAACTCGCCGATAACAAAATAAAAAATAAATATAAATAAATAAGAAGAAATTTATAATATATTATGAATGAAATTAGAAAAATCAATTTAGAAGCAATAAATAAAAATATCAGAGCATATCCTTATGACTTTATTAATATGCTTAATAATGCTAAAGAATCAGATATAACTTTACAGGTAATAGAAACAAAATCACAAAAACCTTCTGCCAAAGCAGCAAAAAACGGCAAACAAATACTTCTTCATAGTGCTTATGATCCAGTAAAAGAGGCTAACACTTTGATAAAAGAAATTGAAAATGATGAAGATTTAGATTTAGTATTTGTATTTGGAATGGGGGGAGGATATTTAATTAATGCTGTTAGAAAATTAAATGTTTCTGTTGCTGTGATTGAACCTGATATAAATTTTTTTAATACTTTAATAGATAATTTTAAATTAGATAAAATACTTGAAGATGATAAAATCACCTTTTTTATAGGCGGAAATGATGATGAGGATATAGAGAAGTTTATATCATTGACAACAACAAAAAAGGTAAAATTTTTCATTACAAGGTCTTATGCCATATTATTTGCTGAAGAAGCCTTGCATTATCAAAGTAAAGTACTTTCAGTAGTAGATAAAAAAATCATAAATATAAACACTATTTCAAGATTTGATAAACTTTGGGCTTATAATATAGCTTCTAATGCAGTTGAAATTGCCACTCATTACGGAGTCAATAGATTTTTTAATAAATACAAAGATATTCCCGCAGTTATAGTATCAGCAGGACCTTCGCTTGAGAAAAATATTACAAAATTAAAAGAGATGAAAAACAAAGCAATAATAATAGCGGTTGATACTGCAATGAAGCCATTATCATCGCATGGCATATCTCCTCATTTCGTTATAACTATAGACCCTCAAAAGAAAAACTCTAAATATTTTAGGAATATTCATTTTGAAGATACTGTATTAATATCCGAATCTTCTGTTGATCATGAGGCTGTAGAATCATTCAATGGCTCAATATTTTTTATAGACTCAATATTCCCGCTTGCAAAATATTTTATGAAGCCTTTAGGGGATAGAGGCGATATCACTATGGGAGGAAGCGTTTCCACTGCTGCTTATGATTTTGCTGTAAAAATAGGTGCTAATCCTATAATAATGGTTGGTTTGGATCTGTCTTTTCCTAATCATCAAACTCATATAAAAGGAAGCTATCATGAAGAGAATTTCTTTACTGAAATAGGAAAGTTAGACTCCTATGACAGTAGAATATATAAAGTGCTTGTTTCCGGAAATTTAAGAGAAGAGAAAAATATTTATGGAGATAGTGTATTTACTGATTCAAGATTCGATATGTACAGAAATTGGTATGAAGCTCAATGTGCTAATAATAGTAAAATAAAATTCTACAATGCCACTGAAGGCGGTGTAATAATAAAAGCAATGGAGAATATTACACTTCAGGAACTCATAGATAAATTTGATGACATAAACATACAAATAGACAAAAATGACAGAAATACATCAGACAAAACAAAAATACTAGAGAATTTAAAAAATGGATTAATAAAAATAGATAAAGAAATAGTATCATTAAAGCCTTATGTTGAAGAGGCAATTAATTTATGCTATACGATAAATGATGATCTATCAAGGCATAGAAAAGTAGATAAACTTATTTCCAAACTAGATGAATCCGATGCTAAAATACTCACTATAAGCAAAGTAAATGAATTCTTAGGAATAACTATGCAAAAGACTATCAAGACTATAACAGAAGGTTTTGATTTTAAAGATGAAACTATGCATAAATCTATAATAAGTTCTTTCAAATTATATGAAGCTATGAAGGACAGCATTGATTTTAATCATTATATAATAGAACGTGCTTTGATAAAGATAAACAAAGAATTATAACTTTTTTATACGCACGGTTAGCTAAATTTGAATTATAATAAAAATTATAATTCAAAATAAAACAATATTTTTAAAATTTGCTCATCGTGCGGTATATAATGCTATAAATTAAAAAAAATCTAGGGCGGGGCTATAATTTCTACAGTAACAAAAAACAAATTTAAATTTCTATTTCAAAATAAATTAATAAAAAATAATGGGCGGGAATGTAAATAAATTTTCAAATCTTACTATTTTGATTAACAGACATCACTATATATATTTTTAATTTATATTATGATATAATAATCATATATAATTTTTCTCATGTTATTTTCTTTTTTGCCGATAAAGAATAATAATAGTATTTTTTTAAGGTAATTAGATATGAAATATAGAATATTATTACTTTTATTTATAATGAGCTTTTCTAATATATTCGCTCAAAATGACAACTTTTTGGATACAATTACTTTGGATAAGATAAAAAGAATTTATCCTAATGATAATGTAGTTTCTCCTTCAAGCTACACAATAAGTATGAATTTTGATTTGAATAGATATAGATTAAATGAACCTATAACTATGGAAATAAAAATACATGCTAAGAAGGGAACTATAAGCTTTACAAATTCAGTTAATCCATTTAATAATTATAGCTTTACGGTTTATGATAATTACAATAATCCTGTAGTATCATCAGATAATTATACTATTTGGAAATATAAAAGTGAAAGAAACTTAGATAATTCTCAAGATAGAATAGTAACTCTTAATGAGGGAGAAACTTTCTCATATTATATAGATTTAAATAATTGGTTCCATTTCGACAAAATAGGCAGATATAGAATAGAATGCAGTTTCAACCCTATGCCTGAAATAAGTGATAATTTCTCTATGCATGCTGATACTGCTTATTTCTTATTGGAAGCTGCAAGAGTATATCAGACACAAACAAATACTGCACCTGTTTATGTAACTAACAATAACAATCTTTCTCAGCATCAAGGTGTTTTATATGATTATGCTCCATCAAGCATTATATCCAACACTTTAACTGCTATGAAAAATAGAGATTGGACTAATTATTACACTTATATGCATATGCCTTCTATAATAAGCATAAGCCAAAGATACTATGAAACTTATAGAAACAATTACAGTAATGCATATTTGGAGGATTTTACAGATACTGGAATTCGTCAAAAAGCAAGAGAATTAAGTTTTGAAAACTATTTAAGAACTCAATTCTCAGATAATATAAGTGCCGACATGTTAAGAACTAATTTTGGAAATAATTTCTTAAATAATTTGGAAATGGCTTATAAATCAAGCAATATAAGAGAGCTTGCTATAAGATTTGATATTCTCTATAGAACTTCTTTGCCTGAGGACAGAAAACTTCTATTTGAAGAGTTTAAAAAATATTTAACTTCTGCTTATGACAGACAGGTAAGAAATGCATTTATAGCAGAACTTCAAAGAGATATAATTGCTACTAAAGATGCTAAACTTAGAGAACATTATACTTCTGTACTTGATATGATTAGAAAAGAGTATGATCCTGCTGTAACTTACACACTTTTAAATTATACAATAGATAAAACTACAGTTACTCAGGAATATGGTTTGCAAAAAGCTGAAGTAGAAGCTACTCTTTATCATAGATACTTTAATGCAGATACAGGCGATATTTATGATCCTGTTGTAAAAAGAACTTTCGTTTTAAGAAGAATGGGAGACTATTGGTATATAGTTAACTATTATGATACTGTTGTGAACAATTAAAAAATATAAATATTATAAAAAATACTAAAAAGTGAGAAAATTATAATTATTTATATTTTCTCACTTTTTTATATTATATTATATATATAATATATAATTGGAGCACTGATATGTAAAAAAATAAAAAAATATCTTTAATGATAAAATTTATTTTACCATTTGCTGTATTTTTAACTATTATGTATTTATATTATTTGTTTATAGGAATATTTATATTAATTCTTTTTTTAGTACTAAAACTTTTAAAGCAGTAAGCATACATGACTTAATAGAATCAAAATTAAATAATGTAAATGAGGTTATAGATATTTTAGATTCTTATCTTAAAATAGATGATTTACCCTATGAATATTTTGGAGAAACAATAACAAATATATCAAAACTTAGCGATGATTATATGAATATATATTTTGGAGACACTGTACCATATCCTACAGGAGGTATTTTTATAAACTCTTTAGAACCTTTCCCTCCAGACTATGATCAAACTTCAAGAGGCTGGTACAAATCGGCAGTAGGCAACAACAAGAATATTTATATAACGGATCCTTATGTTGATTTTGTTACAAAAAAAATATGTATAACTTTTGCTAAAGCTGTATACACAAATAATAATCAATTAAAAGGTGTAGTCGCTATAGACTTTGCTAAAATGGATGATATAGTTCAGAATACCATTTATGAAGAAAATGTCAATTTAGTTACTAAAAATGGTATGTTTATTAATAATACAGATGAAAATAAAATATTAAATGAAAATAATAAAATATTCAATGATATTAATTTCCCAAATATTCAGCAATATATAGTTGATGGTAAAAACTATACCAACATATATAAAAATAATTGGTATATGGTACAAAAATTGGAAACTGTTCCTTGGTGTATAGTATTAAGCGGAAATTTATCTCAGGTACAAAATCAAATAAAAGCACTTATGTTTATATTATTATTTGTTCTTATAATAATAATTTTGTTGGAAAGTATTTTAGTTGTTGTAATAGTTAATCCTATAACAGCTTCTTTAGATCAGGCTATAGCAAATATAAAACTAATGAATGATGGTTATTTCAATAGTAATTTCAATGAAAAAATGTTTTCTAAAAAAGATCAGACTGCAGAATTGTATAAAAACATAAAAAGCATGCAGGACAATATAGGAAAAATTGTTTATAATTTGAAAGAAAATATAAATAATATAAATTCTTCTATTGATACTATACAATATGGAAGCAAAAATTTATCAGATAGAACAACATCTCAAGCAGCATCATTGGAAGAATTATCAGCTTCAACAGAAAGTTTATCTAACTCTCTAAGAAATACTTCTGTTAATACGGAACATGCTAAGAATATGAGTTTAGAAGTAGCTAATTCTACATTAACCGGAGTAGAGGCTGTTAATGTTATATCTAATAATATGGCTGAAATATCAGAATCTAGTAAACAAATATCGGATATAACAAAACTCATTCAGTCAATAGCTTTTCAAACTAATATATTAGCTCTCAATGCATCAGTAGAAGCTGCAAGGGCAGGAGAACAAGGAAGAGGATTTGCTGTGGTAGCAAGCGAGGTTCGTTCTCTGGCACAAACAGTTAATGAAGCTGCTAATAATATTACAAAGATAGTAAATGATACCGTTGCTAAAATAGAACATGGTAATGAGTCAGTAGCATATTCTACAGATGTTCTTCAGAAAATTTCATCTTCTGCTAAGGAAGTAGTTAATATACTAACTGAAATAAGCACAACTGCTCTTAATGAACAAAATAGTATAATGCAGATTAATCAAACTATAATATCTTTAAATAGCATTACTCAGGAAAATTCATCAATAGCTGAAGAAAGTGCTAGTTCGAGCAATGAGGTAAAAAATATGACTGAAGATATAGTTAATGATATAAATTACTTTAAATTTAGTGAAAGGTAGGAAATATTTTCAATTAAATTTATTATTTTTATTATTGTTATGCTCGTATATATGTAGGTGTTGCCTATAATAACCTACTTGGTGACTGCGACTCACTTGTGTACCTATGACAAAAGGCTCTGTCAAGTAAACTTGCTAGAGGCTCACAATTTTTATAATTAGCTTTACAATACTAAATTAAATATTAGTTATGATATAAGTTTTAAAGCAATAATAAAAAATTATTATTTTAGAGTATTGCAAAAAGAAAGATTTTATAATATAATATATACTTACTTATATTTTACTTTTAATGGGAGAAGCAAAGATGAAAAAAGATATACATCCTCAATATTTTGAAACAGATGTAAACTGTGCTTGCGGTGCTAACTTTAAAATTCACTCTGTACAAAAAAGTTTACACGTAGATATTTGTCATAACTGCCACCCTTTCTTTACAGGAAAACAAAAAATTCTTGATACAGCTGGAAGAGTTGATAAATTTAAAAAACGTTATGGCTTAAAAAAATAATGCATGAAAGTAAATTGTATAAAAATAATTAGTTTAAGTTATTTATTTACTTAGACTAATTATTTTTTTATTAAGAACATATTATCTTTATTAATCAAATAAAAAATAATCTCAATCTAAATAATAATTAAATATTAGGATTCATCATGAAATTTATAATAGAAGATAGAGTATTCGAAACTCTAAATGATATGTGTGTTGCTGTAATAATTGCAAAAGGAATTAACAATCAAAATAAAATAAATGATATATCAATAATGCTTAAAGAAAGTATTTCAAATGCTGAAAAAGAATTTGAGAATATAAAAGTAAAAGAAAGCGAATATATAAAATGTTATAGAGATGCTTTTCAAAAACTAAATATCAATCCTAATAAATTCATGTGTTCTATAGAAGCATTACTCACAAGAATATCAAAAAAGAAAGGAATGCCTGAAATAAATTCTATAGTAGATTTAGTTAATGCTGTTTCTATTAAATATAAACTTCCTATGGGTGCTCATGATTTAGATTCTATGAATAATGAAAATTTTTATATTAGATATTCTGTAAATGATGATACATTCCTTCCATTTGGTGAAACTGAAACAGAAAAAGTTGATAATAATGAATTAGTTTATGCTGTTGCTCATGATATAAGAACTAGAAGATGGATATGGAGACAAAGCGAATATGGAAAAATCACTGAAAACTCTTCAAATATAATATTTCCTATAGACGCTTTTATTGGTATTAATGATGATAAAGCTATCAAGGCTAGAGATGAGCTTGCTGAATTATTAGCAAAATTTTTTAACTGCGATATAAAAACAGGCATTATAGATTCTAAAAATAATTATATAGAATTTTAACTTTATTCTAATACCCGCCCTTTTAAATTTATTGTTTTAATTAAAAATATAAATTTAAATTGGCTTTATTGCGTACATTGAAAAAGCACACCCACCCAAGTGTTAATTAGATTTATAATTTTAATTAACGCACGGTAAACTAAATTTATAATATAATAAAAATCTGAATTAAAAACAAATCTATATTTTTTATCTTATTCTGCGTGCGGTAAGAATATTACAAATTTAAAAAACTTTTGGGTGGGCAGCTAAAATATCAGTTAAATTTAATTAAGAAAAATAGTGTAAAAATTACAGAATAGTATTATAAGGCTAAAGGGCGGGCAAATATAATTATATTATAATTAAATAGTAATACTACTCATTGAATAAAATACCATGTCTTTTTTGCAACTTTGGCGAAGCCAGCATAGCGTGTGTGGCAAAAAAAGTTGATATAATCATATAATTATATTAAAAATATTTTTTATTATATTTATAATAATTTAAATATAGTTTATAACGTATTTCCGCCGCATGTGAAAGACTGTATTCTATATAAATAATACAGTATATACTGAAACAAATACAGTTACTGATGCAATTTATATAGAATTATCTACTTTTTTGCCGCACAAAAAAGTAGATAAAAATGCACTTGCTAGAACTTTATATTAAAAACATGCCTATTAAATATAGGATATAGCCTAAAAATGCAGTCTTTTTGGTTCTTTGTGCCAACAAAAGAACTGGGGGTGTGGGGGCAAAGCCACCACAAACAATAAAATTGAAAAAACTAAAATTGACAAAATATAGTTGTTTAGGTATATAAAACATTTATTATAAAAATAAATCATGCTATAATTTTTTATATAAACTTTCATTATATTATTAATTTTATTCAAAATGCAGTAGTTTATTTTTATAAATAATTAATCTTCACGTATTTTTATATTGAATCTGTTTCTGAAGCTAGAATAAACAGAAGGTATTATTATAAGAGTGAACATCGTAGAAAATATAAGCCCTCCGCAAACTGCTATTGCTAAAGGTTTGTACATTTCGCTTCCGCTTCCTATTTCAAAAATCATAGGTAATAATCCTAATATTGTAGTTAATGATGTCATAAGTACAGGTCTTAATCTTATTTTGCATGACTCTAATGCAGCATTATCCCAACTTATATTTCTTTCTATTACAACTCTATTCATATAATCTATTAAAACTATTCCATTATTAACAACTATTCCTACAAGCATTATAATACCTATTCCGCTATAAACATTTAAAGTATTTCCTGAAAAGTACAAGAATATCAAAGCCCCGAATAATGCAAAAGGAACAGCCAAAGATATAACAAAAGGCGTAATATAAGATTCAAATTGTCCTGCTATTATTGCATATACGAATACTAAAGCCATTATTAAAGATACTATTAATTGAACGAATGCTTCTTGCATATCCTCATAATCTCCTGAAAAATTAACAGAAAATCCGCTTGGTATATATATTTTATTAAGCTCTTTTCTAATATCTGTAATGATTTCATTTATAGGTCTTCCATAAGCACTAGCATTTATCTCTATTATTCTTTTATCATTCTTTCTATTAATTTCTATAGGACCTGTAGATTTATGTATGCTTACAAGTGATGATATAGGTACTATACCATTTGAAGTAGGTATCATCATCTTTTGAATGCTTGAAATATCATCTCTGTTTCTATCCTCCAAACGAACTATTATATCAGTATCAACATATATAGAATTATTTAAAGTCATCTTGCTTGCTGTTGTACCGCTAAAAGAAGTTCTTATAATATTTGCAATAGTATTAATATTGATACCCATTTTAGATACTAAATCTCTGTCTACATCAAAAATAAGTTCATGATTTGAATCATCTTCTTTTATCAATACATTTCTAACTCCATCAACATTATTAACTGCAGCTATAACATTGCTTGCCACATCATATCCCCTGTCAAGATCATCTCCTACAAGCTCTATAATGATTGCACTGTAATTTTTAGGTTTTCCCATAGCTGTATTTTCAGAATTAAGTTCTATTCTTCCGGGATATCCATTAATTTTATTTCTTATACTTTCTATATAATGAGTAATATCAAGTTTTCTTCTATTTTCTCTATCTATATCATGCTCCATTTTATTTATAAACATGTCAGTAAACTCTACCCTAGCCCCTACAGGAAGTCTTAACCTTGATATAATAGTACCTTCATCTGATACAGGATAGCCTTCCTTACCTATATTCATTAACAATAAAAATAATGATATAGTCAATAGAATAGATATTAAAGCGAATGATTTCTTTTTATTTTTTATCACTATCGCTAAAGTGCTTACATAAAATTTTTCTACATTATTATGAAGATTTTTATTAAAGAAATTTTCTGATTTTTTTAATAATAAATTCAATTTACTATCAGGATTTAATTTATTTAATCTTGAAGCTAAAAGCGGTACTATAGTCAAAACTACAAAGAGAGAAGTTAATAATGATATAGAAACTGTAACACATAAATCGCTGAACATCTGCCCCATTTGTCCTTTAACAAACAAAAAAGGAAGAAATACGCATACGCTTGTTAAAGTTGAAGCTGTTATTGCTATGGATACTTCACTTGTTCCTATTATAGAAGATTTTATATTATTTATTTTAATAGTTCTTTTATCATTTTTATTAATATTATATTTAGAATAATAATTGCTGTAATAAAAAATATTTTCTAACACTACTATAGAATTATCAACCATCATTCCTACACCAAGCACAAGCCCTGAAAGAGATATTACATTAATAGTGATATTAAAAAAATACATCAATATAAAAGTAGTTATTACTGATACAGGTATTGATATGCTTATTATAAATACGCTTCTTATATCCCATAAATATATCATAAGAACTAATACAGCAAATAAAGCTCCCTGCCAAACTGTATTCAAAACATTATGAATAGAATTCTTTATTGTATCCGAACTATTGAAAAGTATTTGATAATAAACACCTGAAGGTAAATTAATAGTACTGAGCCTTTTCTCTACATCTCTTGCTATCTGTATAATATTTCCGCTGGATTCTTTAGTTACGGCAATAGTTAAAGCTTTTTGTCCGTTTATACGAACGATTTCTGAATCATCTTCATAATCCTTATGTACATAGGCTATATCTCTCACCTTTACAGGATAAACTTGATTTTTTAGCATTATAACTACATCTTCAATATCATTAACTTCTTTGAACTCTCCTGTTGTTCTTATATTATATTTATAAACACCCTCATAAGTTTCACCGCCTGCAACATTCTGATTCTCTAAAGATAATGTATGTACTATATCATTAATATTTATAGAATACGCATTAAGTCTATTTAAATCTATATCTACACAAATTATCTTTTTTAATCCGCCTCTTATTTCTGTTTGTGCTACTCCTTCAACCTGCTCTAATCTTGTAAGTATTTGACTATCAACTAAATCATAGAGAGATGCTAAATTATCCGTACCAAAAAAGGCGATATTCATTATAGGCTCTGAATCGGTTGAAAATTTAGATATATTTGGATTATCTGCATCATCAGGCAAAGAGGATCTAATCATATCAATGGCTTCTCTTATATCATCAGCAGCAGTCTGTAAATCCGTTCCCCAATTAAATTCTATTTCAACATTAGACTCTGATTCTTTAGATTTTGATTTGATAGTCTTTACATTATTAACGGATGACACAGCACTTTCAATTATTCTTGTAACAGATTTCTCTACTTCCTCAGCTCCGGCATTATCATAAGTAGTTTTTATGCTTATAATAGGAACTTCCATATTTGGAAGATAATTTATGCTGAGTCTTACTGATAAATCCAATTATGAACATGGATACCAATGTAACAAATACTGTTGTAGTCTACTTACTATGAAAGTAATAAAGTTTTTCATTTTTTCGTAAATTTAAATCATAAAAATATTACGCAAATATGATATTAAATTCTAAAAAATATTCAATAGTTTTTATTATAAATTTTTATTCCTTTTAAACTACTAATAAATAATATTTGAAATTTATATTATTCATATAATTGCATAACAAAATATATATTTTTATTTTAATAGAAAACTATTATAAAAAGTATATATACTAAAAATTTTTAAGTTTGTCATTTTTTAGTCAACTTTTTCCCGCCGCACGCCTGCCGTAGGCACGCTTCGCGAGGCGGACTTCGTCAAGAACCTATATCCTCGATAAACTCGTATACGCTTCGCGAAAGTGCAAATAATTAAATAAGTACTAAATAACACTAACTTTGTTTTACATATAATATAAATTATTAATTTTTACACAATAATAAGTAATCAGCCGCACATATAGAGGACATTTGTTAAGAATAAGTGATACCGTGCAGAAAGGTGCCACAGCTCGCGGTTGACAAACTTAAAAATTTTTAGTTTTTTATATAAAATTAACTATTCTTTTTTATTGTTTTTATCCTTATTATAAAGCATTTTTACTAGGAAAACTAAAGCAACAATTATTAATATTTTTATTATAATACTAAGTATGCCATGAATACCAAAATGCGGTCCAAACAACATTGGAAAATCAAAATAATTCCTTACATGAGGATGGTATGGAGGAGTATGAAACATTCTATCAAATGCCGGAGAACATGAACTCAATAAAAAAAGTGATAATATAGATGAAATTATAAAAGTGATTTTTTTTAACATAGTAGTTACCCATTATTTTATTTGCTTTATTAGACGAAAAAATTATAATAAAAGTTCCCTATAAATATTTATTTTTCATCAAAAAGTTGTATTATTATAATTAATCTAAATATAGGAAATAATGATGGAAATATTAGATTTAGATAGAGCCGAATACGAATTAAACAAAGCATACAAATCAAACCCTACTCCTTGGGCTGAACATTCAAGATATGTCGCTAAAGCTGCGAGGATAATAGCCTCTGAATATAATAAAAAATCAACAGATAAAAAATTAGATGAGGATAATTCATATATATTCGGACTTTTACATGATATAGGAAGATACACTGGTATAAGTGCAGAAAGGCATTTAATAGACGGATACAAATACTGCATTAATTACGGCTGGGAGAAAATGGCTCAAATATGCATAACTCATGCCTTTATGATACAAGATGTAAATACTGCAATAGGAAAATTTGATATGTCTGAAGAAGATTTCAACTTTTTAAAAAATTTCGTTGCCAATGCTGTATATGATGATTATGATTTACTTATTCAATTATGCGATTGTCTTGCTTTGCCTTCTGGATTTTGTTTGCTTGAAAAAAGATTCGTTGATGCTGCTTTAAGATACGGAACATTTCCTCAAAGTGCATTGAGGTGGAAAAGAGTATTTGAAATAAAATCGTATTTTGAAAGTGTTATAGGTACTTCAATTTACAATTTACTTCCGAACATAAAAGACAATATTTTCTAAACACTCACTGTGGGGGATTTCTGCACAGTAAGCCAACCCTTACAGCAAGTACAATGTAAGCGACCGAAGGAAGTACTGTAAAGTATGCGGTTTATTACCAAACATCAAACAAAAATAAGAATTTGTAAAAAGATAATCGGCATGTTAAAATTAATAACAAAAAAATAAGGACTAAAAATGCCGGTTATATCAAGATTTTATGGTATCATTATCAAAATGTATTTTCAGCAAAAAGAGCATAATCCTCCGCATTTTCATGCCATATATGGTGAGTATATTGGTGTTATTGATATCAATGAATTAAAAATGATAGAAGGCGATTTACCTAATAAAGCATGTTCGCTTGTATTGGAATGGGCTAAAAATAATCAGGACGAACTTTTAAATATTTGGAATACTCAAAACTTTAAACAATTAGCACCTTTGGAGTAATTATGACTTTCCATAAAATTAAAAATGTTAAAGCTTTAGATAACCTCATTTTAGAAATAATATTTGAAAATGAAGAAATAAAATATTATGATATAAAAAAATTAATCCCTGAACATAAAGAGTTTGAAATTTTGAATGATAAAACTTTATTTAATCTCGTAAAAGTTGATGTTGGCGGATACGGAATTTCTTGGAACGATGATTTGGATATATCATGTAATACTTTATACTACTCGCCTAGTTAACGCAGTATTCGCCATACAGGCATTCCGCACGGTAACGCTCACCCTTACAGCAAGTACAATATATGTGCGGCTCATTACCCAACATAAAACAAACTAACTAAAGAGCTAACCAAGAAATATAAAAATAAACCCACAAACCAAAACTAACCCAGAAATAATTTTTTGAAAATTTACCTTATACCTCCCTGACTAAGCGTAGCAAGGAAATACAGAAAAGCAGAAAAAGAAATTTTTTTAAATTTTCATTATAAACCACCCCCTGACTGAGCGTAGCGAGGAAATACCCGAAGGGTACGCCCTTATAGTTAAACAGAATTTTTTTAAACAATAAGCCCGAAAATATAAATTTTTTTCAAGAACTACGAAAAAAAAATCGACTTTCCCAACCCAACAAGCTAGCCATTTGAACCACTCCCCTAGCTAACGCAGTATTCGCCATACGGGCATTCCGCAGGTACTGCAACCCATTACAGACAGTCAACTGTACGCGACCGAAGGAAGTACTGTAAAGTATGCAGCTAATTACCCAACCATAAACAATAAAATTAACTAAAAAGCCAACCCAGAAATATAAAATCGAACCCACAAACAGAAACTAACCCAGAAATAATTTTTTGAAAATTTACCTTATACCCCCCTGACTAAGCGTAGCGAGGAAATACAGAAAAAAAGAAAAATAATTTTTTTGAAATTTACCTTATAACCCACCCAAACCCGCCCTTATAGTTAAACAAACATTTTTAACAAAACAAGCCCAAAAATATAATTTTTTTAGAAAAAACACGAAAAAAAGCGGACTTTCCCAACTACTCGCCTAGCTAACGCACTTCCTACGGTCGCCCTAAAGGACTCACTCCGGTCGGGGGCACTCCGCAGTATTTGCCATACGGGCTTTCCGCACGGCATAGTTTTATAGTGTAGAATATATAACAGTGTGCGGTTCATAGCAAGTTAGGACGCTAATTAAGCACAGCCTCACGCATAGACCATAACCCCAACGCTAACACTCACCCAAACGCCGCCGCCGAACTAAAAAAAGGAAGGATAAGAAAAAATTTTAAAATTTTGTATTCCCAGCCTAACCCGCCCTTTAAAGTTAAACAGAATTTTTTAGGGAAATAAGCCTATAAAGAGGAATTTTTTTTAAAAAAGAATGAAAGTATGAAACCAAAAAGCTAACAAAATTTTTAAAATTTATACTCCCGCCGCCTGACCGAGCGTAGCGAGGAAATACCCGAAGGGTACACCCTATATAGTTAAACAAATTTTTTTAAATAATAAGCCTATAAGGAGGAATTTTTTTAAGAAAAGTATTAATAATTTATCGTCTCAAGCTACTCGCCTAGCTAACTACTCGCCTAGCTAACGCACTTCCTACGGTCGCCCTAAAGGACTCCCTCTGGTCGGGGGCACTCCGCAGTATTCGCCATACGGGCTTTTCGCACGACATAACTTAATATTATTTAATACTAACTATCGTGCGGTTCATTATCGCATATTAGGCAAAAAAGTAATTAAGTTTTATTTAATTGATCATCTATTCTCAGTATTTACTTAATTTTTTTAATCTAATCAATATTTTATTTATAAAATTAGTTTAATTATGTAACAGATTTTAATCAAAGTAATATAATTAGCTAATTTTACTTTTATTTTGTAATATTTGCTTACAAGTAGGAGATAATGCTATAAAACATAATTCTGCTGTCGTAAGATCTGGAGCAAAATTATCTTTTAATTCTTTATTAGGATGTATATAGTTTCTATAATCTTTTATAATATGACATTGACTTTCTACATCTTTTTTTATTAAGCCTATTTCTTTTGCAACAATAATTAGATCATTTAATTTCCACTGGTCAAAACTTTTTATATTTTGGTTATATTTAGGAGTAGATTTAGCTTTTAAAAAATCTTTATTATTTCTTGCATAATATAAAAATATAGTTTCTAATATACTACCAGATAAAAATATAATTGAATATGTTAACTGATTATCAAGAGCTTTTTTTAATTCTAAAATTTTATTTTCTAAAGATTTATATTCTATACCTTTTATATTTAGTTGTTTTACTATATTATAAAACTCTTCAAAATTATAATTATATTTATTATTAAAATTTATATTAGAAAATAAGTTATCAAATTTATTTATTATATTTCTATTCAAACTATAAATTCCTCTATTATTTTTCTTTTGATTAATATTTTTATTTTTTACTTCTGTTTTTAAAACTTTCGTTATATTTGAATGCATTAAACTACATTCCTCCATATATATTTTTAATTCTTTTGCTGTAAATTCTTTTTGCCCTTTTCTATATAGAAAATATGCAATATACATAATAATATTTTTAATAATATTTTTATCTTCTTCAGGTATTACTTGATAAAACGACTCTAACTCATTTATATTAATCATATAGTTTCTCCTTTGTTTTCATCATTAATAATATTATTCATAAAAACTATACCTCTATGTGATATATAATAATTATTATCTTTATTCTCTAAATATGCTCTTCCTTTTCTAGATGAATTATATATAGCATCTTGTAATGAATAATTTAATTTATCTCCTGCTTGATATAAAAAACTATATATTGTGTTTTTATTAACATTAAAATCACCTAAATGTTCTTTATTTTCGTTTATCCAATATAATAATAGTAAAATTTTTTGATATGACTTTTTAATTTTAGAATTATTTACTCCGTAGAAGTCCACCCATTTTTTTATATATTCTTCATTAATAGTTATTTCTTCTTTTAAACATTCTTCATTGAAAGTTTTTTTATCACTTTTTATATTATTTTTTTTATTATCTTTAGTATCTACTCTATGAGAATTTGCTACAGAACTAGACAAATGATAATTATTTTTTATATCTATAAAAGAATCACTTTTAAGTTTTTTTAACACACTATCTAGTTCCTCTATTGGACCTTGAAATATCATTTCAATATTGTCGTTTTTATAAATTAACTTGAATTTCGTCATAATTTAACCTCCGTTATTTTTATAAAAGTTATAAACGTTAAAATTATACTTTAATAATACGAAATTCTAATTTAAAAGTCAAGCTATTTTTACCATAAAACGCATAAAATTACAAAAAATTGATTTTTTATAGATTTACAGTTATATACAAGCTATCTAGTTTTTTATTTGACTCTAAAATATTTATTATCAGTCAAAACGTATTTATTAAAAGTTTTTATGTAAAAACATTTAGAATAATATTATTTTAAATGTTAACTATTTTAAAATTTAACTTATTATTGTTTAAATAATTCGAGTTATCAAAACCTAAACTATACAATTATCATTTTTAGTTATCGCCCTCTACAATCTTAATATCACTTTCATCTAAATTATAAATTTTATAGACTAAACTATCTATTTGCCCATCTATTGCATTAATCTGCCTGTTAATTATGGTAATGGAATTAGGATTTTTCTCAACGGACAACTTTTTGTTTAAAGCGATGATGTTGTCAACTAAAGTAACGATTTTGTCATAAATTTCCTTTTCTGATTTATCATTAAAATTTATTCTTTTTATAGGTAATTCTAAAACTTGAGATTGTCTAACATGCGGAAAGGCTTGCTTATCTTTTTCTCCGAATGTTTCATAATAATAAAAATACATTAATTTAGAATTTAATAACCCTAATATATACAAATAATCTTCATCAACATTTTCTTTCAATTTAAAAATATATATTACCTGTATTACCCAATAGTTATCTATATCTAAAACTGCATTTATACCATGACCTGTTTTTCTTATTAAAATCTTTTTACCATTATACAAATCTGGGGATTTATATTGAATTCCTTTAGCGTCTGTTTTTATATATCTATTTTTATATTTAATACTATATCTTGATATATCTTCACCAACTAAAAATTTTTCTCTATTACTACCTGACTCAAATAAAATTAAATCGCTATTTTTTCCTATTTCTACACCTCTGGCATTATTGGCAATAACACTAAATTCATCTTTATTATCTCTTATCTTATTTAAAATTTTATTAATAGATTTATCAGTAGTTATTTTAAAAGATAAGTTTTTATCTTCTTTTATTTCTTCTAAAGAAATTGAATTTTCTACTATATTGTTATCTAAATAATGACCTATACAATATTTATATTTTATATTATCATTATGCGACTTTGTAAATATATAAATACAGCTAGGCATTTCTACTTTATAAAATATATGCTCACCAACAGAAAATAGTTCTTTTATACCAAAATTATTTATAATGTATTCTCTAAATTTTTGATAGTCAACATTTGTAAAAAATCTATTTGGTATTATAAAAGAATTAATACCATTATCTTTTACAAGTGAATAACTTTTTTCTGTAAATAAACAAAATAAATCATATTGATTCCCAATAGATGAATATTTTTCAGAATAATATTTTTTTAATTCTTTATCTATAAATTTAGACTGCACCCAAGGCGGATTGCCTATCACCACATCGAAACCGCCCCCTTTAAAAATATTTTTAAATTCGTCCTCCCAATCAAAACAATTTATTTTATATTGCGTCTCCTCGTCAAAATCAAGCACAGACTGGCTCTCGTAAAAATCATTGCCTATTAAACTATTACCGCATTTGATATTGTCCTCCAATGACGGTAAAGCTCGCTCATTAAATAAATCCTGATTGTTCTGTATTGACGCTGGACTCTCCCCATCCAAACATTTCATAAGTAATGATAATTTCGTTACCTCTACCGCATTGCTGTCTATGTCCACTCCAAATATATTGTTGCGTAATATCTGCTTCTTTATCCAAATTGTTAAATCCCCATTCTCTTTTATTACATCTTCTTTTGATCCCTTAAACTTCGCCCTGTCCTTTATCTTGTTGTAATATTCAATATGATAATTAAGTAAATATTTATACGCCCCAAGTAAAAAACTTCCGCTGCCGCAAGCCGGATCCAATATTTTTATATTCGCTATCTCCTCAGGCTTCTTCCCCTTTATAGCCTCCCCAACCGTATTCGCTACTATATAATCAACTATATACTCAGGTGTATAATAAACCCCTCCTGCCTTACGCACCTCTGGTTTTAATTCTATCTTCGCACTATGATTCTTCCCTATAGTGATAGTCTTGCCCAAAAACTGCTCATAAGCATTCCCTATTATCTCAACCGATATAACAGAAAACTCATAAGGACTCAAAGGATAATAAAGCTCATTAATAATCTCTTTTATTACTTTATTATCAATCTCAATACTGCTGCTAATACTGTCTTTAGAAAAATCAAACAGCCCCGAATTATACCTGCCGTCAGCATGTTCAAAGATTTTTAATAGATTGCTGTAAAAATTATCATTCTTATTCTCACAAGTTTTTTTCAAATCGCCATACTCTTCGATACCTCTGTCCTCAGCGGCCCTCAAAAATATAATTCTGTCAATAATCTGCTGCACTGCATAATTCAAATCGCGTACAGATAAATCTTTGTTTAATTTAGAAATATTAGAAGCGAGTTTAGTTCGTAGATTGTCAAGGGTGCTTAAGAAATCAATATCAACACTTTCAGTACCTTTTTTGTTAGAAGTGCCCGCAATATATTTTTCAAGGGAGCCCTGTTCAATTTTTTCTCTGTTAAGTATCTCATAAAGAAAATCAAATTTTTTTAAATAATCCTCAAAATGAATATATTCAATTCTAGCAGTAGAGGCCTTATCATTAACATTAGGTTTTCTGGTGCAGTCATAAATAGCAAGTTCCTCAAAATCGGTGAGGAAACTTATACCAAGCTTGGCACTCCAGCCATACCTCCTAAGCTGAAAAGCAGGCAAACTGTCCTCTTTAAGATTAACACCGGGCTTTTTCGCCTCCACAAAGAAAACCCTATTCCCCCCAATACGAAATGCATAATCAGGAGCTTTAGTTTCCTTCCCCACTTTCACCTTATCCTCATGAATTACATCACGATAAATTTGTGATTTACCCGCCCTATTAGAAACGTCCCAACCGAACGCCTCAAAGAACGGATCCAAAAAATCCCTTCTAGTCTCCGTTTCATTATAATTTTTATTTGTATACTGTGAATAATTTGATTTGAAGTTTTGAATTAAATTTTTTAATAAGTCATAAGATTGATTTTTTAAATCAGAGTTAACATAACTCTTAAAATTATTTAAATTAGTTGACTGTTGACTGTTGACTGTTGACTGTTGACTGTTGACTGTTGACTGTTGACTTTCATAGTATAAAACACCCCCATTATAACTTTATACTACAATACACCCAAACCGCACATTTTGCAACTAAATACAACTAAATATAAGTAGAAAAAACAACCCCAACATCAAATAAACTACTCGTATAGCTAACACACTCCCTACAGTCGGCACCTTCCCGCAGTATTCGCAATATGGGCTTTCCGCACGGTACTGCAACCCATTACGGATAGTACAATGTACGTGCGGTTTATTACCCAACACTAAACATAAATTAAAATGATCAATCTCAATGTTTTATATTTATCTTTTTAAATATACTAACATGATTATATATAAAATCATTAATATTATTATCATTATAAATATTAGTATCAATATCTATATTATCAAATATATCTGTTCTATTTTCCATATAATTTATAAATTTATTATTATTTAATGTATATAATAATTTATCATTAGTTACATTAATTAAATTGATATTATGTTTTTTAGAAAAGAAATATATCCATATCAATCTATATTCATCTATCATTTTACTATTAACTAAATTTGAATACATTTTATTAATAAAATCCTCGACAAATAAATAAAATTCAGTTTCCTTACTAATATTATTTATTAATAATTCTATAATTGAAAATATTTGAGGTAATATTCTAGGAGAATAATCTATTAATAATGATAATAGATTTATTATTTTTATTTTATCTTTTGTTTTTAAATGAGAAAATATAACATGACCTTTTTTATCTACAAGATTATCTAAAAATTTAGATATCATAGAACTTCCGGGATATTCTTCTTCTATTTCTATCAAATAATAATATGCAGTTAAAAAATCATCTATTTTTAAATTAAATTTTGGTAAAATACAATTTTTGTAATAAGCTTTCTTCCATTTTCTTTCTAAACCATGTGGAAGTTTAAATATATTTGTTTTAGATTTATTCATCCATAAGTTATATTTTTGTAATTCATTTTCTAAAATATCTCTTATGTACTTTGCTTCTTCTTCTGTATTACATAAAAATCTATAGTCATCTTTATATCTTGTAGCAACAAAATCCATATCTTTTATTCTAGACTCTAAAGATACATTTCTATCAATTTTTGATAAAACAATTTCAGCAACAACATCTGATACAGCAGACCCTATTGGAATTCCATTAGTTTGGAAATGATTTGCTCTTTGAAATAAACTATCTAATTGTACGCCTAAATTATCTCTTTTATTCCTATTTAAAAATGCATTTTCTCTACCTTCTAATGCCCAAGCTATACTATGCGTATATATAGAATGATAAAATTTTGATATATCAGTTCTTAAAATATATTTATAATTATAAGCATCATTTGTTAATTTTTCTTCTACTGTTAAAAAATTATATATCATATTTTTAGATGATGATTTGTTTTGCACTTTAGTTTTATAAATTGGTATAGGAAAACTATAAGAATATATTTTCAAATCTTCATTAAAAATATGTTCAATAATAGTATTCCAATTATCAACTATAACTTTTACTATATCATGATATATATTAGGGTGAATTAATGAAAATATTCTTTTAGAATCATTAGTATATCTTATATCTAAATTCAATAACTCATAAACCGTTTTATCTTTTTTAGCATCTTTTGGATTTAGCTTATAAACTAAAAAATCAGACATATTTTCATTAAATTTACATATATCAAAAATAGGTGGGTACTTATATTTATCTCCATAGTAACCATAATATAAAAACCATTTTGCTATCTTATCTGAAGATAAACTCAATAATTCTACTTTTTTATTAAAAAATTCTTTTCTTATATTACTCATTTTTATCCTAAAATAATAAAATTAGTATTAATTAATCCTATTCTATAATGATTATTTCTTCCTCACTCTAACCCATAAATCCTCAAAACAAACACATCAACTTCATTCTGCAATTCTTTTAATAGCTTTTCCTCTGTAACCTCATCAATAACCCCATTAATCCTGTCTTCCCTTATACTCTTGCCCCTGTCAAATAATGCCTCAGCCTCTTTTAACTGCTTTTCTGTAGGTATAATAATAGGTAATTGTCTCATATCATTTATCTGCAAATTAACAGTATTATTTATAAAAGTTCTCAAATAATAAAAAATAAAGTACGAATTAAGTAAAATTAAAAAATATTTAGCTGAAGTTTTTTCATATAAAGTATATAAACTCATACTAGCAACATCATTTATTGAAACTTCTTTATATCTACCCTTTATATATTGAGAATTAGGATTTAAAACATTATTCCAACTAAAACCACTCTTAAAAAAGAAATTATAACCCTGCCATCTTGCTTTACTGTCCGTCTTCAATATATCAACATTTTTTTTACTCCAATCTATCGCATAAACTGTAGGAGCATACCATTTATTCCCATCTTTATCCCCTTTATCATAAGGTACAAAACTTCTTTGATTATTTATACCATCTTCTTTTTCTTCCAATGTTAAAGTATTTAAATCTGCCATTTCTTCTTTTGAAACTATCCTATAAATAAAACCCTGACCAAAGGAATTTTTACCATATTTTTCTTTAATACTATCAAAAAGTTTTCTTATATCAATTTCATTCATTTTAGATATATCATAATTAGTTTTATTTTCTTTATTAAATTTGTTTAACTTTTCTATTCTTTGACTATAAACCCTTTCTGCATCTTTAGTATTTTCAAGAACCCCTACATATACACCATTATCACCTGTTTGAAGTCCAACTCCTCCATCAGTTATCAATCCCAACAAAGTAATATCTCCAGCTTTCAAAGAATTTCTATAAGCATCTAATTGTTTTTCATTTTTCTCTATATCTTTACTTGTCTTTATCAAATGCCATTTATCTTTATACAAAATAGACGCTTTACTTACTAATTTTTTATAAAGCATTAAATTATATTCTGTAGGTGTAAAGAAAATACAATTAGGAGAATTCACAAAATAACTAACATCTATTTCTATTTTATTTTTTTTAGAAACAGGATTTTCTTCTTTTGTATTATCGCTGTAATGCATCTTATAATTTTTTTCTTCTCTATTTATAAGGCTTACTATAGCAGGCTCAACTTCTGCATGTTCAAAAACATTACCTGTATTAATTATCTCTAATAATCTTTTACTTTGAAGCAATTTTCTAAGTCCGATTTTTGTCTGAATTGTTAAAAAGCTATTAGATGTTATATAAGATAATACTGAATTATCATCTAAAAGTTTTATACCCTTAATAAAGAAATAATAATATAAATCATCTTGTATGCCGTATAACTTTTTATAATTTTCCATATCTTTAGATGATATTTCTTTATTTGAAACATACGGCGGATTGCCTATTACCAAATCAAATTTATCTACTCCAAACATCAAACCGCTGTCAAAAAAATCATAGCTTTTTAGCATGTCAAACGGATTATAATTTTCTAGTTTCGCATTATGATTAGAATACTCCTTTATAAGATTTAAAATCTCTTTCCTTATCTTGCTTTTATTCTCATAACTAGCATTAAAATACTCCCTCATATTTTTTATAAGTTCATTCTTGTCCCAAGTAAGAGAAATCAAATTCACTTCTTTATCATCAAGCTCTATCAAACTATTAGCCGATACTATTTTAAACTCCAAATTAGGAAGTATCTCCAAATCTATAAACTTCTCATCGCTTTTTATATCTGTATAATAACTGCTCTTTAATAATTCTATCCATAACCTTAAACGGCATATATTTACAGAATTCGGATTTATATCAACCCCGTAAAGCTGATTACTTATAATATGCTCCTTAGCCTCAAATAATGTCTTTTCTATCTCCTGCTTTCTATCCGTAATATTATCATTTTCTATATTATACTTAAAATGTGTACCGTCTATATAATTTATAACTAGCTCATCTTCCGATATATTAACATCTATATTATCATGCAAAACTCTAAACTCGCTCTTTATCCTTATAAGCTCATTTAAACAAGCCACCAAAAAGTGCCCGCTTCCGCATGCAGGGTCTATTATCTTTATAGAATCCAAAATATTTTTTATATTATCCCTATAAATATGTATATTAGCCCTCACATAATTTTTTACTTCATTAATATTTTCAAAATGTGTATCTGTAAAATATTTATTAAACTTCTCAATTATAATCTTCTCTATGCTGTACCTTGACATATACATAGTAATAGCAGGCGGAGTAAAATGCGAACCGTCTTTATAACCGTTAAGCCTTTCAAATACAAGACCCAAAACTGAAGATTTTATTATTGTATTTTTATCTACATTCTTAGCATCAGCATTAAATACATAACAATTCAAAAATCTAAGTATATACTCCAAAAATGTTAATTGACTGCTGTTAAAATCCCTATCATTATAAAGTATGCTTCCAGACATTACTTTCATTCTTGAATCATTATTCAATTTTGTTATAGAAAAAATCAGCTCATCTTTACCCTCTTCAAATAATGAACTATTCAAATACGGTATATAATTATAATCATTATTAGACGACCTCATATTTTTAGGCTTAGCAAGCACATTAAAAAATAATGTATATAAATAATTATAATCTTTAATCTTAAAAGGATTTAATATATCCAAATGCTTATCATTCCTAAAAGTTCTAAGCTGTGCCTCAAGTATTTTTAAAAATAATATTCTATTCACCCAAATAATATTAAGCTTCAAAGCCTCATCAAATATTTCATTTTCATTTGTTTTATCAGGACTATTTCTAATTACGTCCATAGTGATCCTTATTAAACTATTATCAACATTAGATAAACGTAATTTTTTTTCTTTATCTTCTTCAAGCCCCATCATATAAATTATTTCTTTATAAAATGTATTAGATATGGAATTAATATCATTTCCAAGTTTAACAGAACAAATATTATAAGAATTAAAAAATCTGTATATAAGAACATCGTCATCATTAAATAAATCTATCTTATACCCTACAACCTCAAGATTAATATTTTCTAAAAATCCGCCGCAAATCTTATAAAAAGTTTCATTTTTTACTTTACTGTTTTCATTAAAATAATTTACTATCTGATTATCATTAATAAGTTTTTCAAAATCATATTTAGAAAATAAATACACTTTTTCAAAATTCGTAATAATAATATTATCAATATTAAAATCTTTATTATCTTTATTTTTTCTGCTTTTATAATAATAAAGTATAGTCTGATAAAAAGCCTTATTATTATAATTATTATCATCAATCATTTCTAATGTATTATTATAATTTTTAGTTTCTATAATAGTTTTAATATTATCATCAAATTTTATAACCAAATCTATTTTACCACTTGTATTGCAATTGTATCCGAAAGCATTAACTAAAAATTTATTTAATATACCCTTACAATGTTCTTCTGATTCCCCTTTAACTTTAGCATTATTTATTTCATTTCTATACCATTTAATATCTATTTTAAAATAATCTAATTTATCATTATCAATTTCATAATTTAATAGATTTCTTAATTTTAATAATTCTTTTGCATTTTTTGTAATAGACTTCATAAATAATACTCCAATTGTAATGATATTATTATACAGTAAAACAAAATAAAAACAAACAAAAAAGGCAGCCATTATTCATAGCCGCCCTTTTATAATATATAAATATTAATTATTTTTTATCTCACTGCCTCAGCACATCTAGTACATAACTCTTTATGCTCGCTGTCTGTCCCTACACTGTCATAATGTCCCCAACAGCGTACGCATTTTTCATGACTAGCTTTCTCTGTCTTAACGAAAGAAACACCGCCCTCTATAAATGTATCGTCCTTACTGTCAGAAAGTGTTACTTTACTTACGATGAATATTTCGTTTAAATATTTTTCATATTTAGTAAGTAATTCTTTAGTTGCTGGTTCTTTAGTGCATATTGTTACATAAGCCTCTAAAGATTTACCTATTGTGCTATTATCTCTAGCTCTTTCAAGTGATAATAATACATCATCGCGTACTTTAAGAATTGAAGCCCATTCTTTTTCTAAATCTAAATCAATTAAATTGTCATCAGCTTTAGGATATAACTCTAAATGTACAGAAGAAGCATTTTCTCCTTTGTAGTATCCCCAAACCTCATCAGT
>NZ_CALXYQ010000006.1 GCF_944393015.1 uncultured Brachyspira sp.
AATGAAGAAGATATAGTAGATGATTACAGAGAAAATAACTATACTATGTCAGAGATATCTGATGAAGAGTTAGAAGAGATAGATGACGGTTATGTTAATGAGAATGAAGAAGATATAGTAGATGATTACAGAGAAAATAACTATACTATGTCAGAGATATCTGATGAAGAGTTAGAAGAAATAAAAGATGAAGTTTCATTACCATTAGAAGAGTCAACAATAGAAGAGCCAACTTCCGAATTAGAGGAAGAAGAGATAACAGAAGAAGTTCCTGAATCAGTGGAGGAAACAAGAGAAGAAGAACCAACTACTGAATTACAGGAAGAAGAAATAAAAGAAGAAATTCCTGAATCAGTAGAGGAAACAAGAGAAGAAGAACCAACTTCAGAAATACAGGAAGAAAAGCCGGAATTAACTAATGATTATATCTCTAAGATGCATGATGAATATCTTAGAAGTCAGGAATCAAATAATCATCAAGAAGTTACAGATGATGATTACATATCTAAATTCAAAAAGATGAACGAGGAATATGTAGAAAGTCATAAGCAAGAAGAAAAACATCAAGAAGATATATCATCAGAAGTAGAAGAAGAATCAACAATAGAAGAGCCAACTACTGAATTAGAGGAAGAGGAAATAAAAGAAGAAGTTCCTGAATCAGTAGAGGAAACAAAAGCAGAAGAATCAACTTCTGAAATACATGAAGAAAAGCCGGAATTAACTAATGATTATATCTCTAAGATGCATGATGAATATCTTAGAAGTCAGGAATCAAATAATCATCAAGAAGTTACAGATGATGATTACATATCTAAATTCAAAAAGATGAACGAGGAATATGTAGAAAGTCATAAGCAAGAAGAAAAACATCAAGAAGATATATCATCAGAAGTAGAAGAAGAATCAACAATAGAAGAGCCAACTACTGAATTAGAGGAAGAGGAAATAAAAGAAGAAATTCCTGAATCAGTAGAGGAAACAAAAGCAGAAGAATCAACTTCTGAAATACAAGAAGAAAAGCTGGAATTAACTAATGATTATATCTCTAAGATGCATGATGAATATCTTAGAAATCAGGAATCAAATAATCATCAAGAAGCTTCAGATGATGACTACATATCTAAATTCAAAAAGATGAACGAGGAATATGTAGAAAGTCATAAGCAAAAAGAAAAACCTCGAGAAGATATACCATCAGAAGTAGAAGAAGAATCAACAATAGAAGAACCAACTACTGAATTACAGGAAGAAGAAGTTCCTGAATCAGTAGAAGAACCAATGACAGAAGAATTATCTTCTGAAATACAAGAAGAAAAGCCGGAATTAACTAATGATTATATCTCTAAGATGCATGATGAATATCTTAGAAATCAGGAATCAAATAATCATCAAGAAGTTACAAATGATGACTATATATCTAAATTCAAAAAGATGAACGAGGAATATGTAGAAAGTCATAAGCAAGAGGAAGTTTTAGAGTCAGTAGAAGAACCAAAAGAAGAATTATCTAATGAAATAGAAACAGCTGTAGAATCAGAAGAAGAAATAATTAATAATGAAGAGGATTTGACAGAAGAAGATAAATCTATGATAGAAAACTATTTAGATAAAGTAGATGTTTTATCAGAAGATTTAACAGAAGAAGAAAAAGAATTATATAAAAGCTATTTAGCTAATACTATAGAAGAAAAAGAATCAGAAAATAAAGAAAAATCTGCCGAATCTCAAGAAGTAGAAAATAAAGAATCTGAAGAACCAATTTCTGAATCAGAACTTCAAGAAGATTATGATGAATTAATAGCAGCAACAGAAATAAAAGTTGAAGAAACATCAGCTCCAATAAATGATGTAATAGAAGAACAAAAAGAAGAAGAATCAATACCTGAAACAGATGAAGAAATAAAAGAAGAGTTATCTGGAGCAGTTGAGGAAGTAGAAGAAGAAATAATTAATAATGAAGAGGATTTAACAGAAGAAGATAAATCTATGATAGAAAACTATTTAGATAAAGTAGATGTTTTATCAGAAGATTTAACGGAAGAAGAAAAAGAATTATATAAAAGCTATTTAGCTAATACTATAGAAGAAAAAGAATCAGAAAATAAAGAAGAAGTAATTTCAGAAGAACCTGAAGAAACTTCCGAAGTAATAGAAGATCTAAAAGAAGAAGATATAACACCTGAAACAGAGGAAGAAATAAAAGAAGAACTATCTGAAGCAGTTGATGAAGCAGCAGAAGAAGAAATCATCAATAATGAAGAAGATTTGACAGAAGAAGATAAATCTATGATCGAAGGCTATTTGGATAAAGTAGATACTTCATCAGAAGATTTAACAGACGAAGAAAAAGAATTATATCAAAATTATTTGTCTAATACTTCAGAGACTCAAGAAGTTGAAAGTGAAGAGGCAGAAAATAAAGAAGAAGTAATTTCAGAAGAACCTGAAGAAACTTCCGAAGTAATAGAAGAGCCAAAAGAAGAAGATATAACACCTGAATCACAGGAAGAAATAAAAGAAGAATTATCTGAAGCAGTTGAAGAAGCAGAAGAAGAAATCATCAATAATGAAGAAGATTTGACAGAAGAAGATAAATCTATGATCGAGGGCTATTTGGATAAAGTAGATACTTCATCAGAAGATTTAACAGACGAAGAAAAAGAATTATATCAAAACTATTTATCTAATGCAGAGTCTCAAGGATTAGAAATTGAAGAAGCAGAAGAAATCATCAATAATGAAGAAGATTTGACAGAAGAAGATAAATCTATGATCGAGGGCTATTTGGATAAAGTAGATACTTCATCAGAAGATTTAACAGACGAAGAAAAAGAATTATATCAAAACTATTTATCTAATGCAGAGTCTCAAGGATTAGAAATTGAAGAAGCAGAAAATAAAGAAGAAATTTCAGAAGTAGTAGAAGAACAAACAGAAGAAGAGCCAACATCTGAAGCAGAGGAAGAAATAAAAGAAGAACTATCTGAAGCAGTTGATGAAGCAGCAGAAGAAGAAATCATCAATAATGAAGAAGATTTGACAGAAGAAGATAAATCTATGATCGAAGGCTATTTGGATAAAGTAGATACCTCATCAGAAGATTTAACAGATGAAGAAAAAGAATTATATCAAAATTATTTGTCTAATGCATCAGAGCCTCAAGAATCATCAGGTGAAGAAGCTGAAGAAACTTCCGAAGTAATAGAAGAGCCAAAAGAAGAAGAGTCAACACCTGAAGCAGAGGAAGAAATAAAAGAAGAATTGTCTGAAGCGGTTGAAGAAGCAGTAGAAGAAGAAATAATTAATAATGAAGAAGATTTGACAGAAGAAGATAAATCTATGATCGAAGGCTATTTGGATAAAGTAGATACCTCATCAGAAGATTTAACAGACGAAGAAAAAGAATTATATCAAAACTATTTATCTAATACTGAATCTCAAGAAGTAGAAAATAAAGAAGAAACATCAGAACCAACTTCTGAATTACAAGAAGGTTTAATTTCAGAGCCTGAAGAAAATACAGCAGAAGAAACTTCCGAAGTAATAGAAGAAAAAGAAGAAGAGTCAACAGCTGAAACAGAGGAAGAAATAAAAGAAGAACTATCTGAAGCAGTTGATGAAGTAGAAGAAGAAATAATTAATAATGAAGAAGATTTGACAGAAGAAGACAAATCTATGATCGAGGGCTATTTGGATAAAGTAGATACCTCATCAGAAGATTTAACAGATGAAGAAAAAGAATTATATCAAAACTATTTATCTAATTCCGAAACTAATGAAGAAGAGCTTCAGGAAGAAGTATCGAATGATGAAAATAATGAATTACAAGAAGAAGTTAGCGATGAAGAATTAGAAGATCTCGTTTATATAAATAATGTTCAATTAGATGAGATAAGAGATTCTGATGTCAATATGCTTGAAAACATTATTAAAGGCAATGATGAAGATGGTGTAGAGCTTATAAGAATAAGTGATAAAATAAATGAGAATAATACTCAAGAAGATAATACTAAAGCAAAATCTTTAGAAAATTTTGATTCTATGGAAGAGCTTTTAAATAAGGAGACTAATATGTCTGAAGAAAAAGAATTAGAAACTATTGAAAAAGAAAATCTAGATGACAACGTAGCAGTTGAGGAAGAGTTTAGTTTAGGTGATGACAATGAACCTATACTAATGGAAGATGAAAAACATACTGAAGATGATGAAGAAGATTTTGACGGAGAAATTACTCAGTCTGATTTAGATTATGCTATTAAGCTATTTGAATCTGAAGAATCTAGCGGACAGTCTAATGAGTATAGCTCTAAACATGATATATTATTATCAGAAAATGAAATTAATAAATTCAAGAAACTATTCGGATACTTCAAAAATATTGTGGAAAAAATGTCTCCTGAAGATTTAAATGATTTCTCTAAGACAGAATTTTACGATATGTACTCATCTTTATTTAGAAAATTTGGCGACTGAAATTAATTTTTTCAAATAAAAAAAGGGACTTATTGAAAGTCCCTTTTTTATTAATTAATAAATATCTTTTTAATTTCTATCTTTTAATAAAACTAAATCCTCACCCTCTAATTCTTTCACTCTTACAGATACATACTGGTCCTGAGGTACATTAAGAGCAATACCTACATAATTAGCTGATACTGGTAATTCTCTTCCAAATCTATCAACTAAAACAAGCAAAGCCACTTTTTTTGGTCTTCCATAATCAAATAGTGCATTAAGAGCCGCTCTAATAGTTCTTCCTGTATAAAGAACATCATCAACAAGCAATATAGTTTTTCCAGTAATATCAAAAGGTATATCAGTTTCTTTAATTTCTGGAAATTCAGAAAGAGTAGACAAATCATCTCTGTAAAGGTTAATATCTATTGCTCCAATCGGTACTTCTTTTTTAATTTTTTCTTCTAAAAGTTTTTTTAATCTTATACCTAAAAAATCGCCTCTTCTTCTTATACCAACAATAGCTAATTTTTCCATATCTTCCTTTTCAATGATTTCCGCAGCAAGTCTAGGGAGAACTTTTTCGTATTCTTCAGCTTTTAGTAAAACTCTCATTTAATACTCCTTTGATATTTTAAGTTATTGCTTTATGAAGTTGTAATTAAGCAATTATGAAAATTATAACGATTATAGTAAAAAAATCAACATAATATTTTTTTACTTTTGCATAAAAAATATGTTAAGTGTTTTTTTACTTTACCGATATTATATATAAGGACAGTAAAAAAAGTTAAAGTTAACATAAGAGTTGCTAATTTTATTTTACTGTTATATAATTGTAAAATAACATATTAATTTAAGTGAGGAAATTATATGGCAGACGAAGAAAATTTAGATTTGGAAGAAGGCGAAGAGGAAGAACAAGCCGAAGCTGCACCAAAGAAAAAATTTGGTTTAAGCCCTATGATTGTAAAAATACTTATGGGAATTGCTGCCATTTTAGTTGTGGCTTTAATATCCGGGCTTATAGCATTTTTTGTATCTAAAAGTGTAGGAAAAGCTGCAGGCGTACAGGGCGGCGTTGTTGATGATATGGTAAAACAGCCACCACCATCAATCTATCGTATAGACCCAGAGTTTAATGTAAATACTGCAGATATGGATGTAGCAAGATACGTAAAAGTAAGTATTATATTAACTTATACTACTAATACTAAACAGCTTGCAGTAGAACTTCCAGAAAGATTCTATATGATAAGAGATAGAATTACTACTATACTTAGTTCTTATACTTATGATCAGTTAAGGACTAATGAGGGCAGAGAGCAATTAAAAGCTGATATTAAGCGGGAAATTAATAGTATGCTTAGAAATGGTCAAATAGATGGTATATTATTTGATAACTTCTTGTTAAGCTAATGCTAAAGAATGCTATTGAAAAAATTTATAAGAGAAGGATATTCGTATGACAGAAGTATTGTCACAAAGCGAAATAGATGCGTTATTAAGTGCTATATCATCAGGTGAAAGTTTAGATAATATTGATACTAAACGTGTAGAAGTAGAGCATAGAAAGATAAAGATATACGACTTTAAACGTCCCGATAAGTTTTCAAAAGACCAAATTAGAACGCTTCAGATGATGCATGAAAACTTTGCTCGTGTTACCACAACTTCATTATCTGCACAGTTAAGAACTTTAGTAGGTATTCACGTAGCAAGCGTAGATCAGCTTACTTATGAAGAGTTTATAAGAAGTGTTAGCAATCCTTCTACTTTGGCTATTGTAAGTATGGACCCTTTGAAAGGAAGTTCCATATTAGAGATTGACCCATCTATCACATTTACTATAATTGATAGATTGTTTGGCGGACCCGGTGAAAGTCCTAAGAACTTAAACAGAGAGCTTACAGATATTGAGTTATCAGTTATGGAAGGTATTATAGTAAGAATACTAGGTAACTTGAGAGAGGCTTGGTCGCAGGTAATAGATTTAAGACCGCGTTTGGGTTCTATAGAAACTAACCCTCAGTTTGCTCAAATGGTTAGTCCTAATGACATGGTTGTTTTAATTACTTTGGAAACTAAAGTAGCTGATGTTGAAGGTATGATGAACTTTTGTATACCATATATTACTATTGAGCCTATACTATCTAAGTTTTCAGCTCAATATTGGTATGCATCTATTAGAAGAGGCAGCACTAGCGAGAATTTAAAGATAATAAAAGAAAAATTACAAAATATATTTGTTGAAACTTCGGCGGAACTTGGATCTATGCAATTACCGCTATCAGACATTCTCAATCTTCAGAAAGGTGATGTTGTTAAGTTTACAGATACTAAGATTACAGATCCTGTCATATTTAAGATAGGAAACAGAAAGAAATTCTTATGTCGTCCTGGTATATCAGGCAGCAGAATGGCTGTACAGCTTACAGGTGTTATGGATGGAGAGGCTGATATAACCGAAGACGATTTATTAAAAGAGGAGGATTAAGGTTATGATGAGTGACGGTGCATTATCTCAAGACGAAATAGAAGCTTTGTTAAAAGGTGCCGATGAAGCTTTTGGAGGAGACACTGCTCCTAAAGCTTCAAGCAATGGAGGCGGAAATGTAGATAAACAGCTATTTAATGAAGCTGCAAAAATGATAGCTGAGAATCAAGCTTTCTCATTATCATCTATTTCTACAAAAACCGTATCTATCACTAATATTACAACTACAGTCGGAGATGTAAATAATTTACATCAAATGCTTTCCGGCAAAATGGTAGAGGCTAAAGTAGGATATACTGGTTCTATCAATGGAAATGTTTATTACTTCATGGGAGAAAATGAGGCTTTAATAGTTGCTTCTCTTATGATGGGACAAAAAGAAGCAGCTTTGAATGATATGGTATCACAAGTATTGAAAGAGGCTTTCTCACAAATGGTTGGAGTTTCTGACAGTGCTTTATCTTCAAGGTTTGGAGGAAGTTTTACTAACTCTCCTATAGAAACTTCTATATTGGAAGATGCTTTCAGTATTAATATACCAGGACCATTGGCTATAGTAAGCGGTTCACTTTCTATTGAAGGTGAAGTAGAAAATGCTCCTTATGTATTTGCTTTAGAGCTTCCATTATTACAAAGCCTTATAGGTTCTGCATCTAATAATACTGCTGCACCTGCTGGAGGAAATACAGCAAATGCCGGAACTTCTGCTAATAATTCTACGGCAGGACTTGTAGATAATCAAGCCTTTGATTCAGGTCCTCAGTTAGGAGTACAGCATGCTGAGTTCAACTCTCTAATGCCTGCTTCTGATGTACAAGGAACAGGAAATATCGGTCTGCTCATGGACGTAACTATGAACATGACTGTAGAGCTTGGAAGAGCTACTATGACTATTAGAGATATATTAGGACTTGGTGAAGGTTCTATTATAGAGCTTCAAAAGTTAGCTGGTGAGCCTGTTGATTTGCTTGTTAATGGTAAGTTAATAGCAAAAGGTGAGGTTGTAGTAATAGATGAAAACTTCGGTGTTCGTGTTACTGATATTATCAACCCTATGGACAGACTTACTAATAAACCTAGATAATAAGTTAAAATAATTACCAATATAATGAAGCGGGAGTAATTTCCCGCTTTTTTATTATTTTTTTATAAATATAATTGAAATTCTTGAATAAATGTATATAATATAATCGATAAAGTAACATAATAAATAATAGAAGTAAAATAATGAGTAATGTAGACAATAAAAATTCTAATGGTATACCTTCTAATAACATCGGCCTATTGATGGATGTTACTATAAATGTAACAGTAGAATTAGGAAGAGCACGTTTAAGTATTAGAGAAATATTAAGTCTTGGTGAGGGTTCTATTATAGAGCTTCAGAAACTAGCCGGAGAGCCTGTTGATTTGCTTGTTAATGGTAAATTAATAGCTAAAGGTGAAGTTGTAGTTATAGACGAATGTTTTGGCGTGAGAGTTACTGATATTGTTGATTCTGTATATAATACAGTTGCAGCAGATACTGAGAAAAAATAAATAATATATTTCCATTAATTCCATAATTTTTTATATTCTGATAATTCAAATCTTTTTTATTAAAAAAATAATTTAGTTTTTCTTGACTTTTAATATATTATTACATATAATAATATTACTATAAATAAAAATTTAAGGAGTTTAGAATGTACACTTCATTCACCTGTATTTCAGGCCGTTTAAATATATGCTTTCAATTTTCTAAATTCTATAAATCTTCAAAACGTACCCTTTCAAAATCTAAGAAGTAATCTTTTTAATAATTCTAAAATTAATAAAAATAATATATATAATAATATTTTATATCTATATGGTATAATTGTTTTTTTTGTTGAGGTGTTTAAATAATGCAGGACAATATAATATCAGAAAACGCTCTTTCAGCTATGAAGGACTTTTTAATAGATTTAAGAAGAGATTTGCATGCTCATCCTGAACTTGGATTTCAGGAGTTTAGAACATCAGAAAAAATTTCTTCTATACTTGATTCATTAAATATAAAATATAAGAATAAAGTTGCTGAAACTGGAATAATAGCGGATATAGAAGGCGAGGATAAAGATTTTACTATAGCCTTTAGGGCAGATATGGACGCTTTGCCTATGGAGGATAAAAAAAATTGCTCTTATTCATCACAGAATAAGGGTAAATGTCATTCCTGCGGTCATGATGTTCATACTACAGTGCTTACAGGCATAGCAAAATATTTTTCAGAAATAAAGCCTCCTTGTAATATTAGGCTTATATATCAGCCTGCAGAGGAAACTACAGGCGGTGCTTTGCCTATGATAAAAGAACATGCTTTAGATAATGTTAATGTTATTTATGGGCTTCATGTTCGTCCTGAAATAAATGTTGGACAAGTAAGCGTTACTTATGGAGCAATGTATGCCAGTTCTAATATGTTTGAAGTTCATATATATGGAAAATCTGCACATGGAGCTAAATCATATAATGGAATAGATTCAATAGTAATTGCTGCTCATATTATAACTCAGCTTCATAGCTTCACTTCAGCATTTACAGATGGAAGTATGAGGCTTCATATAGGCACTATAAATGGCGGAAGTGCTAATAATGTAGTAGCAGATAATGTTAAGATGGAAGGTATTATCAGAATGCTATGCGATGAGGATACTAGAAACAAAAGATTGAACATGATAAAAAATATAATTAAAAATACGGCAAAAAGTTTTAATGCTGATGCAAAGTTTGTTAATATTCCTTCTTATCCGGCTTTGATTAATCATGATGATGCTGTTAATATAGTGAAAAATTCTGCTGAATCTTTTTTAGGCAAAGAAAATTGTTTGCTTGAAAAAGCTAATATGACAGCTGAAGATTTCAGTTATTATGTTCAAAGGGTAAAAGGGGCTTTCTTTAGTTTGGGAGTTTCCAATGAGAAAATAAATGCTCCTATTCATAATGGTTTATTTGATATAGATGAAAATGCCATTAATATAGGGGTGAAAATGCAGGTATTGAATGTTTATAATACATATAAAAATAAGGATAAGTTTATAAAGTAACATTATTATTTTGTTTAAAACTATAGAAAAAAAAAGAAATACAATATATAATTAAAGGAGATGAATATGTCATTATTTGAAGGAGCCGGTGTAGCTTTAATAACACCATTTACGGAAGATAATCAAGTTAATTACGAGAAATTAGAAGAGTTAATCGAATTTCAAATAGCAAATAAAACAGATGCTATTATCGCAGCGGGTACTACAGCAGAAAGTGCTACTCTTACACCTGAAGAAAGAATGCAGGTTATTAAATTTTGTATAGAGCGTACAAAAAAAAGAACTATAGTTATAGCCGGTACAGGAACTAATAACACAGCATATGCAGTAGAGTTTAGTAAAAAGTCTTATGAGTATGGTGCTGATATGGTAATGGCTGTTACTCCTTATTATAATAAAGGTAATGAAAGCGGCCTTATTGATTATTATACAAAAATAGCAAATAGTGTTAAATGTCCTGTGATTATATATAGTGTTCCTTCAAGAACTGGGGTAAAATTATCTCTTAATGTTATTAAAACATTGTCTGAGATTCCTAATATTCAGGGAATCAAGGAGGCTAGCGGAGATATTAGTTATGTTGCAGATATAGTTAATATTGCACCTAAATTGGATTTATATTCTGGAAACGATGATATGGTAACTCCTATGATGGCTTTAGGTGCTAAAGGTGTTATATCTGTTACAAGCAATATCATTCCTAAAGAAAATCATGATATGGTTATGAATTTTCTTAATGGAAATGTTAATGAAGCTATTAAAACTCAAATTAAATATATAGATTTTGTAAGAGCTATGTTTATAGAAACTAATCCTGCTCCTATAAAAGAGGCTATGAATATTATGGGATTTAATGTTGGTGAATGCCGTTCTCCATTAGGTCCTTTAAGTGATAAAAATAGAGAGCATGTGAGAAATATTATAAATAAATATGGATTAAAAAAATAAATAAATTTAAAAAAGGAGAAAAATATGAAAGTATTAATACATGGAACAGGAGTTATGAGCTCAATTTTAAAAGAAGTTATAGAAAAAGAAGGAGAATTAGAAATATCAGGTTTTGCTGATGATTTTACAAATGAAAAGGGAGATATTATTATAGATTTCTCTCATTTTTCAAGACTTCCTGCTATGATAGATTACAGCTTAAAAAATAATATACCTATGGTTATATGTACTACAGGTTATGATGAAACTATGCTTGCTAAGATAGTTGAAGCTTCTATACAAGTACCTATAGTATTGTCATCTAATACTTGTATAGGAATAAATCTTATGAATGATATAGTTGCTAAGATAGCTCCTCAGCTTAGGAATTTTGATATTGAAATCATTGAAACACATCATAATAGAAAAGTTGACTCTCCAAGCGGAACAGCTAAGAGTTTATTCAATATTATTAATGATGCTTTGGATAATGAAATGTTTTTAGTTAGCGGAAGAAATGGTCTTCATGTAAGAGATAAAAAAGAAATAGGTATGCATTCTATAAGAGGCGGTTCTATTGTAGGAGATCATAGTGTTATTTTTTATGGAGATGATGAGATTATAGAAATTAAACACTCTTCTACTTCTAGAAGAATTTTTGCTAATGGTGCTATTAAAGCTGCTAAATTCCTTATAGGTAAGAAACCTGGTCTTTATAGAATGAAAGAGGTTTTGGAATAATAAATATTTTAAATAATAAGTCGATAATGCTGTAAACAATTTATTATAGGAGAATACTGAAATGGATATGTTAGAAAAGTCAGAAGATATTATTGCATACATTAAAAATTCCAAAAAGAAAACACCTGTTAAAATCTATATAAAAGGAAATTTACCTGAAATAAAAACTAATGCTAAAGTATTTTCTTCAGGAAATTTTCATTTTGTAGTTGGAGATTATGAGGATATAAAGGCTATATTAGAAGAACATAAAAACTCCATAGAAGATTATTATTTGGAAAATGACAGAAGAAATTCTGGTGTTCCTACTTTAAATTATTTTAATGTTAATGCAAGAATCGAGCCTGGTGCTATAATCAGAGATAAAGTAACAATAGGTAATAATGCTGTTATTATGATGGGAGCTGTTATAAATATTGGTGCTGAAATAGGAGAGGGTACTATGATAGATATGGGTGCTGTTTTAGGCGGACGTGCTATTGTAGGAAAGAATTGCCATGTTGGTGCAGGTGCTGTACTTGCCGGCGTTATTGAGCCTCCTTCTGCTAAACCTGTTATTGTAGAGGATAATGTTGTAATAGGTGCTAATGCAGTTATTATTGAAGGTGTTCATATTGGAAAGAATGCTGTAATTGGTGCAGGTGCTGTTGTTATAGAAGATGTTGCAGAAAATCAAGTGGTTGCTGGAAATCCTGCTAAAGTAGTAAAAACTAAAGACGAAAAAACTGCTGATAAAACTAAATTGGTAGATGATTTGAGAAAATAATAATTAAAAAACTTAATATTTAGATAAAATATTAATTGCAGTTTATAATATTTTTTATAATCTTCAATTTTTTTATACTCATTTTTTTAAAATATTAATATAATTAATTTTTATTTTTTTTAAAAAGTTTATTTTATTAATAATTTATGAACTATAATTTGTTTATTAATTTTTTTTTTTTTTTTTATAATTTTATCATATAAAAATACTAGGAGTTAAAATATGAAAAAATTTTTATCTATTTTTATGGTAACATTAATATTAATTAGTTTGCCATCATGCAGTAATGCAAAACCAACAGATCCAAAACAAAATTTTGAGAGTTACAGATTAAATGATAATGTGACTCTTCAAAAAGAAAATGATAGACTTTCCTTGAATAATTCTAAGGAAGAAAATATTTCTATAACATCAAGTAAGCTAGATAATAATTATATTGTTTCTGTATTTGCTAAAAAAGAAAATGTAAAAATTAATTTGTCGTATAATAATAATGATTTATTTCCAAATAAAGTATCAATTAGTGATGATGAAAAAATATTAGATGGATATATAAAAAATTATGATAAAGTAAATGGTACTTTTGATATAATTTGGGATAATAATGGATTAACTGTTAATAATTTTTTGGATTTGAAATTAAAAGAAACAATATCAGAAATATTATATTCTAATTTAGATGAAGAAACAAAATATGAGGCTAATATAATGTTAGTATCATATACTGTATCAGATGCTATAAATGAATATATATCTTCTAATAATTCTAGATTTATGTGGATTTTTGCTGTTATAACTTTTGGTGGTCTTATTATATGGGGATTAGGTCAAATTTTTGCTTAAAGTTATTATAATATAAATATATTTTACAAATATATTTATATATATGTTTATTACATATATGATTTAATTTAAGGATTTTACATAATGATTATATCAAAAACAATATTTTATATACCAGCATTGTTAATATTATTTTCTTTTAATCTTTTTGCTAATTTTAAATTTGGAATAAGCCCTAGATTAGGTGCGGATATCAATATAGCTGAAACTAAAGATTATAATAGTGTATTATTAGATCCAAGATTAGATATAAATTTTCAAATAGGATATGGATTTAAATTAAATAATGTTAATTTATTAAGTGGTATAGATCTTTTATTTGATTTTGGTATTAATGAGCATATGGTATCTGTAATCGATAGAAATACATCTTTGATTAACAGAGTATCAGCATTCGGAACATATACAGGAGTAGCTTTAAAATTTGATTTAACTAAAAATAATCAAAATCTTCTTGTAGGAATATCTTCAGGAGTGCAGTTTAATCCCTTAATAAATATGAATTATAAATCAGTTCCAATATCTCCTTATGTAAGATTATCATTTGAAAGGAAATTCTTTGAAACAGAAAAAACAGATTTCATTGCTGGTGTCCATTTATCTTATGAAAATATGATTTTTAATGCTAATGATATGAATAATCTATTTGCTTCTCATACTGTTAAACAATATCATTCTGTAGGTTTGATGTTTAGCTTCGGATTTTTCTTTGAGAATAGATAATAAACAAGTTAATGATAATTAAATAAAGAATATAAACTAATTAAGGTGCTTACTTAAATAAAGTTGGCACCTTTTTTATTGCATTATAATTATTATGGGGAGGGCGGGCTGAAAAAATCATAATCTAAAAATAGTTAAACTTTTTATAATAAAAATTGACAAATTAAATATTTTTGGTAAAATATATGCATTATTATATATAATATTATTGTATGTAATATTATATCTGAATATATTAATTAAAAAAACATCTATGGAGAATCGTTATGGAACTCAATAAAAACATAGTTCAAGTGCCATACTCGCTTATAAGAGAACTTACCGAAAAAGCACAGAAAAAAGAAAATGCTATAATGCTTACAATAGGTGAACCTGATTTGCTGCCTCCTAAAGAATTAATTGAATACGGATGTGAATACGCTAAAACTCATACTTTGGGATATACTCATTCAGGCGGAAGCGAACATATAAGAACATTAGTGGCTAATCATTATAATAAATATTATAATTCTGATATTAAAGCTGATAATGTAACTATGCATATTGGTTCTATGGAAGGTATTTCTTCTGTATTTAGGACTATTTTAAATATAGATGATGAGGTTATAATACCTACTCCTTTTTTCTCTCCTTATGAACAGGCTGTAAAACTTTCTTATGGTAAATGCGTATTTTTAGATACAAGACCTGATCATCTTGTACTTAAGCCTGAAGCTATAGATAAGGTTGTAACAAATAAAACTAAGGCTATACTTTTTAGTAATCCTGGAAACCCTTCAGGATATATGCTTAAAAAAGAGGAGATGGATGAGCTTGTTAAATATTTCGAGAAAAAGGATATATTTATAATAGCTGATGAAATATATTCTGCTATATCATTCTATCCTTTTACTTCATTTGCTTCTTATCCTTCTATAAAGGATAAAGTTATAGTGCTTAATGGTTTTTCTAAATCTCATTCTATGACAGGCTGGAGAATAGGTTATAGCATATCTCCTGAATATGTTAGAAAATGTTTGGTTAATGCTAGTTTCAACAATGTAGGAAGTATGGTAACTCTTTCTTGCGCTATTGCTGAATATGCTTTAGAAAAATATCCTGTTATAGAAAGTTTCAGAGATATTTATAAAGAACGTGCTTTCTTCTTGGCTAAGGAATTAACTGATTTAGGATTCGATGTTATAGAGCCTAGAGGAGCATTTTATTTATTTGTAGGATATGAAAAATTTTCAAAAGAGCCTTCACTTGATTTTGCTATGAGATTATTAGATGAAACAGGTGTTGCGGTAGTTCCTGGTATTGCTTTTGGAAGTGAGAATTACTTTAGAATAGCTTTGACTCAGGATATACCTTTATTGAAAGAGGCTGCTAAAAAGATTAGACAATTCGTACATAAGTGATCATAAATTTATATTTGACGGCAGGAAGAATAAAAACTTCTTGCTGTTGAATGTCCGATTAATTATCAAAGAATATATTTATCACAGCATTAGCATTTATTATACTTATAGGTCTTATATAATATTTAGTTTTTTCTAATACAATAAATCTATCTTTATCAACAGTTGAATTTTTATAATTCATTATGTATTTAATTCCATTTGAATGAATAGATGTATATTTTACATTTAAAGTTAATCTTTCTTCATCATCTTCTTCATAGTGATTTACAATATCAAAATAAAGTGTTTGTTCTATTTTATCAAATTCCTGATTTTCTATTATTTGAAATTCTGCTATTATTATTTTTGATCTGTCATTTTTATTGAAATAATCATATTTGAAATATATATTTTTTATATCATCGTAGTTTTCTGCAAATAGTTCTTCATTATTTTTAGAATCTTTTATTTCTTTTAATAATGTATAATTCATTCTATCATTTAAAATAACTGAAGTGAATTTACTTGATGATATTCTCTCTTCATCATTGACTTTATAATTTATAAATTTAAGTTTATATTTTGAAATTTCTTCTATTGAAATATTATTTTCAAAGTGAATTTTTTTTCTATAATTGCTCCTTACATCATCATAAGAGGTTTTAGCATTATCATAGAATGTAGGTATAACATAAGAAAAGAATGATAATTTTTTAGTATTTAAATTATAAAGATAAGCACTTGCTCCCAAATATCCTGTAGAAGAAATCCAAGGATAAGCACCTAAACCTAATAATTCAGCACTTTTTCTATTTATGTATTTACTTCTCATCTCTCCTGTTAGAAGTTTTACAGTTCTGTTATCATTATTTTGTTTTGCTTTTTCTATATTTTTTATTGTATTATAAAGTCTTGAAAGTATAGCGAAAGAGAATAATTTATTAAATGAGGCATGCTTATTTATCATAGAATCAATACTTTCTGCTATGCTTCTAAACATCTTTGCCAATTCAGGCATATTTTTAACTTGAAGTTTTATACTTAATTGTTCTGCAATATCAAAATCTTTTTCACTGCATGAATAAAGTCCTTTTTCAAAAATATTTTCTACATAGTCTTTTGAAAATTTTAGAATGTTTTCATCTATTTCTTTATCTTCTTCTTTAATTTCTTCAAGTGAATTGTACATCTGTTTGTATTTAAGTATTGCTATTATTTTATGAGCACAAAGAGAAGAATCTTTACAGGAACATACGGCCTTTTTTATACTGTCTTTTTTGGGAAAATAGATAATGACATTTTCTTCAGGTATGTTTATTTCAAGCATTGCTTTTTCTTCTATATCTGCTTCAATATCATCATTAAATCTGTCTAGAGCATATTCGAAATTTCTTTTTGTGCTTGATTTTTTTATTTCATCATAACTAATATTTTTTACTTCATCAAATATATTATTTTCTTCTTTTGTTTCTCCTGTTTCTGTATTATTTTCTATTGTATTATTATTGCTTTCATTTTCTTTATTTTCTGTATTTAGATGTTCTATATATAAAAGCGACATTATAATATGCTTACAAATATCTTTTGAAGGGCAGGAACATTTACTTGATTTTATATCTTCATCATTAAGAATTACTTGTATTTTTTCGCCTGTATCTATAGTAACTTTTATTTTATCTTCTGCTTCTTCAATCTGTATTTTTTCAGGGCTATTATTTATAATATTATCAATGTCTTTTACTGAACGGTTGTATATACCTTTATTTGTTAATGTAAGTAAGAAATTTTCATTGATGTATTGTTTTAAGTTATTAATTTTTTCAGTCATTATAAAAGCCTAAACAATTTTGTGAATATGATATACTAAAATCAATATATTGTCAAAAGTGCGAGCCGCACCACCAACCCGCACGGTATCGCTTATTCTTATCGAATGCCAACTATACGTGCGGCTGATTACTTATTATTATACAAAAACAAACAATTTATTTTACATATAAAACATACTTTCTAAAAAGGAATAGTATTTTATACTATTAATAAATCAAAATTACATTCATAAATAAGTCAAAATTGACAAAATATAATTGTTTAGGTATATACTAAAAATTTTTAAGTTTATAAAAAATTATTTTTATATTGTTATAAAACTTTTATATTGAAAATAAAAAGAGTATACATTATAAATGCATACTCTTTTTATTGTTTATTTGTAATTTTATTTTAGTCTTTTTTAGTTTTCATAAATAATATTAAAAGTCCGCTTGCTATGAAGTTACTAGCATAAGTACCTATGATAACACCGCAGAAGAATGTGAATGCGAAATCATAAAGTATGAATCCACCCCATATCATAATAGCAAGAGCAGCAAGTAGGGTAGAAATACCAGTGATTATTGTTCTTCCTACAACATTATTCAAGCTTATATTAACAATCTCTTTGAAAGGTCTTTTTGAATCAGTATTCTCTCTTATTCTATCAAATACTACGATGATGTCATTGATTGTATAACCTATAAGAGTAAGCATTGATGAAAGAACTAATACAGAAAACTCTTTATTTAAGAAAAGAAGTATACCAAATACTATAACAACATTATGTATAAGAGTAATTATTGCAGGAAAAGCATATCTGTAATTGAATCTTATAGTAATGTATATCATTATGATAATCCAAGATACAATTATCAAAATGAATGCCAATTTTAAATTGTCAGAAGATACTACTCCGCTTATGATGTTGCTTCCTATTAATCTAACTTTTTCCTGAGTATATTTATCATAAAGAACCTGCATAGCTCTGTCGGATTCTTCATTAGAACCTCTGAATCTTAAAAGAAAAGCATTTATATTGTCAGCACCTTCGAGTTCCTGTATATTAACAGTTTCAGTTCCGAAATTATTATATAAAGCTCTTATCTCAGCAATATTAATTACTTCAGGATTATCTATCTGTACTTTTAATTCAACACCGCCTGCAAAGTCAATACCCATATTGAAACTGTTTGTACTAAGTTTACTTATGAATAAACCAATAGAAACTATAAAAAGTATTGAAGATACAATAGCTGCTATAGGCATAATTTTAACAAATGGTATCTTATTTTTTGTCAAATCATTATTTTCTTTTTTTATTTCTTCACTCATTTACAAAATCCTATTTATTTTTAAGAAGTTATATTAAATAAAGAAGAATCCTGCTTTCTTTACTATTTTAGTTCTTATAATCTCTTCATAGATATATCTTGTAATAAATACAGCTGTGAATAGGTTTATTAAAATACCAAAGAACAAAGTAATAGCAAAACCTTGTACAGGACCGCTTCCGAATATCCAAAGTATTAAAGCAACAATAATAGTTGTGATGTTAGAGTCAAATATTGTAGCAAATGCTCTGTCATAACCAGATATAATGGCATCAGCAACATTGGATTTAATTTTTAATTCATCTTTTATACGTTCAAAGATAATAACATTAGCATCAACTGCCATACCTATAGTAAGAATAAGTCCTGCTATACCGGGTAATGTTAAAGTAAATCTCAAAGGTGATAATACTGCTATAATAAGTATAACGTTTACAAGCATAGCTATAGTAGCTAAAACTCCAGAAAGTCTGTAAACTATTATCATAAATAGTCCAACTAAAATAGCAGACATAAGTAAAGCAGTAGCACCTGCCTTAACAGAGTCAGCTCCAATAGACTGACCTACAACTTCTTCTTCTACTATGCTTACATTAAGAGGCAAAGCACCTTCTTTTAATATTCTAGCTAAGTCCTGAGCTTCTTCTAAAGTGAATCTTCCTGTTATTACACCTCTTCCGCCTCTTATCTCATCATTAATATTAGGAGCACTTATAACTTTGTCATCTAATACTATAGCTAGCATTCTATTTCTATTTTGTGCAGTAACTTCAGCAAATTGAGTTGATCCTTCTGAATTAAGTTCAAATTCTACAGTAACCTCTCCGAATTGACCGCCTCCAACTTGAGCATTAATTAAAGCACTTCCTTCTAATGAAGGTTCTTTATTAACTATAACAGGGGCACCTCTTACTCTTCTTCCGAAATCATCTTTTTCACTATAGAAATAAAGCTGTTTTCCATATTCCGGAACTTTAGCTGTATTAGTGAATACACCCATAAGCATATCATTGGTAGTTAAAGTAGCTGTAGCTTGTTCATCAACCAAATTGAAAGTTAAAGCTCCCTGACTTAATACAACACTTTTGATTCTGTCTGGATCTCTTGCTCCGGGAAGTTCAACAACTACTCTGTCCTCGCCTTGCTTTCTTATACCTACTTCACTTACTCCGAATTGGTCTATTCTTCCTCTAAGTCTTGATATAAGTCTTTCCATAGCATCATTTTTCTCTTCAGCTGTAAGAGATGATACTGTTCTGTCAAGTCTGTTTGCATACTCTTCAAAATCAGCCTGAAGAACGATTCTTATACCGCCTTGTAAGTCCAAACCCATATTTACAGATTCGCTTCTTAAACGTTTAAGGGATTGAACATTATCTATTTGTTCTTTAGTATATCCTTTAGCTATCATTTCATCTAAAGACATATTACTTTCTTCTTTCTTCTCATCAGATGTGAAAAAATACCATCTTACTGTAGGAGTAATAAACCAAGCCATTACACCAAGTCCTATAATGATGAATGCTAGTCTTAAATTATGACTCATATTATACTGTCCTATTATTTATATTTTTTAATTTATTCTCTTAATTATTCTTTTTTATCTTCTGCCTGAGCTTTTTCTAAATCTTCTTTTATTTGATTTTTATCTTCTATAGCTTTTTTATCATCTTTTTTCTTTTCCTCTTTTTTAGGAGGGTTTAACATTTCTTCTGTAACTACAGCTGATATAGAAGATTTAACTATTTCCATTTTAGTATTTTCACCAACTTTAACTATTGCAATTCTTCCATTATCTTTGTCAGAAACGTATTCAGCTATTATTCCGCCTGCTACTATTACTTTATCGCCTTTCTTTAATTCAGCTATACTTTGAGCTAATTTTTTTTGCTGTTGTTTTTGGGGTCTTATTAACAAAAAATAGAATATAGCAAAGATTACAACCATCATACCTATAGATACTAATGGGCTTCCTCCTGCCTGAGCTTGAGCTGCTCCTTGTGCATATAATGTAGCTGTGAACATTCTTTAATTACCTCTTGATTTTTTAAAATTTTTTTTGATATTATATCATATTATCAATAATTTATAGTTATGTCAATATTTTTTCTAATATATTTACTATATTAAAGTAATATGTTTCAATTTAAATAGTTTGCAAAATGAAAAAAAATATAAAATAGAGCTTGATTTTTTTTTATTATATGTTAATATTTTAGGCAACTACCAGCTCGGGTGATGGAATTGGTAGACATAGCAGATTTAAAATCTGCTGGTCCTTGTGACCGTGCCGGTTCGATTCCGGCCCCGAGCAAATAATAATCAATTTATGAAACGGAGTAAGCAGAGTTTGTAGTGTAATACCTATAAACTTTTTTTGTATATTGAATATGGTAAATAATCATGATAAACTTTCTAAACAAAATATTATTATTCTAGTAATAGGACTTGCTATTTTTGCTATTAGTTTTCTATTCATAGCAATGGTAGGACAGCACCCTGAAGGTTTTATGGGATTTTTAGCCCCTTTTACTATGCTTATTGGTATTGTAACTATAGTAGCTGGCTTCCTATACAAATCTAATTCTTAATATAATTATTTAATTCTCATTTCCGAACAATTTTTTATAAATATCATTCTGTTCTTCTAAATGCATTACAAATCCAACTGCAGTTTTATTTTCTGTAGCTTCTATTATTTTTCTAGCTCCTTCTTCTCTAAATCCTCCGCATAACTCTATACAGTCAATGCCTTCTGATTGTAATTCTTTAGCTATTTTACATGCTTCTTCTATATTTGAAACTCCTATGATTTGTGAAACTCCATTATGTATAGATGCTTTATCTTTTTTACTGTCGAAAATTTTATCCATTATTAAATAAGCGAATTTCATTTTATGCTCCAAAAAAGTATTTGCTTTATTATAATATAATCGCAAAAAATATAAATAGTGTTGGGTGTCAGGCAGAGTTATAAATTTAAAAATTTCTAGTATATAGTGAAAATTTTTAAGTTTGTCATTTTTTTATTCAACTTTTTCCCGCCGCAAAAAGAACCAAAAAATGCAAGTATAAAATTAGTGTTAAATCATACTATGATAGTATTACATATAAGATAGATAATTAATTTAAGCCTAAATGTAGACTTTCTCTGAAGGCGGGCTTCGCCTGTGGCAATACCATACCTACACTTACAGTGGACTTCGTCAGGTACTTTTTTCAGTCGCAGGCACTTCCTTTGGTTGCAAAAGAAGTGTGGTGTTGCGTAAGCACGCAGAGTTGCAGATATTTAAAATTTTAAAAAATTATTTTTTACAAAATATATTTTCAGCTATCATAAAAAAATTTTTTAGTTTAAACTGAAAAATTTCATCAAATCAGCAAGTTTTTCAGTTTCTTTTTCCATATCAATAACTATATCAGCATTAGTTTTTACCAAATTGCTATTTTGTTCAGCACTAATATCAACACTATTAACAGCACTTTGAACCTCTCTTGCAGAAGCATCTTGCTGAGTAGAAGATTCAACCATTTGACTTACTATATGGCTGCTTTCTCTAGCCTTATTTGTGATATCTTCCAAAGCGTCCATAGTTTCTTTTATTTTTTTATTTCCGTCTTGTATCTTTTCTATACTAGTATTAACTATGTTTGTAATATTTTTTACGGATTCCTGAGAAGTTTGTGCCAAATTTCTTACTTCAGAAGCTACAACAGCAAATCCTTTTCCCTGTTCTCCGGCACGTGCTGCTTCTACTGATGCATTAAGAGCAAGTATATTTGTTTGCATAGCTATGTCATCTATCATCTTTGTTATATTTGATATTTCAGATGTAGCTTTTGTGATATCTTCCATAATAACCATAGATTCTTTTGATAGATTATAGCAATGTTCGCTTGAATTGGTAAGCACTTGTATCTTATCATTAGTCAACACTATATCATTAGTAGTTTTATCTATAACTTTTAATGTATTAGTCATAGTTTCATTTATAAGTTTTAAATCATCTCTTTGTTTTTCTGTTCTGTTTGATAAATCCATTGTACCGGCACTTACATTCTTACTTGCATTTTCCATAGTATTAGTGGTGTCTAGTATTTGTTTTATTATATTTGATAATTTATTTTGTGTGTTTTGAATAGAATTAAATATCATTCCTATTTCATCTTTTCTCTTGCTTAAAGAGTTATTTTCATCAGAAGTTAAATTACCGCTGCTTAGTTTTTCAGATATATGCATAACTTTCAATATAGGGTCTATTATACTTTTCTTTATCAAAATATTTATAATGATTAAAAATACTATAATAATAATCACAGCTAATATACAAGTTATAACAGCATTTTTTATATTTTCTTTTACTATAACAATTTCAGGTATATTTACAAGTAAAGCCAATGAATTATTATTATCTTTTAATGAATCTAATGGTATTAAAATATTAAATGTTTTCTGATCATCTATCTTGTTTACAAAAGAATATTTATTATTATTATTTAAATTATCAATTATTTCTTTTGAATGATCTTTATATATATCAGATATTTGTTTTCCTATATTTTGAGTATTAGTGGCAGCAAGTATAGTACCATTTTGATTAATTAAATATCCAACCATACCATTATTTGTAGATATATCAGAAACTATTTCAACTAAATTATCAGCAGAAAAATCAACGCCTATCATACCCAAAAAATTACCTGAATTATCCAATATAGGCTCAACCACACTAACAGTTAATACAGTTCCTGCATCCGCATAAGTATCATCTTTTTCTACATCGCTTATATATAATTGTTTTGTATTTTTAGGTATAGTAATCAGGGTTTTCATCGAACTCATCTTGATATACTTTATCATAAGTAACTGTATTATCATCATAAAAATATGAAGGTCCGTATCTGCCGTCAATTTCAGAACCATAATCTGTATCTATAAACTCATTATCTCTTCCGTCAAAAGCATTTTTTTCCCACATTTCATATATTGAAAATAAATTTTTATTATTTTTAAGAGTATCTCCTAAGATCATTGCATGCGATTCTCTTGTAACAGTTCCATTTGCTATATCGTTTCTTAATGATGATGATAATGTTCTTAATGTCGATATATAGGTGAGCATTTCTAATTCTATATCTTTAGCATAAGTTGTAATCATATATTCTGTTGAGGCATAGCCTTTTCTTTTTGAAGTAGAAATATTATGCGTTACCATATAAGCAATAACAGCTACAAACATTATTAATATAGATACTGTAAGAAGTACAAATATTTTAAACTGAAGTCCAAGAGATTTTTTATTTTGCATAGAATAATCCTATTTATATAAAAAATTAATTAATATTTAATATACAATAGTTTTAGTTTTTGTAAAAAGAATATTTGATATTTTTATATTATTTTTACAATTTTATTTAAAAATCAATTTATTTAACTCTTTTTATTTTCACTTCAAAACGTTCTTCAACCAAATTAATTAATTCAGGCAATTTTTGTTCAGCAATCATTCTTAATTTTTCTCTTTCTATATTTTGTGCTGGAGCTCCAAGCATAATAGAATTAGAAGGTATTTTTACATTTGACATTACAGCAGTTCTTCCTCCAAATATTACTCTGTCGCCTAATGTAACATGGTCTGCTAATGCTGCCTGTCCGCCTAATATACAATGATTTCCTATTTTAGAACTTCCTGCTATTCCTACTTGAGAAACTATAATAGAATGCTCTCCTATATCACAGTTATGTGCTATCTGTACTAAATTATCTATTTTTACGCCTTCCCTTATTATAGTAGAACCTAATGTAGCTCTGTCTATACAAACATTAGCACCAAGCTCAACATCATTTTCTATGACAACATTTCCTCTTTGAGGTATTTTCATCTGCTTTCCATTAACTTCAAAGAATCCGAATCCGTCATTTCCTATAACAGTAGAAGAACCAATTATAACTCTGTCTTTTACTACACATCTGTCATGAATAGTAACATTTGCATAAATAGTGCAGTTTTCTCCAATAACTACATTGTCTCCCAAAAATACATTAGCTTCTATAACAGTTCCTTTTCCAATTATTGTATTTTTTCCTACATGTACATTATCACCTATATAAGTATTATCAGATATATTTGCATTTTCTTTTATTACTGCTGTAGATTCTATAGTGCCAAGAGGATATTTTTTATCTTCAAATAAAAAGTAAAGTAATTTAATAAATGTTTCTTTAGGATTATTATGTATTAATGCGGTTTTATTTTTAAAATCTTTTATTTCATTAGCAGCATCTTCTCTTAATATCAAAGCATTGGCATTGCTGTTTAAGGCAGTTTCAAGATATTTGTTATTATCTATGCATACTATGGAGTTTTCTATAATGTCATTAATAGGGGAGAGTGTAGATATTTCTTTATTTTCATCTCCTATTATTTTTTTTGCTTGTATAAAATTAGATATATCTTTTATTTTCATAATAAATTTCTCCATTTTATTTTAAATATAAAAAACTAAAATGTATTAAAGTATGTTAATACATTTTAGTTATTATAAAAAATTGTTTTTAAATTATTGTTTTTGAAGTGAAGCTTTAACATTTGCTATAACAGCTTCTGTTATATCAAAGTTTCTATCAGCATAAAGAATTGCATGTTCTGTTCTTTCTAATATTAGAGTATATCCTTCTTTTTTTACTATAGCCATAAGAGAAGTAGCAACCTGTCTTTTTACTTCCCCTCTCAAAGAATAATCTCTATTTTGAGCTATAGAAGTATCTTCCATATTTGTCTGCATAGCATCTCTTTCTTTATACTCTTCCAATTTCAATTTTAATTTTTCAACAAATTCATCATCACTAGTGAGTTCTTTGATTACTCTTTCTAGATCAATATATCCAACCTTTGTAAGTCTGTAAGATTGAGTAAAAACTCTTGGACTAACAATAGATACAGCAAGCACTGCTATAAATAATAAACTCATAATATAATACTTTTTCATTTTTATCTCCTTAAAATTTTAATAAAAATTGTTTTTATATATTTTTAATAGAATGGGTGGTTCATAGTAAATGCAATTCCCCATCCTCTTCCAAGCCAAGCACCTAGAGGAGTGAAAGTATCCCCTTCAAAGTCCTGAAAACCTTTACCGAATCCAACATCCTCTTTGTTATAAACGAATCTCTTAGCAATATAGAATCTTATGTTGAATATAGGTATTGTAAGTCTGAATCCGAATCCTACAGAATATATATACTGAGAAGGATCAAACATATCTCTAATATCCATAAATTGAGAAGGATATGTATGAGCATCTCCGTCCTGATTCCAACCAGTACTTCCAGGCATCCATAATTGTCCTGCATCAAGGAAAGTAACAAATCCAAGAGTTTTAGGTATAATAGGTATACGAAGCTCAGCAAAGAATCTTACTTTTGCTCTACCATAACTCCAAGAGTCTGTAGTAGGCTTACCATCTGAACCAGTAGTGGATCCTATCATATCATAAGTTGATAGGCCTCTATTTTTCTTGAATATAGTATATTTAGAAGTATCCCATCCGCGTACATCTTCAAATGGGTTTAAGTAATAAAGTACATCGGCATCATTTTGTAAAGGAAGTCCAGGAGTAGCAATTATTTGTCCTAATTCTCCATAGAATGCAAATGAAAGCCATTCTGTAGCAGGTACAGCCAAGAATCCTGTAGCGCTTAATCTAGTAAGCTGAGTATGGCCGAAATAGAAGTCTACCATACCTCTTAAGAAACTTCCTCTAGTAGGGTTCAAATAATCGTTTCTGCTGTCTCTAAGCAAAGAATATGAAATAATGAATGTTGTAAACCAATCACTTTCCCATCTTTCAAATGAACCGTTTTTTTTATTTACTCTATGAGTTAAATATTTTTTTACATCACTAAGGACATAATTAGGGCCTGATTCATTAGCACCCTGATCATGCCATTGCTGATACTGCTGTACTATAGTATCAAATGTGATGAATGTAGAATAATAGTCAGCAAAATAATAACCAAGTCTTACTATACCTTCAAAACCATGTCTAGTATAATATGAATATTTAGGTATTCCGAATTGATCCGTTCCTATTTCATATCCTGTGTTTACACCTTCATTGAAGTATGACAAATCAACACCTAAATATATAGGCAAATTAAGTAAATAAGGTTCAGCAAAGTTTACTGCTATACGTTTTTGCTGCTCTCCGAATTCTCCGCTCAATCCTAATGTTAAACCTCTTCCTAAGAAGTTATTTTCTCTAATAGAAGCAAATACTTTAAATCCTGAACCAGTGGAGAAACCGCCTCCTCCTGATACCATAGCAGTTTTTCCTTCACTTACATTTAAATTTAATTCCATAAGTCCTTCAGCAGAACCGGGTTTTACTCCTAAATTAATATTATCAAAATATTGAGTATTATATAATCTTTCTTGTACTCTCTGAATTTTTGTTGTATTAAATACTTCTCCAGGTTTAATATCAATATATCTTTCTATAACAAAATCTTTAGTTTTTGTGTTTCCTGATATAGTAATGTTTTCTATATGTACTTTATCATTTTCAACTATATCATACATTATATTTACTATTTTGTTTTCTTCATTGACATTAATTACAGGTATAACTTGTCTGAATATATAACCTCTTTCAGAGTATTTGTTTTGTATACCCTGATAATCTGCCATATGATATGAGTAATTATATAATGCACCTTTTTTGGACTTTATATCTTTTTGTATATTTTCAGAAGGTATTATAAAGTTTCCTTTAAACCCTATATCACCAAAATAATATTTATCTCCCTCTGTAAGATATACATCTATTATCAAATCTTGTTCATTCTTTATTTCCGGATTTCTCCATTGATACGTGAACTTTACATTATCAACTTTGGCTCTGTAATAACCTCTGTCTGCATAATACTTAACAATTTTATCTTTATCAGCATCAAATGTAAATTCGTTAAATTTTCCAAGAGTCATAAATCCATTTTCTTTTGTAGACATTTGTCTTTTGAGCTCGTTATCTGTGAAATGAGTATTTCCATGGAATCTTATACTGGCAACTTTAACTTCATTACCTTCCACTATGTTCATCTGTATTAAAACATCAGAAGTATCTTTATTTTCTATTACTTTAGGCTCAACATAAGCTTTTAAATATCCCTTATCTTGATAATTTGTTATAATAGCATTAACAGCATCATTCAATTTCTGAGGTATATAAGGATCCCCAGCTTTCATTATAGGTTTTACAGCATCATTAAGTGCAGTTCTGCTTAGCCTTTTATTTCCTATATACTCTATGTCTTTTATTATGAATCTTTCAGCTACTACAATAGTTAAAACCACCCCATCATCTTCTCTGTTGGCATCTATTGCAACTCTGTCAAATAATTGAGTATCAAATAATTTTTTTATAGCATCATTTATTTGAGTTCTTTGAAATTTACTTCCAGCTTTTATAGGGAAGTTATTTATTATTTGATCTTTTGTAAGCCTAACTTCACCTGTAACGTCTATACGGTTTATTGTAAGACCTTCGTATACAGCTATATTTCTCGCTGTTCGTAAATTTTCAAAGTCGCCTTCTGCAGATATAAGTAAAGCTGCAGCAAGCAAAAGAAATGAAAATAAAATAATACAATTTTTCTTAATAAAATTCACTAAAATCTCCACCGAGTAACAATATTAAAATCTTGTCCTTTTCCTCTTATATCGAAAGGATTTATTTTATACTCAAACACAAAATTTGCAAGTTTATAATTTTTTAATAATGATACTTCAAAACCAAATTGATGGTCGAAATAGTAAGGATCGACGTTTCTTCCATTTAAACTAGGTCTTGTTGTATCATTTACTCTATATGTAACATCGTATTTTAAATACAAATATTTAGAAACATATTTACCTATACCAACACTTGTATTATCCCATACAGAAGTAGGACTTATACTGTTATTATTTGTAACAAATAATAAGTTATTTACTACTGTAGGGGTTAAGTTTATATAATCTATGCCTAAAAATTGTCTGAACCATCTTTCTACTGGTCTTAATACTGTACTCCTTAATAGTAAGTCGCTGTAATTCATAGTAAGCTGCTGTAATTGCTGATCATTGTTTATTGAGTTTCTACTTGCTGTGCTTTGGGCAAACATCTGATCTTCTCTGTTTCCAAAGGTTCCCTGAGGTATTCCAGCAAGCTGATTAACCTGATATTGTCCTAAAGCAGGTATAGTATAAAATTTTACAGGTCTTAATACGCTATCCTCAGAGGATAATAATTGAGAAAGTCTTGCATTCATTTCCATATACAAAGTTACACTTTCTCCTGATAATTCATTTTCATAAGACTGGGAAGATGTGTTTGCTGTTGTAGGATAATATTTTTTGTATGTGTAAGCAGTTGCATCTATTATAGGATCTAAACTATTGTTAGGAGGGAAAGTTACAGAACCTCTTTCAAGCTGATATACATTTTGTAAATAGTATATACTTCCTCTCTCTACATTTATAGTTCCGGCAAGTTCTATTCCATCAAGAAGGGTATTATAAACTCTCATTTTAGAACCTTCTTCTAAATATACATCTCCTACTAAATTATGTGCAACTCTAACCTGACGCCAAGCTTCTATAGTGAAATCCCAATATATTTTGCTGAGTATTCCATAAACTCTTTCTCTGTATGTACTTCCGGAAGGAAGAGTAGATAATTGAACATCACTTTTCATAAGTGTAAGTATTCCGCCTATTCTAGGTGCTTCCATATTTCCATTTACTGTAAGGTCTACATGGACAGGGCCTTTTACTTTAGCTATACCTAAATTTAAATTACCATCTAAAAGTCCTAGCTGTTCATCTGATGACAATAAATCAAATGACATATAATTTATATTATTTTTGAATAATTCTGCCTCACCTGTTACAGTTAAATTTTTCTTATTTCTAGAGGTAAATGTTAAGTTATTAACATTAAACATATGTCCGTCAAAATTGAAGTCTACTATTGTATCATCAAATATATCATTGAAATATGCTATTTTTACTCTTTTTCCATGTCCTAAAAATCTTCCGTCTATTTTTACATTATCAGCATCACCATGAACATGAGCATATAAAGTATAAGGTTTGCCGTCTACCATAAAGTTTGTAGGAGATGAAGCTATTTCTGTGAATAAAATATTAAATATTTCAAAAACTTCTACATTTATTATATCTGATGTAACTAGCAAGTCTACCTGATCTCTTTTAGTATTTTTTATAACTCCATTTATATTTAACATATCATTATTATCATACATATAAACTAAATCAGTTCTTGTATTTCCGTCTTCTCCTACTATAGCACCTTTTATACCATGATTTTTAGTGTTTGTAAGAAATATATTATTTTTATCTCTAATGACTGTAGTTCCGAATTCAGGAAGTTTTCTCTTGTTTACGGTAATAGGACCTGTTTGAAGCCTATATTCTTCTGTACCATTTGGTAATTTTCTCATATTGTAATTTATATTTCCTGAAAATGAACTCATAAAATTCATATTATTAACTTCTATTGTCATATTTTGAAGTTCTTTTGAAAAATAAGCATAAGGAATTTTTATCTGCTGTTTTTTAGCAAATGGTTTTGCTGTAAGCATTCCAAAATCACCTGTTTTAGTTATAAGTACATCTTTTATTTCAAGTTCATTTGCCCTATAATATCCATTTAAAGAAACATCAAACTGCATTCCAGGTATTTGGAAATCTTTTATATCAAATTTTTCAAGATAAATTACAGGATTATTCATTAATCCTATTATAGTGGCATTTGCTGTTAATACTCCATAAGCCTGACCGCTTATATCAAAAGGAAGCTGATTAACAGTTATATTACCATATATATTATTTTTATTAATAGAAGCATCTACTGCGAATATTCCATTATTTTCTAAATCTTTTAATAAAGCAGCAAATTTAGTTATACCGTCTGTAGAACTTAATATTCCGTCTCCTGTTATTCTATTTTCTCCATAATTTAAAATGATATTTGTAAACATTATGCTTTGATTCGATAATTCAAATTGAGTATTTAAAGCAAATATTGGAGCGAGATTTTTATTAGCTTTTACATTACCATATATATATAAAGGCTTTTGCATATAATTATTTATGTCTACATCTACATTTATATCTATATCTTTTATACTTAAAGTTTTGGGGGTTTTAATATTCAAATCTAATATTCCGTTTGTAGCTATTATACCGCTTGCTATTATTTCTGAATTATCAGTTGAAGCATATATTATTTTGCTTCCATTTGTAGAAGTTGTACTAAATCCGCTTAATCCGTAATTACCGGCAGGAGTGTTAACACCTCCATTTATTTTAACATTAAAGTTTTTATCATATTCTATTTTAGCATTAGCATTTATTCCGCCGTCTTCAGATAATCTATAATAAATATCATTAATATCTATAATATTTTTATAAACAGATGCTCCTACTCTTATTAAATATTCTTCTGTATATATTTTTCTAGATGAGGCCTGCAATACATGTACATTTCCTTTTCCTCCAGTATACATAGCATTACTCATAGTATATTCTACATTTAGAGAAGATAAGTTATCTATTATATTTTGTCCTAACAATACTACGAATATCTCTTGAGGTATTACACCTTTTGCTGTAGCTATTACAGGATTAGTATTGTCTAAAGAATAGCTAGCATATAAAGGCTGATAATATTCATTTGGTATTAATCTTATAGATATTTCTTTTTCAGGTTTCTTATATAGAAATTCAAATGTCATAGGATTAGGCATAGAATTAGCATAGCTTAATGATGCTATAGTAAATCTAGACTTTATTTCCTCATTATCCGCATTGACAACCGGCTTTAAATATACTTTTGTTGATAAATAATTTACACCAGCCTTTACATTATTTACATTTAAAGAAACAGCACTTGATATAGGATTATCTAAATCAACTATTCCGCTCGCTATAATATTTCCTTCTAAAACACTAGCATAAGCATTTGACAGTATTATTTTATTATTAGTAAGTTTTGCATCTATTGCTACATTGAATAGTTTATCTCTTACATTTAAATCAAAATCTATATGTGATTTTTTTCTTCCTTTAAATGAATAATATCCGGAAGAATTAATTTCAGCATCTCTAAATGTATTTATATAATTACTTACAGTACTTATCGTTTTATTATCCAATTTTACAAATTTACTAACAATAGGTGTATCTAAAGCTATACTCATAAATTTATGTACAGTATCTTTTGTAAGTTTAATATTTGTAACAGAAAATACCATATCTTCTTTATTATAGTTGTATGTAAAATTTATGAAATCATATTTACTTTTATTTTGCAAGCCAATAAATATATCATAGAATGTATTTGTAACGAATAAATCATATTTAAATAGCTCATTTCTGTCATCTCTGCCTGATATTTCTGATTTTATATTAGCTAAGTTAGTTGAGCTTTCTACATTAAAATTAACTATTGTTTTGTCAGGTAAATTTAAGTCGTATGAAAGAAAATATCCGTAATCTCTAAAATTACCATTTAAATCTGTAATAGATACCTCTGTGATATTATTGTTATCTACTAGCTTAGCAGAGAAGTTTTTTATATTTATATTCTTTTCTTGAAATATAGTTGTAATATTATTGATGATATCTCTTGAATCAGTATAAGCATTTTTATTGGTATCATCACTTTTAAATATAGAAGTATCTAATAAATTAGGATAAAAATCAGCATTATTAATATTTACATCGCTTAAAAGATACAAAGGATCTTTCTTTATAAATATTCTAAATATATTAAATCTCAAACTAGCTCTATCCATTTCAAAAAAAGCTTTTTGATTATTTTTAGAGTATAGTTTTACATTATCTAATACTAATTCTAATTTATAGGATATACTTATATCTGATATGTATATATTTATAGGGCTTACTTTATTTATATATTCTATAACATTGTCTAGATATTTTTGTTTATTAGATATTACTATAGATATACTAAATAAAGCAGGTATCATAAAAGCTAACAAGGTTGTAGCCACATACATTCTAAATTTAGAATACCTAGTTTTTTGCATTAATTAAATAAATTCCTATTTGCAAATATAGTTTACATTATATAATATAACCTATTTACAAAAAAATTGTTATATTTTAATATCTTATTATCGTAATTTCTATTTTTAGATATTAAAATACAGCATAACTTTATTATTTTGAAACTTTCATGTACATAAAAAATAAGAATTGACAAATAATAAAAATAAAAGTATAATAATGTACCAAATAAAAGTTTATTATGTGGAGGTTTCTAATGTTAAAAGAACTTATAAGAAACAAAATAGATATAGTTGATAGTGTTGATAATTGGGAAGAGGCTATAAAAAAAGGAGCTGAACTTCTTATTGAAAATAAATGTATAGAACCTAGATATGTTGATAATATCATAAAAAATATTAAAGAAAGCGGACCTTATATTGTTCTTGGAGATGGAATGGCTATGTCTCATGCCAGACCTGAAGACGGAGTTATAAAAAACGGCATTACTCTTTTGAAAATTAAAAATGGTGTGGATTTTGATGAAAAAAATAAAATATTTTTACTATTTACCTTAGCTGCTGAAAATAATGATAATCATCAGGAATTAATGGAAGAAATTGCTGATTTGTTAAATGAAAGTGAAAAAATTAAAAGAATAATGTATGATGAATTAACTGATTTAGAAATATATGATATTATTTTACAGTAATATACTGTATGGTTTATTATATATAATTTGATAATATGAATTTTTAAAAACATTCTATATGCATATATAAAATGTTTTTAAAAATAATATTATTTTTTACAAATCCAAAAATTGTTTTATTATAATAAATAAATTTTGGAGTTTTTATGTTAAAAGAGTTGTTAAAAGATAATATGAAAATAGTAGAAAATGTTTCAAATTGGGAAGAAGCTCTAAAAATAGCAGCAAAATCTTTAGTAGATAATAATAATATAGAAGAGAGATATATTCAGGCTATAATAGATGATGTATATAAATATGGTCCTTATATAGTTCTTACTGAAGGTGCTGCTATGCCGCATTCAAGACCTGAAAACGGAGTATTAAAAATGGGGATGAGTTTTCTAAAAGTAAAAAATGGTGTTGATTTTTATAAAACAGATGAAAAGGTATATTTATTCTTCGTTTTAGCTGCTGAAAATTCTGACAGTCATCAGGAAGCTATATCTGAATTAGCCGAATTTTTATGTAATGATGATAAGGTTAAAAAAATGATAAAAGAAGATCTTACAGAAGATGAAATTTTGTCATTTTTATAAATTAAAATAATAAAGGAGAAAATATGAGTAAAATTGATTCAATTACCAGAGAAGGTTGGATATTGGACAGTTTTCCTGAATGGGGAACTTGGCTTAATGAAGAGATAGAAGAAGAGGTTGTAGAACCAAATACATTTGCTATGTGGTGGCTTGGATGTGTTGGTATTTGGGTAAAAACCCCAGGTGATGCTAACATATGTATAGATTTATGGTGTGGTAATGGAAAAAGAACAAAAAAAACAAAAAATATGGTAGCAGGACACCAAATGGCTAATATGGCAGGTGTAAGAAAATTGCAGCCTAATCTTAGAGCTTCTCCTTTTGTTATAGATCCTTTTGCAATAAAAAAAGTAGATGCTATACTATCCACTCATTATCATAATGATCATATAGATATTAATGTAGCTGCTGCTGTTATGAAGAATATTAAAGAACCTATACCTTTTATAGGTCCTAAATATTCAGTAGAAAAATGGATTGAGTGGGGTGTTCCTGCTGACAGATGTATAGTTGTTAAACCAGGTGATTCTGTAAAAATTAAAGACGTAGAAATAATAGCTACAGATTCTTTCGATAGAACTTGTTTAGTAACTACTCCTCCTGATGATTTAAGAAATACTGTTCCTGAAATGGATACAAAAGCTGTTAATTATGTTATAAAAACTCCTGGCGGAAATATATATCATAGCGGAGATTCTCATTATTCTATTTATTTTGCTAAACATGGTAAAGATTTTGATATTGATGTTGCTTTAGGTTCTTATGGTGAAAATCCTGTAGGTATTGCAGATAAAATGACTTCTATAGATGTTCTTAGAATGGCTGAAGCTTTAAGATGTAAAGTTGTTATACCTATACACTATGATGTATGGACTAACTTTATGGCTGATACAAGAGAAATAGAAGTTCTATACAAAATGAAAAAAGACAGACTTCAGTATCAGTTTAAGCCTTTCATATGGGAAGTAGGCGGTAAATACGTTTATCCTAGAGATAAAGATTTAGTTCAGTATCATCATCCTAGAGGTTTTGAAGATTGTTTTGAACATGAGCAAAATATTCCATTCCGTTCTATGTTATAATTAGATGTGAATAAAATGAAAGGATATAATTAATGGAGATTTTATTGAAAATATGGACATATTTTGCCCAAAATATTCTCACACAGCCTGCATATTTTATTGGTTTTATAGTATTAATAGGTTATATCCTATTAAAAAAACCTTGGTATGAATGTTTAGCAGGTTTTTTGAAAGCTACTGTTGGATATCTTATACTTTCAGTGGGTTCTGGAGGGCTTGTTAATAATTTTAGACCTATACTTGTAGGACTTAAAGATAAATTTAATTTGCAGGCAACAGTTATAGACCCTTATTATGGACAAAATGCTGTTCAGGCTGCAATGGAGCATATAGGTAAATCTTTTTCTCAGGTAATGCTTCTGCTTCTTATAGCATTCATATTTAATATTCTTTTGGTTGCTTTTAGAAAAGTTACAAAAATACGTTCTATATTTACTACAGGAAATGTACAAATACAACAGGCTGCTACAGCTTTCTGGCTAATATTTTTCTGTTTTCCAGAATTAGGCGATACTCCTATACTTGTAATGATGAGCATACTTCTTGGTTTATATTGGGCTGTAGGTTCTAACTTAACAGTAGAAATTACTCAAGATTTAACAGAAGGCGGCGGTTTTTGTGTTGCTCATCAACAGATATTTGCTTTAAAAATATTTTCTACTATAGCTGAAAAATTAAAAGGAAAAGGCGAAGGTAAAAAATTAGAAGATATTAAATTTCCTGGATTTTTATCAATATTCAATGAAAACATGGTATCTACTTCCATATTAATGTTAGTATTCTTTGGTATAATATTATTAACTTTAGGAAGAGATTATTTAATAGCTAATAATTTTATGAAAGAAGGTCAGAGTTTCTTCTTCTATACATTGACTACAGCTTTGAATTTTGCTGTATATTTAGCTATACTTCAATTAGGAGTTAGAACATTCGTTACCGAATTAACTCAGTCTTTCCAAGGTATATCTACAAGACTTCTTCCTGGTGCTGTTCCTGGTATTGACTGTGCTGCTACTTTCGGTTTCGGTTCTCCAAATGCCGTTACTATAGGTTTATTATTTGGTGCTGCAGGACAATTCCTTGCAATCATTATACTGATACTTATGAAGAGTCCTGTTATAATAATAGCCGGATTTATTCCTGTATTTTTTGATAATGCTACTATAGCTGTATTTGCAAATAATAGAGGCGGTATTAAAGCTGCTATGATTCTTCCATTTATTTCCGGATTATGTCAGGTATTTGGTTCTGCCTTTATAGCCTATTGGGTAGGTCTTGCTGCTTATGGCGGTTATTTAGGTATGTGGGACTGGGCTATATTATGGCCTGGATTTACAGTTATTATGAAATATTTAGGTTATGCTGGTGTAGGTATAATAATATTAATATTAATAGCTATACCTCAGATACAATATATGAGAAATAAAGATACATATTTCTTAATCACTGATGATTACGAAGCATACAAAGAAAAAATAAAAGAAAAACAACAAAAAGCAAATGCTTAAATATTTTATTTTAAGGAGATTATTATTATGTTAAAAGTTTTAGTTTCTTGTGCTAATGGATCCGGCACTAGTTTAATGATGAAAATGACCGCTGAAAAAGCTCTTAAATCATTAGGTATTAATGGAGCAAATGTTCACCATTGTGCTTTATCTGAAGGTAAGAGTACAGCTATTAATTATGATTTAGTATTTTGTCCTTTAAATTTTATTGATATGTTTAAAGAATCAATTGAAAAAGGCGTAAGAGTTATCGGAATTAAGAATGTTCTATCAGAACAGGAATTCAAACAAAAACTTAATGAATCCGGATATTTAGAAGATTTGAAAAATAAGTGATAATTTTTGAATGGGGAAATATTTATTTATTAATTATTTCCCTATTTTTTAATTATACTGGAGGGTGATATTATCAATAATTTATTTGGAATATATGAAAAAGCTTTGGAAAAAAATACTTCTTGGCATCAGAAATTATTAGATGCTAAAGAATTAGGTTTTGATTTTGTTGAAATATCAATAGACGAAACAGATGAAAGGCTTGCCAGATTAGATTGGACTAAAGATGAAAGGGAATCATTAGTAAAATCTATATTTGAAACTGGTATAAAAATACCTACTATGTGCTTTAGCGGACATAGAAGATTTCCTATGGGAAGTAAAAATTCTGATACTAGAAAGAAAGCTATGGAGCTTATGGAGAAAGCCATTATATTTGCAAGTGATATAGGAATAAGAATAATACAATTAGCTGGTTATGATGTTTATTATGAAAAAGGAGATGAAGAAACAAAGCAACTATTCATAGATGGATTAAAAAAATCTCTTGAAATGGCTGCTAAATATCAGGTAATGCTTTCTATAGAAATTATGGATACACATTTTTTAAACTCTATAACTAAGTTTTTAGAATATGATAAAATTTGCAATAGTCCTTGGCTTACAGTCTATCCTGATTTAGGCAATTTAACAGCTTGGGGAAATGATGTTGAAGATGAAATAAGAAAGGGAATTCATAAAATTACTGCCATACATATTAAAGATACTATAGCTCCTAAAGAAGGTTGTGAAGGAAAATTTAAAGAAGTTCCTTTTGGAGAAGGATGTGTTGATTTTGTGAAATGTTTTAAATTATTAAAAGAACTTAATTATAATGGAACTTTTATGATAGAGATGTGGTCTGAAAAATCAGATAACCCTAAAGAATATGTGATGAAAGAAAAAAAATGGGTATTAGAAAAGATGAAAGAGGGAGGATTTTATTAAATTATGCTTGAAGAATTAAAAAAAATAGTATTTGAAGAGAATCTTGAACTCGTTAAAAAAGAACTTGTAATATATACTTGGGGAAATGTAAGCGGTTTAGATAGAGAATCTAAAAGATTTGCTATTAAACCTAGCGGCGTTGATTATGATGTAATGAAAGCAGAAGATATGGTAGTTTTAGATTTAGACGGCAATAAATTAGAAGGAAAATATAAACCTTCTTCTGATACAGCTACACATATAGAATTATATAAGGCATTCCCTGAAATAGGCGGAATAGTACATACTCATTCAAGCTATGCTACAAGCTGGGCACAGGCTAGAAAAGATATACCTGCTTTGGGTACAACACATGCAGATTATTTTTATGGCGATATACCTTGTGCAAGACCTTTGACTAAAGAGGAAATAGAAGGTGAATATGAAAAAAATACCGGTCTTGTTATCATAGAAACTCTTAAAAAAAGAAATATTAATCCTATGGATATACCTGGTATTATAATAGCTTCTCATGGTCCTTTTGCTTGGGGTAAAGATGCTAAAGAAGCTGTTCATAATGCTGTTGTTATGGAAGAGCTTGCTAAAATGGCTTACAGAACTATACAAATAACCCCTGAAATAAAGTCTGTAGAACAGTATTTACTTAATAAGCACTATTTTAGAAAACATGGTGCTAATGCTTATTATGGACAAAACTAATAAATAAATAATTTTTAAGGAGAAAAATATGGCTATACCTTTATTGCAAATTGCATTAGATAATACTACTTTAAGCGGAGCTTTAAAATCTGCTAAGGCTGTTGGAAATGAAGTTGATGTTATAGAAGCAGGCACTATTCTTTGTCTAGCTGAGGGAATGGAAGCTGTAAGATGTCTTAGAGCTTTATATCCTGATAAAATTATATTAGCAGATACTAAATGTGCTGATGCAGGCGGTACAGTTGCAAAAATGTGTGCTGATGCAGGTGCTGATTGGATGACTGTTATATGTTCTGCAACTATACCTACTATGAAAGCTGCTTTGAAAGAAGTTAAAGAGCTTCAAGTTGAGCTTTATGGAGATTGGACTTTTGATCATGCTAAGGCTTGGAAAGATGCTGGAATTACTCAGGCTGTATATCATCAAAGTAGAGATGCACTTCTTGCTGGTCAAACTTGGTCTGATAGTGATTTAGAAAAAATTAAAAAATTAACTGAAATGGGATTTAAAGTTTCTGTTACAGGCGGTCTTGAAATAGATACTTTGAAACTTTTTAAAGATATTAATGTATTTACTTTCATTACAGGAAGAAGCATAAGAGATGCTGAGGATCCTTCTAAAGAAGCTAGAAAATTTAAAGAAGAAATATTAAAATATTGGAGATAATCTTTGAATAATATTCAGCTTATAGCTACCGATTTGGACGGTACTTTATTAAATAGAAATCATCAAATAAGTGAATATAATCAAAATGTTATAAAAAAAGCTGCTGAAATGGGTATAAAAATAATATTGTCCACTGGAAGACCCACTTCTGCAGCTACCAAATTTTTATATGATTTAAATATTGATACAGAGCTTATATCATTTAATGGTGCTATGATAACTGATAAAAATTCTAATATTATATACCAGCAGAATTTAGATGCTTCTATAGGTAAAGAACTTATAAAGATTGCTGAAAAATATAATATATATCATCAGGGTTTTTTAGCTGAAAGATGGAATATAGGTTTTTTTGATAAAAGATGGATAGATTTTTATGTATCAATAGCTAAAATAGATAATTATGTTATAGGTTTTGATAATATAGAAGATTTTTCTTTCAGTAAGTTCATGTTCATAGGAGAAAATGACAGATTAAAAGTTATAGAAGAAGAATTAAAAGAAACTTTTGGAAACAGTATATATTATACATTTTCAAGACCTGTTTATTTAGAAGTTCATAGCCCAAATGCTTCAAAGGCTAAGGCATTAAGTTATTTAGCAGATAAATATAATATAAAATCGGATAATATAATGGCTTTTGGTGATAATAATAATGATTTGGAGATGCTTGAATTTGCTGGGGTATCTGTTGCTGTTGAGAATGCTGAAGCTGTAGTAAAAGAAAAATGCGTACATCTTACAAAAACTAATGAAGAAGATGGGGTTGGTTATTTTATAAATAAATATTTAAATTTTGGATTATAGAATTTTTTATAATATTTTTATTAATTAAAAAGTAAAAAAGAGGTTATAATAAGTTTTTATAACCTCTTTTTTATGATTATTTTATAATAACCCTCTTCTAATTTTTTCTAATGTTTTTAAGAAATTAACAGAATTTTTTGCTGCATTATCCAATTTTTCTTCAGAAGTATCAGCTAGTAAATCTCTCCAAATTTTTATGTCTGTTTCTACTTCACCGCCTCTTTTTACAAAAGGTTCCATAACAGCATAACCTTTATAATCTATACTTATTAAAGCATCTAATATTTCATTCCAAGGCATTCTTCCTTCTCCTGGTACTCTTCTATTAGGTTCTCCAAGATGGAAATGTCCTAAATATTTTCCTGCTTCTTTTATAGCATTAGAAAAACTCTCTTCTTCTATGTTCATATGAAAAGTATCTAACATAACTTTGACATTATCAAAACCAACTTCTTTAACAAAAGCAACCGCCTCTTTTGCTGTGTTTAATAAATAGTTTTCAAAACGATTTAATACTTCACAGCATATATTTACATCATATTCTTTTGCAACATTAGCCAATAATTTCATACCTTCAATTGACATTTTTAAATCTTCTTCTTTGTTAATTTTTTTAGAGTAATCAACAGGCCAATAAGAATAAATAGCTCCGCATATAATATGTATATCTAATTTTTGCATAACAGAAAATACTTTTTTATACCAATCAAAAGCCTTATTTCTAGTATTTATATTTCCTATATTATGTTCTGCTATAGGACCATATCCAGCTGTTAATATAATATTATTATCATTTATTATTTTTTTTACTTCATTAATTTTATTATCCGAATAATCAAAAAGAGCGGAGGCATTGATTTCTAAAACATCAAAACCTAATTTAGATACTTTTTCTATATACTTTACAAAATCAGCACCCCAAGACTCTTCCCAATAAGAATAATATATACCATATTTCATATTTATTAACTCCTGTATCAAAAAATTAGGCTGAAGTAATAAAAACTCCAACCTAATTCTATTTATAATTATTTTATTTATTGTTTTTCGTAATCTTCTGGAGGTCCTAAAATAACATTTTTATCACCTTCCATTTTTATAACTCCCCAACCAGGTATATCTGCACCGTCTGTTAATTTTCCGCCTTCAAGCATATATTTAGCAACGGCTACAGTTAAATATCCCAAATTAGGACAGTTCCATAAAGAACCGCAGTCAACAGAACCATCAGTTAATAAATCTTGTACATCTTCTTTTACTGCAGAACCAACAACAGTAACTTTATCTTGTACTCCTAATTCTCTTACAGCTAAGCCAGCACCTATAGGTGTAGGAGTAGATACACAGAATAATCCTTTTACATTAGGATATGCTTTTATTATGTCTTTAGTTGTAGATAAAGCAACATCTTGTTTTTCATCTGTAGGGAAAGGATCAGCTACTAGTTTTAAATTAGGATATTTAGTTGAAGCATAATCTCTAGCAAAATTAATCCAAGTATTTAAATTTTCAGCAGATAATCCTCCAGTTAATATAGCCCATTCAGCAGCATCAGTTCCCATATATTGAACCATTTTATCCAACATATGTTCAGCATACTCTTTGTCAGATATTTGACGAATAGAAGCATCTACTAATGAAGCATTAGCCGGAGTATCCCAGTCAAGTACTAATATACCAGCATTTTTTGCTTTTCTTAATACAGGGTCCATAGCAACAGGGTCATTTGGAGCAACACAAATAGCATCAGCACCAACAGTTATATAGTCTTCCAACATTTTGATCTGTTCGGCAGCATCTGCAGTTGTAGGACCATTATAAATAACATTAACACCTAAATCTTTACCTGCTTTAATAGCACCATCTCCTGTTTGAGTAAAGTATGGAATTCCAACTAATTTAGGCATAACCACTATAGTGAATCCATCCTTTTTTTCTCCGCCTGCTGCATTATTTGAAGCATTATTAGAACAACTAATAAAAACAAAACTCAATGCTAAAGCAGCTGCAATAATTTTTTTGAGCATAAAAATCCTCCTAAAATATTTATTTATTTAAACGATTTTGTATTTGTTTTTTATCACTTATAACATTTGATATATATCTTAGAGCTAATACCAATATTAATATTCCTCCTGTTATTATATTAATAATATATCTATTAACTTGAAGTATATTAAGTCCTGTAGATATTACCTGTATTATACAAACAGCTATAACAGTTCCAATAACTTTACCATGACCTCCTGATATGCTTGTTCCTCCCAACACAACAGCTGTAACTGCCTGCATTAAATAAGATGAACCATAATCTGTTTTAGCAGAATTATATCTTGAAGTAATAAATATTGAAGCTATACCTGTTAATATTGAAGAATAAACGTATACTTGAAGAAGAATTTTTTTCGTATCTATTCCAGAAAATTTAGATGCTAATTCATTACATCCTATCATATAAACTTTTGTTCCCCAAGTGCTTCTTTCAAATAAGAAGTAACATAAAAATATTATAATTATATAAATTATAATAGAATATGGTATGCCAAAGAAAGATCCATTGCCTATTTCTATATAAAGTTCAGGAAAACCTGATATAGAACCGCCTTTTGTAAAATTCAGTCCTATACCTTCATATAAAGTTTTAGTACCTAAAGTAACAAGCATAGGAGCAACTCCTATATATGCTATTACAGCACCATTGAATAATCCCAATATAATTGCCACTCCTATAACAGAGATAATGCTTAATATAACACCAATCACCGGATTAGATTGTGTAAAATTAGAACAAAGTACGAATGCAGATATTATGCTTGATAATGATGCTGACATAGTAATAGACAAATTAATACCGCCTGTTAATATACATATCATCATTGCTAAAGCCATAAGACCAAATTCAGGCATTTGAAAAGCCATTGTTTGTAAATTGTATGGTGAAAGAAATTTTGTCGGGCTAAGAATAGCCATAAGCAAAAATACTACTAAAAATGTGATGATTAAACTAAACTCACCAACATGTTTTGATTTAAACTCTGAAATAAATTTCATGAAAATACCTCTATTCTTATAAAATATTCTTTATTCTTTCTATTTATTCTTCTATATCAACACGTACTAATTTTGCCTGTTCTCTTTTTCTGTTAATAACATCAACAGAAACAGCTATTACAATTACAATCCCCATAACTATCTTTTGCCAAAATGTAGGAACTTTAGCTAAAATTAATCCATTTTTAAGTACAGCCATTAATATGATTCCTAAAGTAGTTCCAAATACAGTTCCGTATCCTCCCATTGTACTAGCTCCGCCTAAAACAACTATTGCTATAACATCCAATTCATAACCATTATAAGTATTAGGGTCTACTTGACCTACTATTGATATATGGGCAGCAGCAGCAAAACCTGTCATCATACCGCAAAATACATATATGAATATTAATATTTGTTCTACATTATATCCTACTCTTATAGCTGATGAATAACTTCCTCCTACAGCATATATTCCTCTTCCTATTAGAGTAAATTTTAGTAAGATAAAAGTAATTATTGCCGCTATTATTAGCATTATAACCTGTATAGATAAACCTGTTGTTGAACCTTGAGAATTAGCAAAATTACCTATCTGAATTCTTCCAAATTCTTTCCACCATTCAGGCAATCCTGTAATCCATATTCCTCCTGTATAAAATAAAACTCCTCCTAATATAATTGTCATAGTACCTAATGTAGTTACTATAGGCGGAATTTTAAATTTTGTTATTATTACTCCGTTTATAAGTCCTATTATTGATCCTGTAAGCATTGATAGTAAAATTACTACTATGGGATTTGAATTTGGAAAAGCATTCAAAAACTTACCTATAACAACAGCACATAAGGCTATAGTAGATGATACGGATAAATCTATACCTCCTGAAATAAGTACTGGAAGCATACCAAATGCCATTATACCTAAAACAGCATAACTTCTCATAAAATCGAAGATATTATCTATTTTTAAAAAAGCATCACTTATTAAAGTTAATATAAAAGACAATATAATAATTATTAATAATATACCAAATTCTTTTTGTTTAGTTATAGTCAATAAAAATTTAGACATAAATAAATCCCCTAAAAATTAATTAAACAACTGCTTTATGCATAATATCTTCTTGAGATACAGAATCATTAATAAATTCACCATTTATAGTTCCTCTTCTCATAACTAAAATTCTATCGCTTACAGAAAGAATTTCAGGTAATTCAGATGAAATTATAATAATAGATGTACCTTCTTTAGCTAATTTTCTAATAATTTGATGTATTTCAGATTTTGCCCCTATATCCACACCATTAGTAGGTTCGTCTATGATTAATATGTTAGCACCTGTTGATATCCATTTTGCTAATACTACCTTTTGCTGATTTCCTCCTGAAAGCTGAGAAGCTAACATATTTGGATCATTCGGTCTTACATCAAGCATTTTTATCCATTGATCTACAGAATTTCTTTGTTTTTTTATATCAATAAGACCAAATTTATTTTTGAATTTAGATAAAATAGGTAATGTTATATTGCTTTCTATTGTTTTAGGTAAAATGAGACCTTGTGTTTGTCTGCTTTCTGGTATATATGCTATACCATTTTTTAATGCTTCGCTTGGTGAATTTATGGATACTTCTTTACCATTTACCAATATTTTACCGCTATCCGGCTGCAATATTCCAAATACTATTTGAGCAAGTTCGCTTCGTCCGGCACCTACAAGACCTGTAATTCCTACAACTTCACCTTTATGAAGCTTGAAAGAAACATCTTTTATATTTCCTTTCTTAGATAATTGCTGTACTTCTAATACTATATCTTCATTTTGTTCTAATTTAGCATATTTTTTTATTTCGACTTTACGTCCAACCATCAAAGAAACTAATTTATCTTCATCTACATCTTTTCTATCTAAAGTATCCACATATTGTCCGTCTCTAAATATGGTAAATCTATCAGATACTCTAAACAATTCTTCCATTTTATGGCTTACAAACATAATAGCCATATTTTTATTTTTTAAGATATCTATTATTTCATATAAATGTTCTACTTCGCCTCTTGATAAAGCAGAAGTAGGTTCATCTAATATTATCATTTTAGCATCTTGAGCTATGGCACTTGCTATTGCAACCATTTGTTTTTTAGCAACAGATAAATTTTCTACTATTTCATTAGGATTAATATCCGAACCTATGAATTTTAAAGCTTTTCTTGCATTTTCATTGAGTTTTTTCCAATTAATTATAAATTGTTTTTTTTCTATAATCTCATTTATGCCTATATTTTCTGCTACAGTTAAATTGGTAAATAAACTAAAATCCTGGTATACAACAGATATTCCTTTTTTAATGGCGTCTATTACTCCATTTAATTTAGTTTCTTGACCGTCTATAACTATTTTAGCCCCTAGATCAGGCTGCTGAAATCCAGATAATATTTTTATTAATGTAGATTTACCAGCCCCATTTTCTCCAACTAGAGAATGTACTTCGCCGTATCTAATATCAAATTTTACCTTATTTAAGGCTTTTACACCAGGAAAAGTTTTACTTACATTTGAAATTTCTAAGAAAGTTTTATCATTCATAAATATCAAATCCTAATTTAAGTAATTATATCTTAATATAGTACATAAATAGATAAAAAAAAAGAACGTAATTTAACAAAAGTTACATTCTTTTTTGCTATTTTTTATATCTTTTTCTATATTCAGCAGGAGATATGGAGAATATTTGTTTGAATCGTTTATGAAAGTAGCTGTTATTTTCATATCCTATATTACTTATAATGTCTGAAATAGACAGATTAGTTTCTATTAAAAGTTTTGATGCTAGCTCAAATTTTTTATTTTGAAGCATTTCTTTAAAAGTCTGACCGAATTTAGATTTTATAAATCTGCTTATCTGAAATATATTGCTGTTTAATTGCTTAGCCAATTCAGATAATTTGGCTGTTTTGTATTCTGTTTCTATATAATTTGTTATATATTTTGATATTGTGTATTCATCATCTAATACAAAATTTTTTTCTAAAAGAAATGTATAATTGTATAGATACATAAATAATATGCCAATAAGTTTTTTATTAATATTAACTTCATCTAAAGATCTGTTTGTTATTATAGAGTATATTAAGTTTTCAAGTATATTTTCTATTGGAAGTATTCCAAATGTATTAAATAGTAAAAATTGTCTTTTGGTATTATCACTTTTAGATAAATTTATTATAAAATCTTTTATATAGTTATTTTCTTCTAACATAGATAATACATCATTGAAAAAATCTTTTTTTATTATAAAATTTATAGCAACATCATTTTTATTGCAGGCTTTTATTCTATGGGAGATATTAAAATTTAAAAATAGCAGATCCCCTTTATTTAAAGATATTTCTTCATTATCTATTACATGTATAATATTTCCTTTAAGGACATAAATAACTTCTATATATGTATGATTGTGTTCCGGTATATCTATGAATCTTGTATGCGGTCTTATTGTAATTAAATTCCCTTTTTTTAAAAATTTATTTACATCCACACATATAAAATCATTATCATCAGTATACAACTGCTTCTTAAAACTTTTTTTTCCAGATAAAATTTCACGTTCCTCTTCAGTTATATTATCAAAGAAATTTAAAATTTTACTATTTATAATTTATACCTCCAAATTATCATGATATTATTATAACATAATTAAATTCAAATTTCATTAATAAATCAAAAAAAAATACTGTTAGTTTCAAATTTAGTCCTTATGTAAAAAAACAACTGTAGTAGAATATTTAATAATAAATTTATTGTACATGTTATATATTTTTTAAGAGGAATTATGAAAATAAATTATTTTTTAGCTATAGATATAGGTGCTTCAGGCGGAAGACATATATTAGGATATATAGATGAAAATAATAAATTATCAGTTGAAGAAGTTTACAGATTTAAAAACGGAGTATCTGAAATTGATAATCATCTATGTTGGGATTTGGATTATCTTTTTTCTGAAATTGTAAAAGGCATAAAAAAATGTAAAGAAATAAATAAAATACCTGTTTCTATGGCCATAGATACTTGGGGTGTAGATTTTGTTTTATTGGATAAAGATAATAATACATTAGGAAATGCTGTAAGTTATAGAGATAAAAGAACTTTTAATATTCCTGAGCAAGTGTATAAAATAATATCTAAAGAAGAACTTTATAATAAAACAGGAATACAAAATAAAGAGTTTAATACAATATATCAATTATATTCAATGAAAGACAGTGGTATTTTTAATAAAGCTGATACTTTTTTGATGATGCCTGATTATTTTAATTTTTTGCTTACAGGTAAAAAAAATAATGAATATACTAATGCAAGTACCACACAATTATTAAATGTTTCATCTTGTCAATGGGATACTGATATATTGAATAAGCTAAAAATACCTAAGCATATTTTTCAAAATATATTGCAGCCCGGAACATTTGTAGGTATGTTAAAAGATGATATAAAAGAAATAGTGGGATTTGATTTAGAAGTAGTTACAGCACCGTCTCATGATACAGCTTCAGCAGTATTATCAGTACCTACAGAAAAAGATGACTTTTTATATATGAGTTCTGGTACTTGGTCATTATTAGGTATAGAAAGTGAAAAATATAATAATAGCTTAGATAGTTTAAAATTAAATTTTACTAATGAAGGTGGTTATAATCATAAATATAGATATCTTAAAAATATAATGGGACTATGGATAATACAAAATATTAAAAAAGAATTGAATAATAAATATTCTTTTGAAGAATTAAGCAACATGGCAAGAGAATTAAATGACAGCAATGTTATTATAGATGTTAATGATAATGCATTCTTTTCTCCTAGTTCTATGATAGATACTATAAAGGATTATTGTAAAACTAAGCTAAATTATGAAACTAAATCTATAAATGATATTGTAAATATTGTATATAATAGTCTTTGCCATAGTTATCATGAAGCTATAAAAGAAGTTGAGTTTTTATCAGGTAAGAAAATGGGTTCATTTTTTATAATAGGGGGAGGTTCTCAGGATAATTATTTGAATTCTTTAATAGCTAAGAAAACTAATATGCATATTTTCTCAGGACCTGTTGAGGCAACCTCTATAGGTAATATTATATGCCAAATGTTGAATAAGGGTGTATTTTCTTCTGTGAAGGAAGCAAGGAAATGTATTTCTTATTCTTTTGATATAAAACAATATAATTAAAATATTTGAGGAGTTTTTTATGAGCAGATATGAAGAAGCTAAAAAAATGTATTCTAAATTATCAATAAATACAGATGAGGCATTAGAAAAATTACAAAATATAAAAATTTCAGTACATTGCTGGCAGGGTGATGATGTTAATGGTTTTGATACTAAACAAAATCTATCTGGCGGTATACAAACTACAGGTAATTATTTAGGAAAAGCTAGAAACTACCAGGAATTGATGCAGGATATGGATAAGGCTTTTAGTTTAATACCTGGAAAGCATAAACTTAATTTACATGCTAGTTATGCTATATTTGAAGACGGAGAATTTGCTGACAGAGATAAACTTGAACCAAAGCATTTTAAGAAATGGGTTGATTTTGCAAAAGAAAGAAATATGGGTATTGATTTTAACCCTACATTTTTCTCTCATCCTAAAGCATCTCAATTCACATTATCAAGTCCTGATGAAGAAATTAGAAAGTTTTGGGTAGAGCATGGAAAAGCATGCATAAGAATCTCTCAATATTTTGCTGAAGAACTAAATGAACCATGCGTTATGAATATATGGATACCTGATGGTTATAAAGATATACCCGCTGATAGAATGTCTCCTAGAGTAAGATTTCAAAAGTCATTAGATGAAATATTATCTATAGATTATGATAAAGAAAAAGTTCTTGTTTGTTTAGAATCTAAGGTTTTTGGAATAGGTTTGGAAAGTTATACAGTTGGTTCTGCTGAATTCTGTATTAATTATGCAGCTTCAAGAGGTATTATGCCTTTAATGGACAATGGACATTATCATCCAACAGAATCTATTTATGATAAAATTTCTTCTATGCTTTTATTCAATAAAAATTTAGCATTGCATATAACAAGACCTGTAAGATGGGATTCGGATCATGTTATATTATTTAATGATGAAGTTAAAGAAATATGTAAAGAAATAACAAGATGCGATGATATATCAAGAATAAAAATAGCAACAGATTATTTTGATGCTAGTATCAATAGAATAGCTGCTTGGGTTATAGGAATTAGAAATGTTCAGAAAGCTTTATTATTCGGATTGCTTCAACCTAATAAAACTTTATATGATCTTCAAATGAAAAGCAAATTTACTCAATTAATGTTTTTACAAGAGGAAATAAAAACTTATCCTTTTGGAGATGTATGGAATGAGTTTTGTAATAGAAATAATGTAATAGGCTCTGAAGAATGGTTTAAAGAGATAGAAGATTATGAGAAGAATGTTCTTGTAAAAAGAGTTTAATTTTAATGATTATTTAAGGATATAAATTTATGGATTATAATATTAAATTTGTAAAAGGTTTTATAGAATTAGCTAAAGACGGATATCTTCATAATTGGCATGAAAGAAACGGAGGAAATTTAAGCTATCGTTTGACAGAAAAAGATGTTGAAGAAGCATCTAAATATTTTAAAGAAAATAATGAATATAAACCTATAGGTGTATCAGTTCCTAAATTAGCAAATGAATATTTTATGGTTACAGGCTCCGGAAAATTTTTCAAAAATGTTGATTTAGATACAGAAGATAGCACTTGTATAATACAGCTTGATAATAGCGGAGATAATTACCGTGTATTATGGGGATTAAGAAATGGTGGAAGACCAACTAGCGAACTTCCTACTCATTTAATGAATCATGAAATAAAAAAGATCACTACAGATAATAAATATAGAGTTATATATCATTGCCATCCAACTAATGTTATCGCTTTAACTTTTGTACTTCCATTAGATCATAAAGTTTTTACTAGAGAACTTTGGGAGATGGCTACTGAATGTCCTGTAGTATTTCCAAATGGTATAGGAATAGTAGAATGGATGGTTCCTGGTGGAAAGGACATAGCTATTGCTACTTCTAAACTTATGCATAATTTTGATGCGGTTATTTGGGCACATCATGGTTTATTTTGTTCAGGTGAGGATTATGATATAACTTTCGGACTTGCTCATACTATTGAAAAATCTGCTGAGATATTAGTGAAAGTTTTATCTATGTCAAATAATAAAAGACAAACTATTTTACCTCAGAATTTTAGAGATTTGGCTGTAGATTTTAAATTGACTCTTCCTGAAGAATATTTATATGAAAAAAAATGATTATATATAGGCAAATATATTAAATTTTGATATTTTTATTTTAATGCTTTATGATTTATCTGTTATTCTTACTAGATACTTATTTTTATTATAAGGAGTTTTTATGCAATATGTTATAGGTGTTGATGTAGGCAGCGGAAGTGTAAGGGCTGGAATATTTTCAATTACTGGGGATAGTCTGATATTTAAAAGTAAAGACATCAAAAACAGAAAAATGTCTGGTAATTTTGTTGAGCAGTCATCTACAGATATATGGGAAAGTCTTTGTCATGTTGTAAAAGAATCTATTAAAGAGACTAATATAAATCCTTTGGATATTATTGCTATAGGTTTCGATGCCACTTGTTCTCTTGTGGTATTAGATAAAGATAATAAACCAGTTAGTGTCAATCCGGATAATGATGATTATTGGAATATTATTATGTGGATGGATCATAGAGCAGAAAAAGAAACGGAATTTATTAATTCTAATAATTATGAAGTTTTAAATTATGTAGGCGGTAAAATTAGTATTGAAATGGAAATACCAAAAATACTATGGCTTAAAAATAATTTAATTAATTCATATGAAAGAATTGATAAGTTTTTTGATTTAGCAGATTTTTTGCAGTATAAGGCTTCTGGATCTGATATTAGAAGTTCATGTACACTGGCTTGCAAATGGACATATTTAGCTCATAAAAATAGTTGGGATAAAAGTTTTTTTGAGGTAATAGGTTTATCTGATTTATTAGAAAATAAAAATATAGGTACTACAGTTAAAGAACCTGGAAGTTTAGCCGGTTTTTTAACAAAAGAAAGTGCTTTAGAATTAGGGCTTCATGAAAATGTAAAAGTTTCTGTTGGAATGATAGATGCTCATGCGGGCGGACTTGGTTCTTTAAGAGATGAGGCAGATGATGTACTTGTTATAGTAGCCGGAACATCTGCTTGTCATATGATGAATAGAAATGAATCTACTTTTATACCAGGAATATGGGGACCTTATTATAATGCTATGGTTTCTAATATGTGGCTTAATGAAGGCGGACAAAGTGCTTATGGCAGTTTATTAGATTATACATTGAGAAATCATTCTTACTATAGCACGGTATTAAAGCAAGTAAATGGAGTGCATAATAAAATATATGATGTATTAAATGATGAGATCAAAAGGTTAAGGGAGAAAGATCCTTATATAATAAAAGATTTACATGTTTTAGATTATCATTATGGTAATAGATCTCCAAGAGCAGATAATAAGCCTAGAGGTATTATTGTAGGTATAGATATGGCTGAGAACTTAGAGTCTATGGCTAAAATATATTTGGCTGTTTTAGACAGTATATGTTTTGGTACTAGACATATTATAGAGGTTGCAAGAGATAATGGATATAAGATAAACACTATTATCGTTTGTGGCGGTGCTGCTAAAAATACATTATATATGCAGGAATTAGCAGATATTTGTAATCAGGATATTTATTTTGCCGGACATGATGAGGCAGTGGTTTTGGGAAGTGCCATAAATGCTTCTATAGCTTCAGGAGTTTATTCTACATATAAAGAGGCATTAAATAAAATGGGAAGACTTGGAGAGATGGTAAAACCTAATAATAAATTAGCTGATTACTATAATAAAAAATATGAAATTTATTTGAATATGTTTAATGATAAAATTAAATATGAAAATATTATGAAAGATTTTTAATTGATTAATCTGGAGATAAAATATGCAATATTATATTGGATTAGATAATGGAGGCACTACTACTAAAGCAGCTTTATATGATGAGTTTGGTAATGAAATAGCCATAGCTTCAACAGATACAAATGTAATTAATCCTAAACCTGGTTTTACCGAAAGAGACATGGAAGAGATGTGGGAAGCTAATTGCAAAATAATATCGCAGGTTATTGAGATGTCTAAAATCAATCCTAAAGATATAGCTGCTTTGGCCTGCTGCGGACATGGTAAAGGTTTATACTTATGGGGAAAAGATAATAAACCATCTTATAATGGTATTATATCAACAGACAATAGAGCTTGGAAGTATGTTACTAATTGGAAGGAAAACGGGATAGAAAAAGAGGTATTTAAATTATCATATCAGCATATAATGCCTTGTCAACCTGTTGCCTTATTATCATGGTTTAAAGACAATGATATAAATGTAATAAATAATACTAAATATATTTTTGAATGTAAGGATTATATAAGATTTAGATTAACAGGTGAGGCAAATGCAGAGATTACTGATTATTCAGGGTCTAATTTATTAAATTTAAATACAAAAAATTATGATGATGAGCTTCTTAAATTATTTGATTTAAGTATTATAAAAGATAAGCTTCCGCCTATAAAAAATTCTACAGATATATGCGGCTATATAACAAAAGAAGCTGCTCAAAAAACAGGATTATTAGAGGGTACTCCTGTAGCTGGAGGAATGTTTGATATAGATGCTTGTGCTATTGCTGCAGGTTTGGTTAATGAAGATAATGTATGTATGATAGCAGGTACTTGGAGTATAAATGAATATATTAGAAAAGATGCTGTATTAGACGGATCAGTATTAATGAATTCTGTTTTTTGTATGCCTGAGTATTATCTTATAGAAGAATCTAGTGCTACTTCAGCCGGTAACTTTGAATGGTTTTTGAAAAATATTTTTGGAGATTTTGTACAAAATGTATCTTCAAAAAAAGATTTATATAAAAAAATAGATGAAGAAATAGACTCTGTTTCTATTAAAGATTTTTGTCCTATATTTCATCCGTTTTTGATGGCAAGCAATGTTCATCCTAATGCTAAAGCTAGTATAATAGGCATGAATAATTATCATACTAGAGCACATTTATTTAGAGGAATGTATGAAGGTATTGCTTTCTCTCATAGATTTCATTTAGATAAATTAAAGGCAAGCAGAAATAAACCTATAAAATCTATTAAATTAGCTGGAGGTGTTGCTAGATCTAAAGTTTGGAGCAGTATGTTCAGTGATATTATGGGGATAGATATAGATGTAATTGATATAATGGAAACTGGAGCATTTGGATGTGCTATTGCATGTTCTGTGGCTTCCGGTCAATATAAAACTTTGGAAGAAGCAGCAGAAAAAATGGTGAAAATTGCAAATACTATAAAAGCAGACAAAGATAAACATGAAATATATTCTAAAAAGTATAAATTATATAAACAAACATTAGAATTATTGGATAGTCTTTGGGATAATATTGATTTATGATTATATTTTAAGAATTTTTCCATCATTAATTTTATTTTATAGAAAACTCTTTTTTTGGGGACTTATAGTCCCCTATTTTTATATAATAATTTTGACAAATTTAGAATTTACTGATATAGTTCTTTTAGTTAGTTAGGAGTTTAATTATGCAAATATTTCAAGAAAAATTATTAAAAGCTTTAGAAATGTATCAAAACGATTTTGATAATATTATAGGAAGTTTTTTTGATGATAAAGAGAAATATAATAATTTAATAAGTAAATATTCATGCGAAATGGAAGATGATGTTGATAAAAATTATTTATTAAGGGCAAGACTTTCATTTTCTATTATATATTATAAAAATCTACAAGCGTTAAATAAAGAAGCTTTGAAAAATATAATCATTCATTTATTTAATGAAGAATTAAAAGACAGAGAACACTCAAAATATAAAGGAATAGGAATAGCATTAGAATCTTTGACATTTCTTTTAAGCAAATACAATAAGGATAATAAAGATTTATTTGAAAAAGCAAAAAAGATAAATACTGATTGTGCCATTGGTTATGACAGTAATGTGAGATTTGAAAGTGATATAGAAAAATTAACTATTCAGTATTGTATGCATTATGCTTTGGAATTGGGATTTAAAGATTTATATTATGAATTAATAGATGTATGGAAATCAAGCATTGAAAAATGGGACAGGATTAATTTAGAAAGACTTAGAGATTTTGAAATAGAAATAGGAAACAAAGATGGTGAATTAGAGGCTAATAAAAAACTTTATGAGATTGTTAAAAGTGATTATGATAAAAACAAACAAAATCAGGCATTATCAAAGAAGTATTTATTTTATTTAGTTTCATATTTAAGTAATTATGCAGAGAATTTAATAAGGGTTTCAAATTATGATGAGGCTTTGAATATTATTTTATTAAATATTGATGATATAAAATCTATTAATAATAATGCTTTTTATAAAGTTCATGCCGGCATATCAATAGCAGACAGTGCGTTAAAAATTTTAATTAACAAAGAAATTAATGATAATATAAACTCATTATGGGATTTTATAAAGATAGCATTTACTAATGAACATAATACATATTCAAAGAGTTTATATGATTCTTTCTTTAAAGCATGCGATAAAATGAATGACTTAGAATTAAAAGAGAAAGTTGAAAAAGAGATGAAAAACTAAGCACGGGCTACGGTAAGCAAACCTATTTTGTTAATGCATTCTAGTTTCTTAATCTCTTTAGAAATTTCATTTAAAGTGCTTCCCGTGGTAAGTACATCATCTATTATAAGAAGATTTATTTTATTATGATTGCTGTAGTCAGTATTTATCACAAAAGCATTTTTTATCATATTTAGTCTTTCTGTTTTACTGTTTAAAGAGCTTAATGCTTTGGTTTCTTTTTTTCTGAATATTATATCATCTATTAATTTTATATTTAGGATTTTGGATATTGTTTTAGCTATTATTTCACTTTGATTGTATCCTCTTTCCAAAAATCTATTTTTACCAAGAGGTACAAAAGTAACTGCATCATAGCTTTTAATATAATCTTTATAATAATAACTAAGCATAGCAGCAAAGTCTTTACAAATTAAATATCTATGAGAGAACTTCATTTTGTGAATCAAATCTACTGTATGATTATTATAATAAAGCATAGATTTACATTCATCAAAATAAAGTTCTTCATCTTTGCAAATGCATATTGATTTTTCACTTTCTAAAACTTTACCGCATTTAGGGCATCGTATATATTCATCTTTATGTATATAATCCAAATTTTTATTTATGCAGTCAATACAAACATAATTCATATTATTACTTTGCATTAATTCACCGCATATTATACAGTGATTAGGAAATATTAAAGAAAATATATTATTTATAATATGCTTGTAAAGTTTCATTTAATATTTAATTATTTTACTTGTATCATAGGGGTAACACCAGAGCCTGAAACCTGAGGCATTTTACCATCCCATTTCTCTATATACATTCTTTGAATAAGAAGAGGTGTTAAAGATTCCTGCATTATTCTATTAGCTTCTGCTATACCTTTAGCTTTTGTTATTTCAGCTTCAGCTTCATATCTTACTTTTTCCAATGCATTTTGTGCTGTTAAAGCATCTTGGGAAGCTATCAATTTTCTTTCTATTGCCTGATCAAATTCATCAGAAAAATCATGTTCTATAATAGAGCATGCAGCAACTGTGATGCCGTAATCCTGAAAATCACTCATAACTTCTTTTAAAAGCTCTCCAGCCATTTCATTTCTTTTTGTTATGAATTCTTCTATAGTGTATCTTGCAGAAACAGCATTCAAACTCTCTGATATTCTAGGATTAACTAATTTGTTTTTATAATCTGTTCCGAATTTTCTAAATAAATCCAAAGCATCTCCTGTTATAGAATACTGAACATTTAAAGTCATAGATATTGTCTGCATATCCTTTGATGATACAGCATAAGTTTTTTCTACAGTTTGTTCTCTTACTTCCATAGTTTTTATTGTGTCTATAAAAGGTATTCTAAAATGAAGTCCCGGCTCTTCCTGAGATATAGCTTTACCTAATCTGCTTCTTATTCCAACTTCCCCAGTAGATACTATTGTAACACTGGAAAATATTAAAAATCCTACAACTAAAACCACAGGCAATGCTATAAAAAGTATAGAATGCAGCTTATTTGAACTCACATTTATTATTCTCATATGTTCCTCCTTAAATATATATGAAATATTAAAATATAAGTAATTTTTTTGCAAGTATATCCTATTGGGGTATTATTCGGAATCATTTTATTAAAATAAAAATAATTTATTATACTAAAATATTAATTGCATTAAGAAAAAAAATACTATATAATTTATCCTACTATTTACAAATAACAGCTGCATTAATTATGTCAAATTGAATAATAGTCAAAAAAGTAATTTTTTATTATCGGAGTCTTTTTATGGAAATGCTTAATAGAGTTTTAATATCAGATGATGGTCATAGAATGTATACATATATTTTTAAACCTGATTCTAAGCCTAAAGCAATAGTGCAAATAGTTCATGGACTTGGAGAGCATGCCGGAAGATATAAAGAGATTGCTGAAAAACTTAATAAAGAAGGATTTTTAGTTTGTGCCGACGATCATAGAGGATTTGGAAGAAGCACTGTAAGTAAGGATCAAATAGGTCATATGGCCGATAAAAATGGACATGAACTTATTATAGAAGATATGAAGCATTTGATGGTAAATACAAAAGCCGATTATCCTAATCTTCCTTATTTTATGATGGGTCATAGTATGGGTTCTTTTCTTACCAGAGGTTTTTTGATTAAATATTATAAAGATTTAAATGGTGCTATAATAATGGGTACTAGAGGAAAACCTAAGGGAATAGAAAATTTAGGAAAAACTATAGCTAATATTCAGAAGTCATTATTCGGCGGAAGAAAAAGAGCTTATTTACTTGACAAATTATCAGTTGGCGGATACGGTAAAAAATTCTTCCCTAAAGATAATTCAGATTTAGCATGGCTTACTTCAGATAAAGAAGAAATTAAAAAAGCTCAGGAAGATGAATACTTTGCAAATAAGCCTGCAAGTATAGAAACTTACATTCAATTATTTGAACTTATTGATAAAATTTCAAATAAGGATAATTATTCTTCTATGGATAAAAATTTCCCTATACTTTTAATATCAGGAGCAAAAGATCCTGTAGGAGATATGGGAAAGGGAGTTAAATGGGTTCATGAAATGTATGAGTCATTAGGATTTAAAGATGTTACTATAAGTCTTTATGAAAATGGAAGACATGAAATACTTAATGATGTTCAAAGAGATGATGTATCTAAAGAGATAATTGCTTGGCTTAATGCTCATATAGCATAGTATTACTATATGATATTTTTATAAAGCATAGGTATAATTATTTATACTTATGCTTTTTTAATAGTATATACTAAAAATTTTTAAGTTTGTCAAAATTTAGATTTTTAATTTTATTGTTTGTGGGGACTAGCCCCCACACCCCCAGTTCTTTTATTGGTATAAAAGAACCAAAAAAACTGCATTTTTAACCCATATTTTAGGTATTACTACACATTTAATACATATTGTAGTAATATAAGGTTGTAGCACTTGCGTTTTTTGCAACTTTTTTGTGCGTCAAAAAGTTGATAATACATTTACAAAAATATTAAAATTGACAAAATGTAATTGTTTAGGTATAAATTTAATCATAATAGGCATAAGAACCTAATTCTCTTGATGCATCATAATCTTCTTTTATACTCATAGCATATTTATTTTCTGAGTTAATAAATTTTAAACATGATTTTATTGCTTCTTTTGAGAGGGGAGGAACATCTTTTTTATTTAAAGCTTCTTCTACACAAAGCCAAATAACTTCGCTGTTTTCACTGTCATTAACTTTTGCCTCTCCTGAAATATATTCTGCTCTGAATATTAAATACCAATCATTTTCAGTAAAACGCATTGATACTATTTCTTTTGTTTTTACTTTCACATTAGTTTCTTCTAATACTTCACGCTCAGCAGCTTCAGCAGGCAGTTCTCCTTCATTGATGAATCCTCCCGGTATTATAAGAAGTCCTTTTCCTCTGCCGTAATTATGACGTCCTAGAAGAACTTTACCGTCATTTATTACTACACAGCCTACGCCTTTTCCAAATATCATTCTTTCATTATCTGAAAATGCCATTTATCATTCCTTTTAATTATTTTTTATCATTATAAAAATTTATTTCTAATATATACTCATCATCTTTATTTACAGCGGCATTTTTTGATACTCTATTTAATCCGTAAGGCTCTAAATATAATGCTAGTATATCATCTTTTTCTGATAATATTACTGGTATTTTTTCCCTTTCATATAATGGTATTTTTAAATCTATGAAAATTTTTCTTAAATATTTTTTATTTCCATTAGGATAAGCATTTATAAAGTCAGATTCTTTTTTATTTCTTATTATTAATGGATAATCTGCTTTTATATAAATATTATTCTTATAATTAATATCTTTGTTTAAAACGGTTTTTATTTCTATTTTTTTATTTAAAAAGTTATATACTCCGTCTTTTTCAATTTTTATAAAATTATTTATTTTTGTATCATTAAGTTTTTTTTCATTTTGTTTTTCTATAGTTTTTATAAAGTTATATTCTTTTATCAAATAAAAATTATCCAGTCTTAATCTTATATTAGGCTTATCTGATTTTATCAGTTTTAATATTTCTGAAACCCTTTTCTCTGTTATCTCTATATTATTTTTTGCTAAAAATTTGATTATTATTTTTTTTATAAAAAGTTCATTTGTATTTTTTATTTTTTCTATATTAAGTTTTGTATTTTTTTCAGATATATTTTTTTTGTATAATTTATTAATTTTTTTTCTTAAAATATATGTTTCTTCATAGCTTCTTTTTGCAAATCTTATAATATTGTTTTTAGCATTTGTATTTATTTCTTCAAGCATTGGTATTATCAAATTTCTTATCTTGTTTCTAGAATAATAATTTTTTTTATTTGAAACATCTTCTCTATGTTCAAGATTATTATTTTTAGCGTACTCTTCAATGTCTTTTCTATAGAAATTTAAAATAGGTCTTAAGATATATCCTTTTTTATCTCTTAAACTTTTATAGACATTAGTTCCAGCACCTTTAATCATTCTGTAAATTATAGTTTCAGCTAAATCATCTTTATTATGTGCTATTAATAAATAGTCGTATATTTTTTTATTATGAAGTTCTTCAAAAAAATTATATCTGTCATTTCTAGCTTCAAGCTGAATATTTTTTCCATTATAGCTGTTAGGTGCTATTTCTTTAACATATATTTCTATATTATATTTCTTAGCCATATCGCGTGCGAATAATTCATCATTTATAGAATCTTCGCCTCTGAGATTATAATTAACATGTATTATTATTAAATTGAATGATAACTCATCTTTTAATCTATATGCTATATTTAAAAGAACTTGAGAATCTATTCCGCCTGAATATGCTACGGCTAAAGTTTTATTTTTTATATATTCTATATTTGAAAGTAAAAAATTATAAGTTTCTTTTAACATAAAAATATCCTAAAGTTTAAATACATCATTTTTCTCATTAATTATTATTTTTCTTTCTGTTATATTTATATTTTCATTATCAATTAAATTTTTATCTGATAATATTTCATTGTTTGCATCATAATCTTTTAATATATTTTTTGAATTAGCATAACAGTAAATGCATCCGTTAGTGCATGTATTATATATTCCTATATCAATACTTTCTATACAATTGCATAATTTTCTTTGGGATTTATCCTTTTTTTCTTTTATAGAATATCCTAATATTTTTTGTATTCTTTCTTTATCTATGCATGCAGACTTTTCTATTGTTATATTATCAAAATCTTGGGAACAGGATTTTAATTTTATATTATTTTTTTCAGATATTTCTTTTATATTTTCTATTAATATAATTTTATCATTGTAATTTATATTTTTAATATTGTTTTTTATCTTTGAATATATTTGCACAAAACTGAATATGCATTCATCTGTATAACCATTTAAATTATCAGCAAAGTTTTTGAAATTATTTATATGATAATTAGCATCAAAATCATCATTTAAAATAATAGGGTCATATCTCCATATAATTTTTTCTTTACCAAATAATTTGCTTATAATCTGAAAGTTTTTTATTAATAAATTTTTATCAGGTATATTTTTTTCTATATTTTTGTTATAAGGTGTGATAGTAAAATGCAGATAAAACTCATACCCTAAATCTCTAACTTCTTTTAGAAAATCAATATTAGGATTCTTCGACCAAAATACTATTATATCAACTATATTTTTATTTAATGGTATTTTGTAGAAATTATTTTTACTTATAGGATTTTGAGTAATAACATATTCTTCTTTTAATCTATTCAAAAACCATTTAGTATGTAAAGAAGGTATATCGGTTCTTCTGCTTGCACTTATTATCATTTTGTATTTAGTTTAAAATACGCCCATTTTCTTTCTTTGAGATAATTTTACTCCGTAAGCATCATGTCCCGGATATAATAAAGTATCATCATCTAAAGCAAATACTTTCTTTGATATGCTTTCTTCTAAAGTAGCAAAATCACCTGTAGGAAAATCTGTTCTTCCTATTCCATAGGCAAATATTGTATCACCGCAGAATAAATGTCCTTCAGTATAAAAGCATACTCCGCCTCTTGTATGTCCCGGTGTATGTATAACCTTGAACTCTATATCTTTTAATTTGAAAGTATCACCGTCATTGAATTGTATTTCAGGACTTTGACATTTTATAACGCTTCCTAAATATGAACTTACATTCAAACTTCCGTCCTGAAAGAAATCATAATCCATACTATGAACGCAATGAGGAACATTAGGAAATTCTTTTCTTATATCATCGGCACCAGATATATGGTCGAAATGCCCATGAGTATATATCACCTTTACTAGTTTTTTCCCTTCTAATACTTTTTTATAAGCATTATAATTATTTAATTGTGCTGCATCTATAATCATAGCTTCATCATCAGCTATTACTACATAAGAATTCATAGCATACATATTATTATTTATGCAGTATATTTTTAATTCGCTCATTATTATTTCTCCTGTTTTTAGTAAATTATTTTTTTTCTGTCTCTGTAAGAAAAATGTCCATAGTATCAAGCATTCCAGACATAGTATTATATTTGATTATTTTTCTTGTTTTATCATCTTTTTCTATATAAGCTGCTATTTTAGGAAGAAATATTGAGAATGGTATTCCTTCTATTTTTATTTCCATTTCATAGCATTCTTTTTCTTCATTTTGTATTTTTATTTTTTTTATTCCATTATTGAGTATAGATACTCTTATTTTATTATCTTTTGAAGTCATAGGCATGATGATATTCATTTCATTTGTTGCCTCAAGAGGAAAAGTTCTGGCTATTTGATAGGCTCCGTACATAGAGAATATAGCCAAAGAACCAGGGGCATTTGTATAATTTACTTTGCCTCTTATATCGAATGTATGCTCCATAGTACCGAAATCATAATAATCTATTGTTTTATTATAAATGGTTCTCATATTTACTAAATCTATTTTAGAATACATTTCTGATTTTCTAATATTAGTCATCATACTTTCTTCTAGTAAGAATGGATCTTTTAACTTATTTGTTACATAGCCTTTTATAGAAGTTTCTTTGACATTCCAATATCCGTTATTGTCTATAGAAGTTTCTGTATATATTATTACGGCATTATTTTTCTTTCCTGATACTCCCTTATGAACAAAGTATTCCTTTTTTTGAAAAGATGGAATATTTGTATAAGAGTAGTATTGTGAAAATAAAAATGAATTTAATATAAAAAAAATTATCAATATGTTTTTCATTTCAATATAATAACCTTAAAAATACAAATTTCAATATATATTTCATACATTTTTTATTTTTAATATATTGCCTTCAGTATCTATTATGATTATATTACCATTAATTTCTATTTCATATTTATTTTTTCTTTTAATTATTCTGTATATATTGAAGCTTGTATATTTATATTTTATAGTTTTTATTACTTCTCTTTCAATAATATTATCTTCAGCAAGTTTTTCTACTATATTAAATGGTATTTCATTTCCGTTTCCTATTATAGAAGTCCATTCTCCTTTTGTATTAAAATTAATTGAACTTCCGCCTTTAAATACTGCACTATATGATGAATTAAATGTTACTTTAAATAAATAGTATTCAGAGAAATATGTTTCTATAAAGTTTCTTGCTTTTTGAGGCAGGCTTTTTGATGAAAGAATATCCATAATTATCCTTATTACAGTTAATAGAAATTAATTTATTTATTTTCTTCGTTCTTTTCTTTTTCTATCATATCTTCTAAATATGCCTTTAAGAAAATATAATTGTGAACATCTGCAAGATTTTGATTATTGTCGATTTTTTTGTTTAGAAATTCCACTAATTCTTCTTTTGTTTTCATATAAGCTCCTTTAATAATTTAAGTAATAATTTTTGGGTTAAACAATATAATATTATTTGCAGTATGTCAATCTATAATTAGTATATAGAATTGTTTAAAATAGAGTATCAAAAATGTATTCGAAGCCAAATAATTTTAACTTTTTTATAAATACTTATTATTTATCAATTGTGATTATATACTGAAAATTTTTAAGTTTGTCAATTTTTATATTGTTCTTTTTCCCGCCGCAAAAAGAACCAAAAAGTGCAAATGTAAAATTAATACTAAATCATATTGACTTTGTTTTACATGTATATAAATTATTAATTTAAGATAAAATATAGCCCTTCGCCGTAGGCGGGCTGTGCCTGCTTCTCGCTGTAGGCGTACTTCGTATGTGGCACGCCACAGGCAACTCCCTACGGTCGCAAAAGAAGTGGGGTCTGTGGCAAAGCCCCAGATATAACAACAAAAATATAAATTGGTTTTTTGACAAAATGTAATTGTTTAGGTATATATAATAATTTACTGTTTAAATATCATATTTTTATAAAAAAATTATAGTATTATTTTTAGGCTTTTTTTGTTTTTAAAATATTTCCGTCATAATCTATATAGATGTAATATGCATTATCTACTTTAAATTCATAGCCTTTGCTTCTTTTATATATATTATTTATGTTTGTATATTTGTTTTTTATGATATTCATAATTTTACTGTCAATAAATTTTTCAGCTGTACTTATCTGTATTATTTTTCTATTTCCTATTATAGAAGTCCATTCGCCTTTTCTATTAAAGTTTATAGATGAACCGCCTTTAAAAATAACCATATAATGAGTGGATACTGCAGCACTATACACTTCATATTCGTTAAAGTATGTATTTACGAATTCCTGAATATTATTAGGAAGAGAGGTATATGGTACAAACTGAATATTTCTTTCATCATCGAAAAATAAAAATGAGGAGGACACTATATATAATATTAATATTAAAAAATAAAATTTTATATTATATTTTTTCATAATATTTTCCGCCTTATATTAATAATTTTAAATATATACTGAAACAAATATATTTTGTCAAAAATTATTTTATTATTTTTATTATTTGTGGGGACTAGCCCCCACACCCCCAGTTCTTTTGTTGCCACAAAGAAGCTATATCCTCGACAAGCTCAGATACGCTTCGCGAAAGGCTATATTTAAACTTAAATGTAATAAATTATTTTACATGTAATACAATTTTAGTATGATTTATCACTAATTTTATATTTGCACTTTTTGCAACTTTTTGCGGCGGGAAAAAGTTGAATAAAAGAATTGACAAACTTAAACATTTTCAGTATATAACAATTTTTGGAACTATAAACGCATACATTCTGATGCAAAATTATGATACAACGTTTTTTTACTTCAAAAAATTAAGGAATACTTAAATTCAATATCTATGTCATCTGTGCATATATTGGTATATGTAAAAAATATATAAAAAAATAGGCTGTATAATTAAAATATAAAGCCTATTTTAAATTACTCAGTTAATAATTAATATAATTAATTTTTTTGAAGTTTATACAATCTATCAGTTTCATAATAATATTTTATATTTTCACTTTTATCAAAGATTATAAACTGAAACTCTGTTATAGAATCATTTTCAACTTTCATAGTTAATGTATATTCACCTCTATAATCACTTGAATAATATGTATGTTTAGAATTATCCAACTTAATATTATTAAAATAAAAATGAGTTGGTATATTCACTACAGCACTTTTATCTTTTTCATTAATATCAACATACACATTTTCAGGGTCAAATTCTGTAAGTTCTGTTCCATCCAATTTTTTAGCAATTGATTTTGCTTTTCCTCTAAATTCTACATAACCATCATCTTCAAAATTTGGTTCTGAAGTTTTATTTTCACTGCTGCTTATATCATTCTTAGAAGAAGTATTATCTGAATCAGCATTATTTTTTGTTACATTATCAGTATTTTGAAGAGGATTAGCAGGGTTATTTTTGGTACATGATGCCGCAAATAGAATTATCATTATAATTAAAAATATTTTTATTTTCATTTTTTATTTCCTTTATTTTTTATATGTCTTAAATATAATATTTTTATATTAGAAGTCAAATTTATTTTCATAAAAATGAATTTTTATGAAACGGATAATATTAGTAAATTTAAAAGTTTTATTGAAAATAGTAATATATCTTTACTAAAAAATAAAAATTATTGCACAGGTGCTATAGATATTGCATTTAGGAATTCCTTAATTTCTTAAAGTATATCATAGGCGTATCATAATTTTGCATTAGAATGTATTCTTTTATGATTCCAAAAATTATTATATTTCCTTAGTTTTAGATTAGCTTTCTCTAAAGTTAATTCTTTTGTACAAAAGTCATAAAATTCTTTTTGGTCTCGGTTATGTGTACTTTCTACTACTCCATCGCTCTGCGTGCCTGCGGCAATACCAAGGACTAGCAACTGGGCTATAAACTCTTTTGATGTGTTTATTTTTACAAAAATTATCTAGCGGATGCTCTGTTTCAAAAAAATGCTTACGATAGGTGAATTCTGTGCCATTGTCTGTTTGAATACAATGAACACGAAAAGGAAAATATTTCAGCATACGTTTGGTAAAATCAATAGTACTTTCTGGTGTTTTTTCAGCATATAAATATCTAAAGCTCATTCTTGTTGCTATATCTACAGCAGTAAATTGATAATAACGTATTTCCCCAAAGAAAGCATATTTTACATCTGTTTGTACCTTTTCCCCCGCTTCTTTTATATAAATAGCATGCTTTCCTTTATGTTTTTTTCTTATTTTCTTCTTTCTATTTTGATAGAGATTATAATCTTTGAGGATTGTTTCAATAGCTGTAGTGCCTATTGTAATATTTTCTTTTTCTAAGAGTTTTTTAATTTTTAGCTTACCATATTTGTATTTCTTACGAACTTCTATTACTTTATTAATAATCTTTTTCTTTTTAAGCTTATTAGGACTATTTTTGGGTTTCCTACTCTTACTTTCTACAGTTCCTGTTTCTTATAATTTCTTCTTCCAATAGTAATAAGTTCTTATGCTAATATTAAATTTGAGAGCCTGAACTTTTTTATTTTTAGCTTTATTAATAGTTAATACTATCTTTTTTTCTGATTTGTATTATATTGTTTCATAGGTATTCCTTTTTATTTTTTTGCTAATTTAATTATAAGGAATACCTGCTTTTTTTAAACTAAAAAGTGTGCAATATCTATTACTCCTAAACAATAAAAAGTAAAAAATCGTACTTTTTCTATTGACAAACAAATAAACATGTATATAATACTTCATTACTAATAGTACGAAATAAGACTATATTTAAAAGGAGTTTATTATGATGAATATTCAAAAAATGGATAAGTCTTTTTTCAAATATGTTTTACCTGCTATAGTATCAACTATGCTTGGAGGATTTTATATAGTTGTAGATGGTTTTTTCGTTGGTAATTCTATGGGAGATATTGGGCTTACTGCTATTAATTTAGTTTATCCTATAGGTACTTTGCTTATGGCTGTAGCTATTATGCTTGGTATGGGAGGCTCGGTTATAATGTCAACATATCTCGGAGAGGGTAATATAGAAGGATTTAATAAGGCTAAAGTAAATACCTTTATTTCTTTAATATTAGCTAGTATAATATTAACGGTTGTTCTTCTTTTATTAAAAAACAGTCTTATATATTTGCTTGGTGCAAGAGATGAAGTATTTAAACAGGCTGATTCATATATTACCACTATAATTTTAGGGGGCAGTTTTCAAATAATATCATTCGGTTCTATGCCTATAATAAGAAATTCAGGAAAAACTATTCATGCCATGAGTTTTATGGGAGTTGGACTTATAACAAATATTATTCTTGATTATTTATTTTTAATGGTTTTTAGATTAGAGATGTTTGGTGCTGCTTTAGCTACTATAATAGCTCAAGGATTAGTTGCTTTGATAGCTGTTTATTATTTATTTATAAGAAAGAAAAATAGAACAAAAATAAAATTATCAGATTTTGATTTATCTATGACAAAGAGAGCTTTGCAAATAGGATTATCTCCATTTGGTTTGGTAATGGCTCCTTCTCTTATAGTGATATTTAATAATCTTCAATGCATCAAATACGGCGGATATTTAGGAACTACTGCATACTCTGTAATGAATTATATATACGGCTCTATTTTGCATTTGTTTGAGGGAGTTGCAGAGGGCTGTCAGCCTATGATAAGTTATTTTAAAGGTGCATGCAGAAATGATCTTATGAGAAAAGTATTTAAAAAAGGCATATTATTTGATATTATACTTGGGGCTTTTCTTATGATAATAGTATTGATTTTTAGAAATAAACTAGGAATATTATTCGGTGCATCCATAGAAACTAATGCTATAATAAGTTTAGGGCTTCCTATAATATCAGCTGCATTTATACTTCAGCCCATAGTAAGGCTTGGAACTGCATATTTTTATTCATCAGGAGAAAGCAGATATTCTACACTTTTAACATATATAGACCCTTTACTTGTAAGTCCTTTATGTATATTGGTACTTCCTTTATTTTTGAAACTTAATGGTGTATGGTTTGCCGTACCTGTATCACAATTAATATTAGCTATTATATTTTTATTTATCTTTTATAATACAAATTTAAAGAATGATAATTTAATTAATAAAGCAGTTTATCAAAATGAATAGTTAATATAAAAATATAGGCTTTAAATAATAATCAATATTTATATTATTTAAAGCCTATAATTATATTCTTTTAATATATACCTAAACAACTATATTTTTTCAAAATAAATTTATATTTTTGTTTTGATATCTGGGGCTTTGCTGTGAAGCACACAGTCGTGCCGCGAAGCGTACCCGGACGAAGTCCACCTACGGTGAGGGTAAGCCCCAACTTCTTTTGCGACCGTAGGGAGTTGCCTGTGGCGTGCCACATACGAAGTACGCCTACAGCGAGAAGCAGGCACAGCCCGCCTACGGCGAAGGGCTATATTTTATCTTAAATTAATAATTTATATACATGTAAAACAAAGTCAATATGATTTAGTATTAATTTTACATTTGCACTTTTTGGTTCTTTTTGCGGCGGGAAAAAGAACAATATAAAAATTGACAAACTTAAAAATTTTCAGTATATATTATTTAAAAAATTATTGAAGATATTAGCATAGAAATAAGTTTAATTATTATTAATGCTGCTAAAGCAAATATAGCGGAAGTTAATATTAATTTATTAGCTTTTTCTATATGATTAGAATTTAAATCTTCTAAATATTCTCCTACTAATGTTCTGTCATATATTTCACCGTCTTTTATATATTCGCCTCCAAGTTCTATATTCATAGCACCGGCAATACCTGCTTCTAATCTTGCTTTATTATTTTTACCGTCTTTTCTCAAAACAGAAAATGCATTTTTATATTCATATCTAAAGAATATAGATGTAATAATACAAATCAAGGCAGTAAAGAATGAAGGAATTATATTTAATATATAAGATAATTTTATATTAAATATTCCGAATATATCATCACTTTTATTTTCATCTATGTATATAGTATCTGAAGAACTTTCAGAAAGTACATATATAACTTTATAAGCTATACATAGAGGAGCCCCACCTAATAATAAAAATATAGATGGATATATATAATCTTCAGCAATGCTTATTATCGTATATTCTATTGTATTTTTTATCATTTGATCATCTTCAATGTCTTCTGTATCCACTTCAGCATTTTCTTTCAAAAGAGATTTAGCTTTTTTAATATCATTTGTTATCATACTATGATATATATAAGAACTTATTTCCAAAGGCTTTCTAATGCCTAATGTTATATAACATAAAGCGAGTTCTATTATTAATCCTAATATAAAATGTACTTTATACAAAAATGTTAAAAGAAAGAATGGAATTAAAAAGCCTATAGCTATAAGTATTAAAGAAGATAATATTCCTATTATATAGGCTAATATTTTATTGTTAGGATTTCCTTTTTTTCTAAATAAATCTTCAGCTATGAAATGAAGTCTTGATACAAATACAAAAGGATCAAATTTAATATTCTTTATAAATATATTTAAAAGAAAAGATATAGGCAGTATTAATAATATTTCCATGTTATTTATTCCAATAAAAGTTATTACTAATAATCATCGTAAAATTACAGCTTTTCTATAATATTTATATTATTTTTATCATCTATTTCCGCATAATATCCGCATCCGTTTTGTAAAAGATAATCATAAAAATTTAGTTTTTGCTTATCGTATCTGCTGAATATTGACATAATAACCCCACCATGAGTAACTACAGCAGTATAATCTAAATTATTTTTCTTCATATCTTCTATTATATATAAATAGGCTTTTTCTGTTCTGTTAAAGAAATTTTCAGAAGTTTCTCCGTTTGGTACATTGCTTTTCCAATTAGTTCTAAAGAATTCTTTATAGTAAGGATTATTTTTTAATTCATCATGATTTTTTCCTTCAAAATCTCCAAAACTCCTTTCTTTCAAATCATTTATAATTTCTTTATTCATATCATTGAAATATATATCAGCTGTTTCTAGGCATCTTTTCATAGGGCTGCAATATAGTTTTTGAATAGGTTTATGTTTTTCTATTATATTTTTTTTATTAATTAATACTTCTTTACCAGATTCAGACAATGGAGCATCGGTAGAACCAAGCCATCTTCCTTCAGCATTTAATTGAGTTTGACCATGGCGTATAAATAGTATTTTCATGTGATACTCCGACTATAATATTTTATTTTCTTAGATAATATTAACATTATAATAATAGTTTATTTTTTTTCAATAATATAATGTAATTTTTTAATAATAATGTATTAAACAATAGTGTTTTTATTTTTTAAAAAATTATAATATAGGTGCGGTATGTATAAAAAATACTGTGAAAAATGAATTGACAATTTATCTAATTTGGGTTATAATCAATAACTGTACAAAATCTAACAAAATTCAAAAATAGGGGTATGTGTATGAATTATGAAATATTAGCTGAAAACGCCCGCTTTTTTACAATATCAGCGGCAATTCTAACATTAGCGTTTGCCTTCTATTTCTATAAATGGATGCGTAAACAAGATGAAGGTAATGACACTATGAAAGAAATAGCTTCGCATGTTCGTTCCGGTGCCATAGCTTATCTTAAACAACAGTATAAAGTTATAGCTTTCTTCTTTGCCGGAGCTTTCATCATTTTTGCTATTCTTTCTTATACATTAAAAGTTCAGAACCCTTTCATTCCTATAGGTTTCTTAACAGGCGGTTTCTTCTCAACTTTGTCTGGTTTCTTAGGTATGAAAACTGCTACTTATGCATCAGCTAGAACTGCTAATGCTGCTAGTAAATCTTTAAATGAAGGTTTAACTATCGCTTTCCGTTCTGGTGCTGTTATGGGACTTACTGTTGTAGGTCTTGCTTTATTTGACATTTCATTATGGTTTATAGTATTAAATGTATGGCTTGATAATAGCTTATTTGGTACAGACTTTTTAAACTTAGCTGTTACAGGCATAACTAAAGGTACTGCTGAGTATACAGCTGCTAAAATGCACTTTGTAACTACTACAATGCTTAGCTTTGGTGTAGGTGCTTCTTTCCAAGCATTATTTGCCCGTGTTGGAGGCGGTATATTTACTAAAGCTGCTGACGTTGGTGCTGACTTAGTAGGTAAAGTTGAAGCAGGAATACCTGAAGATGACCCAAGAAACCCTGCTGTTATAGCTGACAATGTAGGCGATAACGTAGGTGACGTTGCTGGTATGGGTGCTGACCTTTATGAATCTTATGCTGGTTCTATACTTGCTGCTATGAGTTTAGGTTCTGCTGCTTTTGGATATATTAACCCTGATGTAAGCCCAATATTTGCTGTATCTCTTCCTATGATACTTGCTGCTATTGGTACTCTTTCTTCTATTATAGGTGTATTCTTCGTTAAAACTAAAGAAGGTGCTACTATGGGAGAATTATTAAAGTCTTTAAGAGTTGGAGTTTATGTAAGCAGTGCTATAATTATTATAGTATCTTTCTTACTTGTAAAAGCTTTACTTCCAAACAATTTGGGATTATTTGTTTCTATAATTGTTGGACTTATAGCTGGTAACGTAGTTGGTTTCTTTACAGAATACTATACTGCTGCTGAATACAGACCTACTCAATGGGTAGCTGAACAGTCTAAAACTGGTCCTGCTACAGTTATAATCGGCGGACTTGCTGTAGGTATGCAATCTACTTTAATACCTGTTGTTACAGTAGTTATATCTATAATATTAGCATTTGGTTTTGCAGGCGGTTTCGGTGCTGAGGCTTCTTCTTTCTCTCAAGGTTTATATGGTATTGCTTTAGCTTCTGTTGGTATGTTATCTACTTTAGGTATCACATTAGCTACAGATGCTTATGGTCCTATAGCTGACAATGCCGGCGGTAACGCTGAAATGTCTGGACTTCCTGAGAGTGTTAGAGAAAGAACTGATGCTTTAGACTCTTTAGGTAACACTACTGCTGCTACTGGTAAAGGTTTCGCTATTTGTTCTGCTGCTTTAACTGCTATGGCTTTAATTGCTGGTTATATTGAGGAAATTAAAACTTCTTTAGGAAGAATGATCAATACAGGCAATCTTACTTCTATAGATATAGGTACTGTTCAATACACTGCTAACAGTGCTAAAGAATTATATGACAAAGTTGTTTATAGCTTAGGTATGAATGAGTTTATGAATGCTTTCAATATTCACTTAATGAACCCTAAAGTATTAATAGGTATATTTATTGGTGCTATGTTAGTATTCTTCTTCTGTGCTTTAACTATGAAAGCTGTTGGACGTGCTGCTGCAGGTGTTGTAGAAGAAGTTAGAAGACAGTTCAGAGAGATTAAAGGTTTATTAGCTGGTGAAAAAGGCGTAAAAGCTGATTATGAAAAAGCTGTTCAAATCTGTACTAAATCTGCTCAAAAAGAAATGATTGTTCCTTCTGTACTTGCTATAGTTGTACCTGTTGTTGTTGGATTTATATTTGGCGTACCTGCTGTTATAGGTATGTTAGTTGGTGGTTTAACTTCTGGTTTTGCTATGGCTGTTATGATGTCTAATGCTGGCGGTGCTTGGGACAATGCTAAAAAATATATCGAAGCTGGTAATTTAGGTGGTAAAAAGATAGTTGATGAAAATGGTAACAAAATCACTAACCCTAATCATGCTGCTGCTGTTATAGGGGATACTGTTGGTGACCCATTCAAAGATACTTCTGGACCAAGCTTAAACATTCTTATTAAACTTATGAGCTTAATAAGTGTTGTATTTGCTGGTGCTATAGTTGCTTTCTCACCAAAGATTCAGGCTATATTAGGTATCGCTGATCAAATTATTAAGTAATAAATTTTATTTAATATAAATTATAAAGCTGTCTGACTTTAATAAAAGTTGGGCAGCTTTTTTATTATATTTTAGTCTTTTTGTAAAAAAAATTTAGAATAATGTGTAAAAGTAAAAAATATTTTAGATTCTTTATTGACTTTATCAATTTTTAATTTATAATCATCTTCTATTCAAAAGTGTAAATATATCAATTTTTGTTTTAATGATGAACTATTATAATAGCATATACTGCATTTTTACTGATTATAACCTTTGTTAAAAATTTTTATTATCAATATATATTTATAGAAAATAAAATAGTTTTATAAAAGGAAAATATATGAGAAAAATACATTCTATAAGGGTTAAAATGCCTATAGCAATAAGCATTTTAAGTACAATTTTTTTAGTCCTAATAGTAGTAATATTATCATACAGATCGCACACAATAGTTAAAGATTCTACATTATCCGGTTTTGATAATACAGTTAATGGTTATAAAGATATGCTAGATGTTTGGCTTGATGACAGCAGAAATTTAATAAAAACTTATGCTGTATCTCCTATAGTGAGAAATTATTTAGTAAACAGAGATATTGATATAAGGAGCACACTTACTGAATTTGAAGCAATTAATGAATATGTACTTGATATAGGTATAACAGATACGAATGGAATAATTTTAGACAATGTTAATAATGTGAAAATAGGTGAAAATATAACAACAGTAAGACCTAATATTTTAAATATATTAAAAAGAAATAATAATGAAGCATCTTTTGATGACAGTATACAAAAATCAAGTGCTGATAAAAAATGGTCATTAGCCGTTATTTGCGGAGTGAAGTATAATGGGGAATATGTTGGAAATGTATATATGATTATGGATTGGGAGGATTTAGCGGCTAAACTTCAGGAATTAAAATTGCCTGAGAGAACTAGAATATTTGCTATTGATGATGATAATATTGTTGTGTTAGATACTAAAAATGAACTTAATACAAAGGCTAATGAGGCATATACTTCAATAATAAAAGGAGGAATGCCTTCTGGTGTTATGAATTATATATCTTCTGTAAGTCATGATCCTAGAACAGCAGTTTACAGCAGACTTATGAATTTGGATTGGTATTTGATTATGGCTATGGATGATAAAGTTATTTATAAGGCTAATAACGATTCTATAATGATATCTATTATTATATGTATTTTATCTATTGTTTTCATAAATATATTTGCTTTTCTTTATATTAAAAAAGTTACACATCCTCTTAAAGTTTTAATGGATCATGCTACCAGCATATCAGAAGGAAATATAACTACTCATATTAAAGATAATTATGGAAAAGATGAATTCGGACAATTGGAAAAAGTATTTGATGTTATGAGCAACAGGTTGGCTGAGGTTGTTTCTAATGTTAATGATGCTTCAAGGGAAATAATGACAGCAGCACAAAGTATGATGGAAAGCAGTAATGAATTATCTGTAAGAACCGATTCGCAGTCATCTAGTTTGGAAGAAACAGCAGCAAGTATTGAGGAAATGGTTTCTAATATAAAAACTTCTGCTGAAAAATCTTTACTTGGAAAAAATATGATGTCAGAATCTATGCAGTATATAGAAGATGCAGCCAATATAATTGCTCAAACTGCTTCCAATATAGAAGAAGTTTATCAGTCTAGTGAGAAAATAAAAGATATTACAAAGATAATTGAAGACATTGCTTTTCAAACTAATATATTGGCGCTTAATGCTTCAGTAGAGGCAGCACGTGCGGGAGATCAAGGAAAGGGATTTGCTGTAGTTGCTTCTGAAGTAAGAAATCTTGCTCAAACTACTCAGGCTTCAGTTAAAGATATCACTGAATTAGTTGATAATACTTCACAAAAAATTGATACAGCCACTCAAACTGCAAAACAATCTCAAGAAATATTTGTGGACTTACAAAATAAAGTATCTGATACCTCTAAATTAATGGAAACTATTACATCAAATGCGTTAGAGCAGGAATCAGGAACTAATCAGATAAGTATAGAAGTAAACAATATGGAATCTGCTACAACTCAGAATGCTGCTTTAGCTGAAAACTCAAATGAAATTTCAAAGAGCTTGGTTGAAAAAGCTGAATTTTTAGAAAGAAGTATTGAGTTTTTTAAGATTTCACATAATTAATTTTTATTTAATGTAAATATAAGCTGTCTGACTTTAATTAGTTAGGCAGCTTTTTTTATTTAAATATGAACTATAATTCTTTTTATTATACAATAATTGTTAAATAATGATAATTTCATATTTATTTATTTATTTATTTATTTATAATACTAATCATACTTAATATTATTAATTTTGAGGTAATTTATGAAGTTAATATGTATTTTTATGATTATTTTAACATTATTCAATTTATCAGCATGTACAAAACATGAATATTCGGTATATTATCCAAGCACTCCAGAAACTCCAAGTACTCCAGAAACTCCAAGTACTCCAGAAACTCCTTCTATTTATAAAGATATTAATTTTATGTATTTAGATAGTAATTATACCTCTGTAGAAAATAAAACTGATATTATGTGTATATTTCTTAAAGATATTGAAGATATGGTAATTTTTTCAGAAAAAGAAAATGATAATGAGTATTTAGTTTCTATAATATTTAAAAATAATACTTCTGTTTTAATGAGATATAAAAATAAAAAAATATTTCCTGAAACAATTAGTTTTTATAAAAATGGTGCCATAATAAAAGGATTGGTAAAAATGGATTTAGTTAAATATAATAATATTGATGTTACATTTTATATGAATGATACAATGGAGTTAATATCCGGTATAGAACTAAAAAATGATATAAAAAATTATAAAGAAAATTTTAATTTAGATAAAGATGAAAATTATAATCTTAATATAATGAGGAATAGTTTATTCATATTAAATTCAATTAATGATCATATTATTAATAATGGACAATTTCAAACAAGAGCTGGATTTGGTCCCATATTTCAAGCATTAGGTGCAATAGTAACAGGTATAGTAAATGGAGTAATGGCTGGTGTTGGTTTATTTGTTGTTCAAACCATAGTTGCTATTGCAGGAATAGTTGGATTTGCAGCTTTAATTGATTGGGCTATAAAAAATAGTAAAGATCCTAGAACAGCAGATGAACAATTTGTTATAAATTATAGAAATAGTTCTGCTGTAATATTGAAAGATAATCAGGATATTGTATTTGATGGTGATTCATTTATTGTTAATAATGTTCTTAATTTGGTGATACCATTAAAATCCGATTTGGCACCTATAAGATGGTATATAAAACATAAGCCTGATAGCATGAGCTATGCACAAATTGGTCAATATTTTTTGTTTAAAAATTATAATAATACTCCTATATCAATTAAACCAGATGGGCTTATATCCAATCTTTTAGTTTCTGGAGGAATGTCAGATACTACATTTTATATACAAAATGAAAAAATACAAAATTTGCCAGACGGAGAATCTATAATTATATGTTTTGAATTTTCAAAATATTCTACAGTTAATGGATATTATACTGATAATTTATGTATTGAAATAAAATAATTATAGTTTAATATATTAATAATTGGAGTTATATTTATGAAAATAATTAAATATTTTTTATTTATAGCAATTTTAATTATAACTATTACATATAGTGCATTTGCTAGTTTAGAGATAAATTTTCAAGGACATTATGGAATTGCTTTTCCATTTAATTCTATAAAAGTAAATGATAATTATAAAAACACTATTTATGACAGCGTTAAAGGTACTTTAGGTTTTGAAGGAGCTGTATTTTTTCAAATAGGAAATTATTTTAAATTATTTGAAGATGATTATACAAGCATTATTAAAGGTGTGAGTTTATTTGGAGATATTGGTTTTAGTATTAATGCTTTGATGTCAGATTATAAAGAAAATAATAAAAAGTATACAGAACTTATGGCGTTTTATTCAATGATGGTTGGGGCTACTGTAAAGTTAAATTTCAGTAAAATGTCTATAGGATTTGGTACGGGAATAATAGCTCCTTTATATGCTATGGAATCTTCAAGTAAATACGGAGGGGTTATAGCTTCACCTAATTTGGATAATTGGAATGTTGATGATATGAGAAATCTATTTAAAGCTCCTATAATGCCTTATATAAAACTTACTGTTGAAGGATTTATATATTTAGTTCCTAATTTTGCTTTTACTATAGGAGGATATATGATGTATAATTTTGGTATGCAGTATAAAACTGATGTTGTTAATAATAATTTAGGCGGCAATATATATAATCAATATAATTTCTCTGATCTTTCTATTGGCTTAATTTTAGGTATATCTTTTGGAAGAAGCGACGGATATAATTAAAAATCTGTAATTTTGACAAATTAATTTTTTTCTGTATAATAAATTTAAAAATTAATTTGGATAAAATAAATGAATATTTTTGATGATCTAAGCCTTTTATATACAATAGCAAAATATTATTATTTAGAAGATTATTCTCAAAGTGATATAGCTAAAATCCTAAATATATCAAGACCTCAAATATCAAGACTTTTAAAAAGGGCCAGAGAATTAGAAATAGTAAAAATAGAAATATCAATGCCTAATAATCTTCAAGATGAAAATAAATCAGAAAAGATAAAAAAATATTTAGGACTTAAAGATGTTTTGATAGTTGAAAATTCAAATGATAATAAACTTTTATATGTAAAATCATCAGAATATTTATCAGCATTAATAGAAAAGAGTAAAAAAATAGGTATAGGCTGGAATGAAACTTTATACAATATTTCTATAGAATTAAAATATAATGATTCAGATAAACAAAAAGTATTTTATCCTCTTATAGGAAATTTGGGAAACAATAATAATCCTTACTTGCAAATAACTACTATAGTTGATAGATTTGCTGAAAAGTTCAATTCAAAGGCCTATTTTAATAATTATCCTGCATTGATAGAAAAAAAATCTCTTAATAATAATGATCTTGAAAAATTAGAGGAGTTTAAAAAATTTTGGTCTGATTTAGATGTTGCCATAGTAGGATTAAGCAGCAGGAGAGAATCTTATCAATCATATATATCAGATATACCAAAAGTAGATAAATTAAATGTTGATGAGATAGAGGGAATAATATTAGGAAGTTTTTTCATGAACAATGGAGAAACTTTTAATTATCCTGATAAATATTATATAAACTCTATAATGCTTTCAGAATTAAAAAAAATTAAAGATATAGTTTGTATAGTTTCAGGAGTAAAAAAAATAGATATTATTAAATTTGCAGCTATGAAGAAATATTTTAACATTTTAATAACCAATGAATCTACAGCAGACTCTGTAATATCAAATTTTAATTTATAACATATTTAAACAACTATATTTTGTAAATTTTAGTTTTTTCAATTTTATTGTTTGTGGTGGCTTTGCCCCCACACCCCCACTTCTTTTGTTGCCACAAAGAAGCAAAAAGGCTACATTTGGTCTTTAATTTAACAAATTATCTTACATATAAGACGATTTTAGTATTATTTAGTACTAATTTTTTACACTTGCATTTTTTGGTTCTTTTTGCGGCGGGAAAAAGAACAACAAAAAAATTGACAAACTCTAAAATTTTTAGTATATCTTAAATAATTTTATTTTATAAATTATTATTCATTTAATCAATTTTATAAATATTAATAAATTTATACTTAAATTTTTAGAAATTTGTTTCAGAACAATTGACAAAATATAGCTATATCGTATAATACAAGAAATATTGTTTAGAACATTTGTTCTGTTGTATGTGATATTAGTTTTGGAGGTTTGTTAATATTTATGAATAAAGATAATATTTTTTCTAAGTCATTATTATTTGCAGGGGCATTAAGCTCATCAATGATAAGTGTAAGCTGTAATAATGACAATAGAGTGTCTGATAATAGTATGGTTTTAGCTAGTAACGATATAGAAAAGCCCAATATTGTTTATATAGTTATAGATGATATGGGCTTTTCGGACTTAGGCTGTTACGGTTCAGAGATAAGCACACCTAATATAGATAAGCTAGCAGAAAACGGACTTCGTTACAATAATTTTTGTGTTACTCCTTTAAGTTCTCCGACAAGAGCGGCACTTTTAAGCGGAAGAAATTCTCATTCAGTAGGTATGGGAAGACTTGCTAATTATACTTTAGATGCTCCTCATTCTACAGCACAAATAACAAATACTGCAGCTTTAACACCAAGAGTACTTAAAGATAATAATTATAATACTTATGCAGTAGGTAAATGGCATGTTGCTCCTTTATGGGAAACAAGCAGTATAGGACCTTATAATAATTGGCCTTTAGGCAGAGGATTCGATAAGTTCTACGGATTTATGGACGGAGAAACTGATCAATTCAATCCGGAACTTGTTGACGGAAATACTCATGTTGATACTGTGTATGATGATAATTATCATTTGACAGAAGATATTACAGACAGAGCTATTTATTATATTAAAAGCCATAAATCAATATCAAAAGAAAAACCTTTCATGCTTTACTATGCAACAGGAGCAGCACATTCACCTCATCAGGTACCGGAAGAATATGTTAAGAAATATGAGAATGTTTATAATGTTGGTTGGGATAAAATAAGAGAGGCGAGATTAAAAAAACAAAAAGAATTAGGAATAGTACCAATGGATGCAGAACTTTCTCCATTAAATGAAAATGTTAAGCCTTGGAATGAACTTGATGAAGATACAAAAAGATTATTTATAGAATATGAAAAACATTATGCTGCTTTCATAGAACATACTGATGCACAAATAGGAAGATTAATAAAAGCATTGAAAGATATGGGATAGCTTGATAATACTGTAATATTCTTAATAGCTGATAATGGTCCTTCTCCTTCTGAAAAAGCTACAGGAACTTTGAATACTGTTAATATAAAAAATGGTATCATGTCAGATATAGAAAAAGATGTTAAGAGAATAAATGAATTTTCTAAATTAGCACCTAATTATCCTCAGGGCTGGGCACAGGTTTCTGCTACTCCTTTTAGATATTATAAAGAAAGTGCAAATTATTTAGGAGGAATAAGAGTACCTTTAATAATACATTATCCTAAAGATATTGATAAATCACAAAATGGAAGCATAAGAACGCAATTTAGTTTCGTTACAGATATAGCAAAAACTGTATTGGATATTACAGGCATAAAAGAACCTAAAACAGTTGATGGTATATAACAAATGCCTTTACATGGATATAGTTTAGTTCCTACTTTCAATGATGCAAATGCTGATACCAAAAGAACCACTCAGTATTTTGAACTTTATGGAAATAGGGGCTTATATGATAAAGGATACTTCTTGTCAGTTTCTCATAAAAAGGGAGAAAGTTTTGAGAATGATAATTTTGCTCTTTATGATTTGAATACTGATTTTTCTCAGCTTAAAGATATTTCAAAAGAAAATGAAAGCAAATTAAAAGAGATGAAAAACTTATGGGATAAAGAGGCAGAAAAATACGGAGTTACTCCTCTTGATGACAGAGTGCATGTTGAATTAATAGCTAAGCAATTGAGCGAGAATATAGAAAAGAAAAACTCTTTGACATTATACCCTAATACATCAAGTATAAACGTTAATATATCTGCTATACCTACAGCATTGAACCGTTCTTATGATATAACAGCTTATTTAAATAGAAAATCAGAATCAGAGGAAGGCGTATTATTAGCATTCGGTAATCATTACGGCGGATATTCATTGTATATAATAAATAATAAATTGAATTATGAGTATATATACGATAACGTAAAATATCATATAGAAGTAAATGAGCCTTTGCCTTTAGGTGAGTTAGCTATAAAAGTTAAATACACTAAAACAGGTAATGATTCAGGAGAGGCATCATTATTAGTAAATAATAAAGAAGTCGGAAAACTTGCATTACTTAAAGTATATCCAATGACAGCAAATACAACAGACGGAATGTCGGTAGGAAGAGATTTACAAGGCAATGTAAGCGAGAGATATGAATGCAGAGGACATTTTGAATACAGCGGAGATTTAGAGAAAGTAACAGTTGAAGGACATAATGATTTAACAAAATAGCTATGTGATAAATATAAGGATTTAGAGGACATTTTATATCTATACTGAAATGATTTTAGTTTGCAAAAAAAACATTTTAAATTTAGGTATTTGTGGGGACTATCCCCACCGCTATGCGTACTTCGTAACACCCCACTTCTTTTGAGACCGAAGGAAGTACCTTAGGTATGCCCCAAAGAAGCTATATCCTTGATAAACTCGGATACGCTTTGCGAAAGGCTATATTGGGTTTTAATTTAATAAATTATATTACATGTAAAATATTTTTAGTATGATTTAGTACTAATTTTACATTTGCACTTTTTGCAACTTTTTGCGGCGGGAAAAAGTTGACTAAAAAATGACAAACTTAAAAATTTTCAGTATATATAAAAAATACGGAATTGTAAGGAGAATAAAATGGTATATGAGAAAAAATAATAATAATTTAAAAAAAGGTTTTTGTATAGGATCATCTGTACTCATGGCAGCATCTGCAGTATCCTGTTCAACTGAAAATAAGAATCAATCAGAGAAGCCTAATATAGTTTATATAGTATTAGATGATATGGGATTCGGTGATTTAGGCTGCTACGGATCAAGTATATCTACACCAAATATTGATGCTTTAGCTCAAAATGGTATAAGGTATGTTAATTATTTTACTTCTCCATTAAGTTCTCCAAGTAGAGCGTCACTTCTTACAGGCTGTGAAGCTAATAAGGTTGGAATGGGAGCGGTAAGTCAGGTTGATTTCGGAGATTTAGCACCTAATATGGCAGGAAGAATAAAGCCGGAACATGCTCCTATTACTCATACATTAAAAGCAAACGGATATAATACTTATGCTATAGGTAAATGGCATTTAGGGCCTTATGATGAGTTTACACCGGATGGAGATAAATATCATTGGCCTTCAGGAAAGGGTTTCGATAAGAATTATAATTTTATAGCAGGACAGGCTAATCAATTTCAGCCGGGCGGTATTATAGAAGGCGATGAGTTTATAGTTCCTGATACTTCAGATCCTAATTATCATTTGAGTAAAGATATAGTTGATAGAACATTAAAATATATTGATGAATCTAAAAATAAACCTTTCTTTGCTTATGTGGCATTCGGTGCTATGCATGGCCCTTTCAATGTTGCTAAAAAATATATAGACAAATATAAAGGCAAATTTGATCATGGATGGGACGTTGAAAGAGAAAAAATATTTGAAAGACAAAAAGAGTTGGGAATAATGCCAGCTGATGCAGTGTTATCAGAAAGAAATGATGAAGTACCTGCTTGGGATAGTTTAACAGAAAAAGAAAAAGCAGTTGCTATAAGACATATGGAAACTTATGCAGGGTTTTTAGAGCATACTGATGAACAAATAGGACGCTTAATTTCAGAAATGAAAAAAAGAGGCGTATACGATAATACTATCTTTATAGTAGTTTCAGATAATGGAGCTAATTATAATGGAGGAAGAACAGGAAGTTTAATGGCTCATGCTAATGAAAATTTATATGTTCATGATATAGATACTCAATATGATTTGATAGATGAGTTTGGAAGTGCTGTATACGGAACAGAATATAATAGCGGTTGGGCTAATGTTTCAAATACACCATTAAGATATTTCAAAACTAAAGCACATTATGGTGGAGTTAAAACTTTCTGTATAGCTTCTTGGGCTAATGGCATAGCTGATAAAGGCAGAATATCAAAAGAGATGATAGCAGTATTTGATATTTCCCCTACTATGCTTGATGTATTAGGTTTTGATCCTCTAAGTCAAGTTAATGGTGTTAAACAGGAAAAGATGCAGGGTATATCATTTAAAGAAAGTTTTGAAAGTTCTGAACCTATGACTAATCCTAGAAAAGAAATAGCTTTAATGATGATGCTTGACAGAACTTATGCAGACGGAAGCGGATACATTATAGTAACTAATCCTAAAACTCAGGAATGGGAACTTTATGATATAAATAATGATCCTACTCAGATGAAGAATTTAGCTTCTTCTATGCCTGATAAGGTAAAAGAAATGGCTTCAAAATATGAAGAAACTGTAAAAAGAGATTTTAACGGAGCACAAAATTTATTAATTGATTTTGCTCATAGGGTAGACAGTAAAATATTAATAGAGCGTTACGGACAATTAGCAAAAGATGTACTTACTTCTATGCAGACTGGTAAAGCAGTTTCAAAAGATGCAGAAGAATATATGAGATTGTATAGATTCTTTAGTTTTGTTCCTAAAGGTATAGGATATGCTGGTGTAGGTTCAGTTTGGTATAGACCTCCTTCATCAAAATTGAGAGCAACAAACTATACATACAAAAAAGAAGACGGATATTTCTTCTCATTATCAGCAGCACATACAGGATCAGTTTCTCATAAAATAAATGTTGATGTAGAAGTTCCTAATAAAGCTTCCGGAGTTATATATGCAAACGGTGGTTTAGACGGCGGTTATGTATTGTATGTAAATGATGATGGTAATTTAGTATATGAATACAATCATTTAGGAGAAAGACAAAAAGTTATATCTCCTTCAAAACTTGAATCTGGAAAGCATAATATAGTTATGGATTATAAAAAAGATGATGTAAACAACGGAGTCATTGATATGATTATAGACGGAAATGTTGTTGCTTCTTCAGATATAAATACTTTGCCTATAATGATTTCTTATGACTATTTCAGTATAGGGGAAGATGTAGGCTCTAAAGTGAGTTTGTATTATAAAGATAATTATGCATTCAATGGGAATGTAGAAGAAGTTCATATAAATTTAGGAGATGATTTACTTAAATAATTAATACTCTAATTTTTGTTTTTAAGGGGGGATAATTATTCCCTCTTAAATACATACTTAAATTTGATATATTAAAATTTTTTTTATTTTTTATTTTCCCCTAAAACCGCATGCTGTTAAATCGTGTGCGGATTTTATTTTTTTATTTATCATAAAAGGAGAATTATATGAATAAAGGTTATCATTTAATGGCTAAGCCTTTCGGCCCTATATGTAATATAAAATGCGAATATTGTTTTTATTTAGAGAAAAAGTCATTATTTCAAAATACTGAAAAATATAAAATGTCTTATGAAGTGTTGGAAAATTATATAAAAAAATATATAGAAACTCAGGACATACCGGAAATAAATTTTGTGTGGCAGGGAGGGGAGCCTACTCTTGCTTCTTTGGATTTTTATAAAGATGTTGTAAAACTTCAGAAAAAATATGCAGGCAATAAAAACATTACTAATTCATTACAGACTAACGGACTTTTAATAGACGATGATTGGTGTAAATTCTTAAAAGAAAATAATTTTCTTGTTGGTTTAAGTTTAGATGGTAATAAAGATATTCATAATAAATACAGAAAAGATATTTTTGGAAATGGTACTTTTGACAGAGTTTTTAATTCTTTGAAAATGCTTCAGGATTATAATATAGATTTTAATGTTTTAGCTTCTGTTAGCAGATACTCTTCTCAATATCCTTTGGAAATATATAATTTCTTCAAAGAAAATAAAATCAAATATATACAGTTTTCTCCTATAGTAGAAAGACTTCCAGATGAAGAAGCTAAAAAACTTTCTCTAACTCATTCTATACCTAACAGCAATTCAAATGAAAAAGTTACTGATTATTCTGCAGAGCCTGAGAGTTACGGAGATTTTTTAATATCTATTTTTGATGAATGGGTTAAAAAAGATGTTGGTGAAATATTTGTTATGAACTTTGAATGGGCTTTAACTTCTTGGCTTGGCTTAGATAGTACTATATGTTTATTTGGAAAAGAATGCAGCGGCTGTACTGTAGTTGAGCATAATGGTGACATTTACAGCTGCGATCATTATGTTTATCCTGATTACAAAATAGGTAACATAATAACAGATAATCCTAGAAGTATAATTGATTCAGATAAGCAAAAATCTTTCGGACTTAAAAAATCCGATTTGCCTAAAACTGTTTAAGATGCGATGCTTTATTTGCATGCCGAGGTGAATGTCCTAAAAACAGATTCGATAAATTTTATGATGGTGAAGAAGGAAAAAATTATTTATGTGAAGGATACAAAAAATATTTTTATCATATTCACCCTTATATGAAAGCTATGAGAGAGCTTTTAGAAAATAATATAGATATTAGAGAGATTATGAGAATAAAGGAAAGCCCTATTGTAGTGGTGAAAAAGAATAATTAAATTTTATTATTTGTTAGGCTTTACCATTATATAGAGAATTATCAACTTTTTTCAGTACTAGTCAAAGTTTTTATCCTTCGGATACATTATACTAAAAATGCAATTGATAGAACTTTATATTTATTAAATGTGGGCTTTATCAAATGCAGTCTTTTTGGTTCTTTTGGTCACAAAAAGAACTGGGGGTGTGGGGGCTAGTCCCCACAAAAAACTAAATTTAAAATTATGTTTTTTGACAAAATATAGTTGTTTAGGTATATATTAATTTGGCTTTATTAATCTTATAAGTATTTTATAAAAAAGCATTTAAATTTTTTTATTAACTTATATAAGTCCCCCACCCGCACCTTATTTTCTAATATGCATATTATAAAAAATAGTTTGCATTTCTTTTTATTTTGTTTTATAAATATAATAACAAATAAATTAGGATAAGATTATGAAAGAGATAAAAATCACAGATATAGAAAATATAAAAATAGGCAATGCTGAAAACAAGGAAGCCGCAACAGGCTGTACAGTTATAATATGCGAAAGAGGTGCAGTTATAGGTTTAGATGTTAGGGGAGGGGGACCAGCTTCAAGAGAAAGCGAACTTACAAAGGCACAGGCTTCTACTGATGTAGTTCATGCAGTACTTCTTAGCGGAGGAAGTGCATTCGGACTCGATGCTTCAGGCGGAGTTATGAAATATTTAGAGGAGAGAAATATCGGTTTTGATGTTGGTATTACAAAGGTTCCTTTAGTATGTCAGTCTTGTATATTCGATTTAAGAATTGGAGATTATAAAGTTCGTCCTGATATTAATATGGGTTATGAAGCTTGTGTTAATGCTCAAAATAATAATCCTAAAATGGGTAATTATGGAGCAGGTACAGGGGCAAGTGTAGGAAAGATACTAGGTGCTGATTATGCTATGAAGTCTGGACTTGGTTTCTACGCTGTACAAATCGATGATGTAAAGATTGGGGCAGTAGTTTCTGTTAATGCTTTCGGTGATGTGTATGATTATGACAGCGGTAAAATGATTGCAGGGCTTCTTAATGAAAATAAAAATGGATTTAGAAGTTCAGAAGAAGAATTAATAAAAATCACACAAAATAATAATTTATCTTTTACTTCTAATGCTTCAAATACAAAAGAAAATACGACAATAGGAGCTATTATAACAAATGCTAAATTTACAAAATCTCAAATGGGCAAAATAGCTTCAATGGCTCATAATGGATTTGCAAGGGCTATAAAACCTGTTCATACCACATTAGACGGAGACAGTATTTATGCTATGAGTGTGGGTGATGTTAATGCTAATTTGGATGCAGTAGGTACGATAGCTGCTATTGTAATGGGTAAGGCTATAAATAATGCTGTTAGAAATGCTGAAACTTCTCATGGTTTTAAATGCCATAATGATATAATGAAAAATTAATTCCTATTAAAATATTGTTTTTATAAAAATAAACTAGAAGTACTGATTAAATATGTACTTCTAGTTTTTTATTTTTTTATAAAAGAATATATTTTTGTGTTGGTAGGCTTAAATAAATTAATAAAAAATTTAAATGATTTTATTTTTTTAAGAATATATAAATTAATCTACTTGTTTAGTTTTTGCTATTACAATTTCTCTTACACATATATCCTGAGGCATATTATAGGCAAACTCTATACAATTAACAACATCAGAAGCATTAAGTCCATTTCCTATACTTTTTTTCCACTCAATATAATCAGATTTTATATTTTCATCTGTAGTATGACTTAAAAGATTAGTTTCTACTACTCCAGGAGCTATAACTATTATTCTTACATTTTTATCAGCAACTTCTTCTCTTATACTTTCTGTAATAGCATGTACGGCAAATTTACTTCCGCAGTATATTCCATGATTTGTGAAAGTTTTTCTTCCAGCTATTGAACTTATATTAATAATAGTTCCTTCATTTCTTTTTATCATATCAGGAAGTATAACATTTGTAGTTGTAAGTATGCCATTAACATTTACATCAATCATGTTTTTCCATTCTTCATAACTTTGTTTATCTATATTTCCTAATAGCATAACTCCAGCACAATTTATAAGTAAATCGGTTTTACCATACTTCTCTTCAGCTATTTTTACTGCATTTTTTATTTCTTCTAAATTTGTAACATCAGCAGAAACGCTTATAGAATTTTTAAATTTAGTTTTTCCATTATTTCTTTTCTTCTTGATATTAATAGAGTAGGGTATCCATTTTCAGAAAATTTTTTAGCAGTTTCCATTCCTATGCCTGAACTTGCTCCTGTAATTACAACTAATTTTTTCATTGTAAAAAACTCCTTTATAAAAATAATTTATGATTTATAATACAGTATAGATAGAGTAAAACAAGAACGGAAATATTTGTTATTAAGTAACATGCATTTCACTGCATTATTAATTTTTATTGAAGGAAATAATATTTATGAAAAAAATTAAAGTATCATCAGAAATAGGTGTTACACTTTATATGATAGGCGGTAAATATAAGCCAATAATACTTAATTATCTTATAGAAAATAAAACAAAAAGATTTAATGAGATGATGCGTTATATGAAGCCTATATCTCAAAGAACATTAACTAATCAGCTTAGAGAGTTGGAAGAAGACGGACTTATAAGCAGAAAAATATATGCAGAAGTTCCTCCCAAGGTAGAATATTCAATAACTAAGAAAGGCAAATCATTATATAAAATATTAGAAGCTATGTGTGAATGGGGAGATAAAAATATTGATGAGAGATTTGAAATTACTAATCCGCAATGTTTAGAAGATGATTAATATAATAACTTTTAGTATTAATTTAAATAACCTAGCCATTTAAAATTTTATGTTTAAGTTTGTATATGCATTTTCATTTTTTTGTTTGAAATTGAAAAAGAAATGCAACAAAAGTTTTTATTAGTTTTATTGATTTTATTAGAAAATAAGTTAATAAATAAAAATGCCGCAGCATAATAAATATACTAACGGCATTTATGATATTATCAGAAAAATATTTTTTTATTCTTCTGTTTTTTTCTTTCTAGTAGAAGAAGAAACTTTTTTAACACTTGATTTCTTTATAGATTTAACTTCTTCTTTTTCGCTTTCAGCTTTATCAGATTTTTTAAGAGGTTTTATAGGTGTATTAAAAACTTCTTCCTTTACGCTTTTTACTTCACCTTCCTGATATGCTGAAGGGTCTTCAAGCTCATCAGTACCTCTTTTTGGGTCTTTACCAGCATAAACTAGCTTATCTTTGATTCTATCTAATTTTACTTCGCATATTCTTTCAATATCTTCTATGTCAAGAGATTCTTTTTCAAATAATTCTCTAGATAAAGATTCAAATTTATCAGCATTTTCAGCTATTAATTTTTTAGTTCTTTCATAAGCTCTCATGACGAATTTATGAACTTCTTCATCTATTTTCTGAGCAGTTTCTTCACTGTAATCTTTATGTCTAGCAATCTCTTTTCCTAAGAAAATAGGCTGTTCTTTCTGTCCGAATGAAATAGGGCCAAGTCTACTCATACCCCATTCACATACCATTCTTCTAGCAAGTTCAGTAACTCTTTCTATATCATTTGAAGCACCTGTAGTTACAGAATCTTCTCCAAACTTGAATTCTTCAGCAACACGTCCTCCAAGAAGCAAAGACATTTCATCAACAGCTTTTTTTCTTTGAAGGGTATATCTTCCGTCAGAAGGCAAAGTCCAAGTAGCACCTAAACTTCTTCCTCTAGGAACAATAGTAACTTTGTGTAAAGCATCAGTATTTTGAAGAAGTACGGCCATTAAAGTGTGTCCTGCCTCATGATAAGCAGTATTTAATTTTTCTTTTTCACTGATTAGTATGCTTCTTCTTTCAGGTCCCATCATAACCTTATCGCGAGCCTCTTCAAAATCAGAAAGTTCTACTCTTGGTTTATCATTTCTAGCAGCAATTAAAGCAGCCTCATTAACCATATTGGCAATATCAGCACCAGAAAAACCAGGAGTCGCTCTAGCTAAATGATACAAATCTATAGAAGGGTCATGCTGTATTTTAGCAACATGCACTTTAAATATTCCCTCTCTTCCTTTAACGTCAGGCAAATCAACAACAACCTGTCTGTCGAATCTTCCAGGACGAAGTAGGGCAGGGTCAAGTACATCAGGTCTGTTAGTAGCAGCAAATATTATGATTCTAGTATCAGTATTGAAACCGTCCATTTCAACAAGCATTTGGTTTAATGTTTGTTCTCTTTCATCATGTCCGCCGCCGTATCCAGCGCCTCTAGTTCTACCAACAGCATCAAGCTCATCTATAAATATGATACAAGGAGCAGATCTTTTTCCTTGTTCAAATAAATCTCTTACTCTTGAAGCACCAACACCTACAAACATTTCAACAAATTCAGAACCAGACATACTGAAGAAAGGCACATTAGCTTCACCAGCAACTGCCTTAGCAAGTAAAGTTTTACCAGTACCTGGAGGGCCTACTAATAATACACCTTTAGGAATTTTAGCACCAAGTTTTGTGAATTTGCTTGCATCTTTTAAGAATTGTACAACTTCCTGTAATTCTTCTTTAGCTTCTTTACAGCCTTCAACATCTTTAAAAGTTACTTTTACATCTTCTTTAGTTAAAAGTCTTGCTCTGCTTTTTCCGAAACTCATAGCTCTGTTATTAGAGCCCTGTACCTGCCTGAACATAAAGAACCAAAGCAGAAATCCTATTAACAGTATAGGCAGTAAGTTTACGAGTATAAGACTTAAATAACTAGGTTTTTCAGCTTCTCCTCTAACTTTAACATTATTATCTATAAGCAAGTTAACGAATCCGCTTGCAGTAAATGGTATAAATGAGTAAAAGTTTATTTCTGTTATTTTACCATTAACTGTTTCTATAGCTTTACCATTTCTGATATTCTGATCTACTATAGTAACTTCTTTAACAACTCCTTCTTTGACTTTCTGTACTACAGTTGAATAATCCCATTCCTGAGCTTTCACCTGCGGTGTTTTTTGAAAGTACATTATAGCCATTACTACAACCATTGTAAGAAGAAGTATTATTATGATTTGATTTCCTCCGCCTCCGGATTGCGGCATAGATTGTCTTCTATTATTTTTTTTACTACTCATGTATTCTCCAAACTTATTTTAACTTTATATATAAATAAATATTAATAAAATATCAAATATTTACAAATTATTATTTTTCAGGTATATCTAAGATAGTACCATAGCTATTAAAGCAATGAGATGCTAGAGAAGAAACTCCTCCGCCTCTCTTAAGAGCACTGTTTATTATTTTCCCATCTTTTCTAGCTAAATCAGGGTATTTTAAATTCATATATCCAATAATAAGTCCTTTGCTTGTAGAAGCATGAATATATGTTACAGTTTCATCTTTTTTATCAACTTCTATTACTATACCGGCATGAGTAAGCTTTTTATCATCAGATGTAGTTTTGTCAAACATAATTATATCGCCCACATTCGGCAAAACACCTTTATAAATTTTTTTATATTTTGACAAAGTAGAATATATAGTTTTTACTCCGCCAGAATCTAAAATTGCTTGTTTTTCAAATACCGCTATATTAGAAGCCCAATAAACTGCAGCTACATATCCCGAACAATCAAATCTAAATGTTTTCTTCTCTTTAGAAGTAGGATGTGTTAATGTAGCTTTTTCATTATATTGATAATGTTTATCCAAATAAAAGTTAGCCCATTTACTTATATCATTTCTAACTTTTTGTTTTTGTGCATCATTTATTTCAACACCGCTTTCTTCTAACTTCTTTTGATACTCTTTGTCATATCCGTAAGTTTGAGTAAATGATACTGAATAAAACAACATCATCAATAATGATAGTATAATAATATAAAAACGCATAATACACTCTTATACATAGTAAATTATTTTATAAAATATTAGTAAAAAGTCAAGGCAATTTACAATATTATTATTTATATTAATTTGGCTTTTCAAAAATAGTACCATAACTATTAAAACAGTAAGAGGCTAAAGAATCTGTACCGCTTGATCTTTTTCCTCTTCTTAGATAACTATTAATAACTTTGCCGTCTTTTCTAGCTAAGTCTGGGTATTTTAAATTCATATATCCTAAAATAGGTCCTTTACTTGTACTTGAATGTATATAAGTAATTGTTTCATCTTCATCAACATCTATTACTATACCAGAATGAGTAAGTTTTTTATCATAAGATGTAGTACCGTCAAAAAATATTATATCTCCTATATTAGGAAGAGTATTTTTATAAATTTTATTTTCTTTTGATAGGAGATAAAATATATTTGCAGTAGAGCCGCTTAATTTTATACTTGGTTTTTCAATAGCTGTAAAGTAAACTGCTGCTACAAATCCAGAACAGTCAAAATTAACTTTTTTCTTTTCTTTTGTGAAAGGATTAGTAATAGTATCGCTTTGATTATATTTATAATTTTTATTCATATAATAGTTAGCCCATTTTACTATTTCGTCTCTTTCATTATTTTGAGAAAATAATAACTGAGTAAAAAAAGACAGTATTACTATAAAAACGGTAATATAAAAACGCATTATTAATCCTCCTGTATAAAAAATTAATTTTCTATTATAAATCGGATTTTTAATTATAAATAATAGTTACATGTTATTATAATATAACTCTTTGATAGTAAATTCATCAGATTTTAACCATTTTATTCTATATTGTATAGGTGTTATTATATTGAAAAATACTGATAAATAAGGGTAGGCATTTTGAAACTGCATAGATAATCTTGTTTTGAATATGTACTTATTGTTTTTATTTAATTTATTTACATTGATAACTTCTATTCTATTTATTTGATATATATTTTTAATTAAAATTGATAAATCTGTATTTCTTGTTTCTCTCATAGTTTCCGAGTTCAAAACAACATATTCTTTAGTGAAAAAGTCATAATACAATTTTCTATATATATATATTTCTCTTATATTATCATTAAGCAGTAAATTCTTTTTTATTAAATCAACCCTATAATTGATAAATAAGATTATTCCATTATCTATATATTTTTTTATATTTTGATAAATTTCATCTTCATAATATGTTTTTACATCTACATAAAGCTTATCATCATATATATAGCTTCTTGAAAAATGTAATCTTAATTCATAAGCATAAGATATTTGTGAAACAATTATAAAAGATAATAGTATAATAATTTTTTTCATAATATTATTTTACTTTTTTTATTAAATATTACAATATCAAATTTATACATTATAAGAATATACTTACTTCCATTCCGATTTTGCTTTCCATTTTTTTATAAGCATATAATTGTCTTGATCTTAAATATTCATATTTAAACGCAAAAACTACTCTATAAATTTCAAAACCAACTCCAACAGCTACATGAGGATAGAATTTCTGATAACTGTCAATTATGGGATATCCTTCGCCTTTCTTTTTTCTGTTTACAGTATTTATTTCATCATAATTTCCTGCTACATATATTCCTGTTATAAAGCTTATTTCTCCCCATATAGGAAGTCTGAAATCTGTTCCTAAATATATATTGAATAAATTTACAAAATTTGATTTTTTGAATCCTGTTATAGCAAATGCAGTTCCGCCATAGAATGTAAACCAACCCCAGTTATAATGCAAAGAAAAATGCATCTGTTCAAAACCTACATCTCTGAATTCTTCTTCATCTTTATTATATAATTCACTATCTCCTAATATATCTCCGCTTATATGGGAACAGGTATGTCTTAAAGGAGTGAATCTGAATCTTAATTTATTTTTATAAATATAATCAAAATATGCTTCAACTTGCATATGAGTTCCATACATTAAACTTATTCCATAGTATCTATCATAACCTTTGGGATAAGCCGATAAGAAAAATTGAGTAAGGTAACCTACACCTATTCTGAATCTATGGTCATTATTGTATTCAAATGCTATAGGAGCTGCCTCTGTTGCCAATGTAGGCTGATGGAATATTAGTACGGAATCAAAATCATAATTACCTTTATTGTACATCTCTTTTATATTTAAAATATCACCGAACCAAAATTTACTGTTATAAACATTAGGATCAAGCCAGCCATATAAATATTTATCTGTTTCAAAATCTCTAAATGGATTGTATCTCCATTTTATTTTTTTACTTTCTCTATATTCATTCATTTTGTTTTCTAATGAATTTTCATTTTCTGTATTTTGGGAATAAAGTGATAAAGCGAATAAAATAAATAAAAGAATATATAATGTTTTTTTCATAAAAAATCCATTTATTATAAGATAATTGAACATTATATATAATAAATTCATTTTTTCAATATATTTTAGATATATATATTTAGATAATATATAAAGATATTCAAATTTTAATATTGTAATATTAATTTCTATTAATCATCTATAAATGGATTTAACAATTTAGAAAAATAAACTAGCTTCAAGTCCTATTCTGCTTTCCGTTTTTCTAAAAGAATATACCTGTTTTGATCTTCCGTATTCATATTTTACTCCAAGTATAACCCTATATATTTCAAAACCTATTCCTGTAGATATAGAAGGAGTCCATTCATTATGTTTTTCTATGATATCATATCCTTGTACATATCCTTGTGTTCTTCTTATTGTGCTTAAACTATCAAAGAAAGCCCCTACATATATTCCTGTCATTAAACTTATTTCGCCCCATAAAGGTATTCTCACTTCTGCACCAGCATAAATATTAAATAAATTTATAAGACTTGTCATATTAAAGCCTGATATAGCAAATGATGTGCCTCCATAAAAAGAAAACCAGCCCCATCTATAATATGCTGATAAATGCATTTGTTCAAATCCAAAATCTCTAAATTCTTCTTCATTCTTGTTATACAAATTTTCATCTCCGAATATATCACCTCCCATATGATAACAAGTATGTCTTAATGGGGCAAATCTTATCTTTAATTTATTATTATATATATATTCGAAGTATACCTCTACCTGCATGTAATCACCAAATAAAAAAGTTTCTCCATATAATTGATCTTTTCCTTTAGCATAACTTCCTAAAAATAATTTAACTGAATAAGCTACGCCTATTCTGAATCTATGTTTATCACTGTTTATATTGAATGCTATAGGAGATAAATCTACTGCCAATTTAGGATCAAAGTATAATAATATATTTTGTAATTTAAATTTATTAGGGTATAATTGCTGATCATTTAGTATATCACCCAACCAAAAACTTGTATTATAATTATAAGGATCAAGCCATGGAGAAAAATATTTATCTGTTTCGTATGTTCTGAGCGGATTATATTTCCAGTTTAGTTTTACTTTTTCTATATAATTGTTCATTTTATTTTCTAATGAATCATTATTTTGAGAATATATTAAATTTGATATGATAATTAGTAACACTATAGTATAGATGATTTTTTTCATAATAAATCCTATATTATTAATATTATTAAATATATAAATTATTTAAAAAAATTAAAAATTATGTAATCAATTTTTTTTTGAAAGGAGATTGATATAAGGTTCTGTTTCTATACAGTTTTCATCTATACCTATTTCATTTAATATGGATTTTAATTGAAGTATTTGATTTTCAACAGTTTCATTTGAATTTAAAAATTCTATTTCTATAAAGTTGTCTAAATTTTTTATTTTTGAAATTTCTACTAAGGCATTTTTATATATAAAGGCATAACCTTTTTTTTCTTTTTTAACATATTCTTTATATTTCTGAAGCTTTGATAAAAAGTTAATTATAAATCTTGCTTTTTTCTTGCTTACTTTAACTTCTATTTCTTCATTAACTTCTACGCCGTCAATTAGAATTCTTTCTTTTGTGCAGAAAGTATATCCTCCATGTTCTATTCTAAGTCTTATGCAGTCGCTTGTTTTTATATTTTCTTTTTTGATGCTTTCTTCTTTAGCATAATAAATATCTTTTTTGAAATACTTTTTTTTGAACTTAGCATTATTTTTAAGAAAGTTTAAAACAGAGTCAAAATCTTTTATATATGCTTTTATTTCTATTTCAGAGTTTGCCATATTTTATTCAGTATATTCCTTAGTGCTGTCATCTACATGTATTTTTTGTTTATCATAAATTAAAGGAGCAACTTTTTCAAATAATATGAATGCTGGTGAAGATAGTATAACTGTAAGAGGAAGTCCTACAAGCAATTCTGATCTTATCAATACAGCAACATTTGAAAGATCTGAATATATAGAAGTTACCAAAAATAATGCTATGATTTTTATTAAATAGCCTACTAAAGTTACAAATATTCCAGCAGCAATTTGCTTTATAAATATTCTTGTATTGAAAAAACCTACAAAGAAACCAATATTAAGGAATATTATGGCATAAGATCCAAATGTTCCGCTTGATACAATATCTTGTAAAAGCCCTATGATAAAGCCATATATTACTCCATCAAATGAACCATATCTAAATGCTATGAATGTTAAAAAAATTAAAAGCAAATCAGGTTTAGCACCTAATGCCACTCTTATTAAATCATAAGCAGGAGATGATTGTATAAGAAGTAAAATCAGAGTTGTAATGATTACTGTTACTATTCTTTTCATTTTGCCTCTCCATTATCATCTTCTTCATTAGCAAGCATAATGATTTCCTGATCCGGTATCTTTTTTATTACATAAACATTTTCTAAAGTTGAGAAATTAACAGCAGGCTCTACATATAAATCATGGAAAAGTCCGTAATTTTTCTTTTCAACTTTGAATATAGTACCTACTAATATACCTTTAGGAAATACTCCTCCCATACCGCTTGTAACAACTCTTTCGCCTTCTTCAACGTCCATTTGTAAATCTATATACTGCAAATGTGTTTGTGTAGATTTAGGGCTTTGTCCAACCATTATTCCTGTAGTTCTTGAGCTTTCAAGCATTACAGATATTTGAGATCTTTGGTCAACTAAAGATAATATTCTGCTGTTGTATCTTCTCACTTCAACTACCTTTCCTACTAATCCTTTATATCCGTTTTGATAAGATATAACAGGCATTCCTACTACTATACCATGAGCACTTCCTTTATTTATAACAATAGTAGTGTAGAAGTTTTGAGGGTCTTTAGAAACTATTTCAGCATATTCTAAAGGGTATTCATCAGTAGGGGCTTCATTTAATAATGCTCTAAGTCTTTCATTTTCAGCACTTAATTGTTCATATTCTAATGCAGCACCGCTTAATTCAGCTATTCTGTCTCTTAATACCTGCACCTGACTTTGAAGTGTGAATATATCTGTTATGCTAGTATAGAGGTATACAAAAGCTCTTGATACGCTTTTTGTTGCACTTTGAATAGGGTATACTCCAAGTGCATAAATAGACTGTAAATTGAATACAAAATTACTTCTATTTAACACCATTAGCATTCCTGCTACAAGATTAAGCAGAATATATAATGTTAATAATTTGTGTTTTATAAAAAGTTTCACGTATATGAATATCGGCTATATTAATAAAATTTTTATTATTTTTCCGATTAAGAGTATCTTCTGTAATTTTTCAAATTTCTAGTCTCTTCTATAAACTTTCCGCATCCTATAGCAACGCAAGTAAGAGGACTTTCAGCAAGAATTACAGGAACTCCTGTTTCCATAGATATCAAATCAGTAAAACCAGGAAGCATTGATGTACCGCCGCTCATAACAATACCGCGTTCTACTATATCAGCAGAAATTTCCGGAGGTGTTTGATTAAGTACAGATTTTACAGCTTCCAAAATTTCTATTAATATATCAGCTATGGCGTCTTTAATTTCAGCACTGTTTATTGTAAGAGTTTTAGGAAGTCCTGATACAGAGTCTCTTCCTCTTATGTCCATAGTTTTTGATATATCGCCTTTATAAGCATGACCGATATTGATTTTAATTTCTTCAGCAGTTTTTTCACCGATATATAAGTTGTGAGTTCTTTGCATATATTTGATAATAGCATCATCAAGTTCATCACCGCCTACACGTATAGAAGCACTTCTTACCATACTTCCAAGTGAAAGAACAGCCACCTCTGTAGTACCTCCGCCTATCTCTATAATCATATTACCATGAGGTTCATTAATAGGCATATCAGCACCAATAGCTGCAGCTCTTGCCTGTTCAATTAAGAATATAGTTCTAGCTCCTGCCTGTTCGCAGCTTTCTCTTACGGCTCTTCTTTCTACCTCTGTGATTCCAGTAGGTATACCTATAGCTATTCTAGGTTTTACTAAAGTTCTTTTATTATGTACTTTATTAATAAAGTATCTTATCATCTTTTCAACAGTTTCAAAGTCAGCAATAACTCCGTCTCTCATAGGTCTTATTGCTGCTATAGAATTAGGTACTTTACCTAACATTTGCTTAGCTTCATTTCCAACTGCTATAACATTTCCTGTGCTTTTTTCTATAGCCACAACTGATGGTTCAGCCAAAACAATACCTTCTCCCTTTACATATACAAGAGTATTAGCAGTTCCTAAATCTATTCCCATATCGCTTGAGAACATATTATATAACCAGTTAAACATTTATTACAATCTCCTTAAAGTATCCCTAGCGGGCTTATACGAATTATCTATTTTTATAGCTTCTCTAAACATTTTTATAGCTTCATTTCTTCTTTTAGTGTCTAAATATAATGTCCCTATACTATAATATAAATCAGGATTTTTTTCATCTATCTCTAATGCCTTTTTGTAAAAAAATTCGCTTTCTTTATACAATCCTTGTCTGTAATATAAATTTCCTAATTTAAAATAGGTTCTTGATTCAAGCATAGTATTATTATTAAAGCTGTCCATAGAGGATAATATTTGTATAGCTTTTGTATAATCTTTATCCCCCTCATAAGCATTTGCAAGTTCATAATACAATTCCATATTTATAAATTTATCGCTGTTTTCTTTTAATTCTCTATCAATGGCATTTTCTAAATATTTTACAGCATCTTTGAATAATCCTATTTCATAGCAAATTTTAGATAATTCTATGGCAGTTGAAGTTCTATTATCTCCTTCATTTATTGCTTGTATATATGAATTGTATGAATCAATATAATATGCCGAACCTAATCTTTGATAACTATAAGCTAATCTTTGATGTATGATATTTTTATTTTTTATGAATTTGAAAGATAATAATAATTGATTAGCGTATCTTATGATATTTTCACTTGCATTGACGATTATTTCTTTTTTATCAGACCTTATAAGTATATCATAGTATAAATCTATGCCTGTTATTAATATATTTTTATTTAAAGGTCTTTTACTATATAGATCATTAAATAAAAATGAAGCATTATTATAATCTTCTGATACCATATAATCATATATAGATTTTAATCTTTTTTTTTCTATATAGTTAGAAGTAAATAAATATGCAGCTCCAATTAGAGCTAAGGCAGCAATTAAAGTTATCACTATAATATGTATGCTAATCTTTTTTTCAACATTATATAGGTAAGGCATTATTATTTAATGTAATCCGTAAGTTAATTTTGATTATCCATATTACCATCATTATATAATTCTAAAATGGTTTCTTTAGGATTAGTAAGAGGGTCTTGAGATACTATACATACTCCCTCCAATATAACCCCATTTTGTATTATTAATTCAGGAGTTCTTATCTCTCCAAGTACTCTGCTGGTAGGCATAAGCATTACTCTGTTTTTAGCCTCTATATTTCCAATAATTATTCCTTCTATAACAGCAGAAACAGTTTTTATATTTGATTTTACTTTTCCTGTGGCACCTACAAAAACATTATCTACTTCTAATTTTTCACCTTCATAACGTCCGTCTATTCTTAATGTGCCGTTTAATGTAAATTCACCTTTGAAGAATGAACCTTCACCTATAATAGAATTAGATTCTGTATTATCATTTCTTTTTGAAAACATTAATAAAACTCCTAATTTTTAGTATATACTATGGAATTATCTATATTGTTAAATTTGAATTTTGTATCTAGTCCGAATAATGATTCACTATGTCCTATAAATAAAAATCCATGTTCATTTAGTATATCATAAAATCTATTAACTGTAAGCTTAACAGATTCATTATCAAAATATATAAGAACATTTCTACAAAAAATAACGTCCATATTTGACTGACTTCCTCTATGTCTCAAATTATGATAATCAAAAGTTATTAATTTTTTTATATCATTTTTGATAGAGTACTCTCCGGAAGCTAATTTATCAAAATATTTTTTTAAATATTCTTTTGGAACATTTTCTACCTTGTGTTCCTCATATCTTCCTTCTTTGGCAGCTACCAAAGAATTAAGAGATAAATCACTAGCAAATATTTTTATATCTCTATCTGTTATACCGGGCGTTTCCAAACAAGTTATTGCTATAGAGTAGGGTTCTTCTCCAGTAGAACAGCCAGCACTCCAAATTCTTATTTGTTCTCCGGGTTTTTTGTATTTCATTATTTTTGGCAGAACATAATTTTTTAATAGTTTAAAGTTTGGCTCATTCCTGAAAAATTTAGTAAGATTTGTAGTAATGTTATCTAAAAATTTTTTTAGTTCTTCTTTGTCTGAAGAAACAAGTTTATAATAATCTTCTACTACTTCTAAATTTCTTTCTTTCATAGAAGAAGCTATTCTTGACTCTAAAATAATTTTATTGATAACATTAAAACATATACCGCTTTCTCTATATACAAAATCTTTAAACAGATTAAATTGTTGTTCGGTTAATTTTATCTCGTTCAAAATAAATTATTCCAAGTAAGTAGGCAATAAATTATTATTGTTTTTTTGCAAGAACCATTTTTATACGTTCAAGAACTTTTTTTCTGTCTAAAGGTTTAGTAATGTAGTTTTTAGCACCAGCTAGAAGTGCCTTTTTTACCATATCTTCTTTACCTAAAGCACTAACCATAACAACTTTAGCATTTTTATCGTATTCTATTATTTTAGTCAATGCAGTAATACCGTCCATTTTAGGCATTGTAATATCCATAGTTACTAAGTCTGGCTTGTATTCTTTATACATAAGTACGCCTTCTTCTCCGTTTTCTGCTGTGCCAACTACATTGTATTGTTCTGATACAAAGATTTGCTGTAATTGTTTAACAACAAATGCAGAGTCATCTACGATTAGAACTTTGTATGGTTTTCCAAATTCATTTATACCATCAGCTTCTTTTGTATTAATGTCAGACATATTTCTTTACTCCTTTTCTGATTCTACGGCAACTAATATATTAAAATCGCCAATAGAGGTATCTAGTTTTATATGCAGAAATTCCGAATCGCTTATCGAAACTTCCAAATTTTTGCTTTTCATAATAACAGGCGGAGATATATCAACATCATAACCGTCTGTTTCTAATTTTGTTACAGCGAGACCTGCTATTAAATTAACAAGCTCCTGTATAGTAGATAATGATAGCTTATCAATATCTTTTATTTCTCTGTCATTCATAATAGAAACTATTTTTTTGGCAGTTTCTAACTCCATATCTATTATGAAATGACCTACTATATCTTTTGATAATGCTACTATAGCTATAATACCTGAAGCATTTACAAAATCACCTTTTAAAGTTATATCGCCGATTTTGATACCGTCTTTAATATAATTTTGCAATATTTCGTTTGACGCATCTGTAAATGGTCTTATATAGTCAAGTCTCATTATAACACTCTTTACATACTAATTACTTACGTTTATTTTAACAATATATGAATTTTATTGCAAGTATAGTTGTAAAATATAGCATTATGCTTCTATAAATATCGAAAAAAAAATAATTTGCTTGAAAATATTTTAAAATATATAGATTTATTTTAATTTTAAAACCATATAATACCTGTTTATAAATATAACTATATGATTGTATATTTACTATCAAATACTATAAAATTTACATATCGATTAAATATTTTCAAATAAATGTTGATGTTAAGAAATATTAACAAAAAAATTCTGATTATTTCTGATAAAAAATCATAAAAAATATTTGCTACGACAAAAAATGTCATAAGCATGAATTATTATCCTAATATAATGATTATTTATATAAGCAAAGGAGTTTAATTATGTTTTGTCAAAATTGCGGTTCTGAAAATGAGGATAATGTAAAATTCTGTTCTAATTGCGGAAATTCAATTAATACATATAATACATATTTTGGAAATATTACATCAGAAAATAATGAATTTAAACATTCATCTGCTTTTGGAAGAATTAAAACTCAAATTGATTCTATAAAAGATCAGCCGGATACATCATTATCAGATGATAATATTAATCAGCTTTCTGAAATAATAAATGATGATGAAAATATATTATATTTTACTTCAGGTTTTTCTGCTTTTGGAAATGATTCTCTTCTTCTGATTTTAACTTCAAAAAGAGTCATTGTTGCCAAATGGGGTATTTTTAAACCTATTGAAGAAAAAAAATCAATACCGCTAGATAGTATAAATAAAGTTTCATCTTCTATTGGTATTATGGGTGCTGAAATAACAATAGACTATGGAAATAATTCAGAGTACATTACGGATATAGGAAAAGAAAGCGGGAGATTATTTGAATATAAAATCAATAGAGAATTAGAAAAATATAATAAAAACGAAATTCAAATAAAAGAAACTGAAAAAGTAAAAGAAATACAGAATCATAATTTCAATAATAATATAAATCCAATTGAGAATAAAGACAGATATTTATTTTTTAAAAACAGATATGTCAATTGCAGCAGCATTCAGGAAATAAAAAGAGAAGAAAATACTATTCTAATTATGACTTCAAAAAATGTGTATTACTTCAAATATAATTCAGAAGAGAGAGCTATAGATAATCATAATAAATTAATATCTTTCATCACTAATGAAGTATTTGATCTTGAAGATGATGAAGAAAAATAATTATAAAAAATAATTTATATAAAAAAATAATTTATATAAAAAAATAATTTATATAAAAAAATAATTTATATAAAAAAATAATTTTAAGGAGTTTAATTATGTTTTGTACTAATTGCGGAACACAACTTAATGAAGGTGCAAAGTTTTGTACTAATTGCGGGGCAAAAATAGAGTTATCATCAGAAATTAATAAAAATAATATTTCTGATAATTCTATTTCTGACAGCGTAAAACCAAATGATTCAAAAATAGAAAATATAACTAGTAATGAATCTAATCAAAACAAAAATGCTTCAGATAATAATGATGCCAAAAAGAAGAATGAAGATGACAGAAGTGCTTATCAGGCTAAAAGTGATGTTCAGTATTTAGAAGAATATGAACAGTTTATTGCTGCATTCTTTGGTATTACAGGAAGTTTAGACAAGAAGAAAAATAAATTTATAGAGGGGTATTCTCATTCTTTTAAATTTTATGATTCAAAGCCTAATATATTAAAATTTCTTATGGATTTAAGATTTGGAGATAAGAGTTTGCCTATACATGATATAAGGGCTATATTAAGCTGTATATTTCTTATTCCTTTTGCATATTTATATTCATTTGGGGCAAAAAAATCTGCTATTATATCAGGCATTATCGTGGCATTAGTAATAAGCCTTGTTATGATAGCTCCTGCAGGAGATATTTGGATTATATGGTTTCCGTTTATGTGTATCGTATTTTATTTAATGCCTAAATTTTTTCACATAGAATTTAGTAAAAGAATGAAGCTAGTTGAAAATGAACCTAATCATAGTATGAAATTAGAGAAGTTTAAATCTATGTGTCAGGGATCTGATAAAAAGAAAGAAAAAATAATATCAGCAATTTCTCTTGCAGCAGTGCTTGTATTTTTCTTTATTTCAGCGGCTTTATTTTCAGGTGCTTTTGAGGGAAAGTATATTAAGCTAGTTAAACAGTCAACATTCAATAATTTACCTCAAGTAACTGTTGAAGAATTAATAAAAGGTACTATTAAAAATGCTGAATGGAGCGAGGGAGTAGGAGAAGATGACGGAAGAAACTATGTTAATGTGAGAGGAGATTTAATGGGATTTGATGTATTAATACAGTTTAGAATCAATAAAAATGAGGATGGATGGGTTGTGAATGCTGTTGAAATGGATGGAGAAGCACAGCCTGTAGGTAATGTTGGCCAGGATTTATATAACATATACATTGGCAAAGAGGCATTAAAAGAATATTTTTAATAGATAAAATAATATTTTAATGGGGGAGAAAATGAAAAAATTATTTATTATAACAGCTTCAATATTTTTATTTATAATATCTTGTTCATCAGACGGCGGTTATATAGATATGGTTAAACATGGTGCATTTGAGGCATATCCAGATGTTACAGTAGGGGAGATGGTTGATGCTATATTTGATGAGGTTGAATGGGAGGAAATAGTAGCAGAAGATGGAAATGATTATGTAAATATGCATGGAACTTTGGAAGGAGATAAAGCTTCTATACAGTTTAGAATATTAGATGATGAGTCATGGATAGTTTATGCTTTAGAGATAAATGGAAAGCCTGATACAACAGATAATATTGCTGAAGATTTATATAATTTATATTTATTAGCTACTGAAGCATATTAAAAAATTAAAAAGGGCTTGAATAAATAATTTTCAAGCCCTTTATTTTTTAGTAATATTATTTACAGTCTGAATTTTTACATATTTTTGTAGAAATCTATATGATGCTGTAATTCAGGAGGAAGAGGATTTCCTGATTTTGTGAATTTGAAGTATCTGTTTTCTAATTCAGTAGCCTTTTTGTTTCTTATGTTTTTGAATCTGTTAGCTATTTCTGTATACATAGGCTGTTTTTCAAGTTCAACTCTTATGTCTTTGGCAAATGGTACTTGTCTGTATAATATTCCTCTTGCAACTCTATTAAGTCTCATAATACCTTTGCTTTCATATCTTATCCATAAGTTGTAATCTGCTACGAATACTTCTCTCAGATTGTTTCTGCATTTTTTAATTTGTACTTTTAATTTTTCTTTAGCCTCATCAGAAAGGTTTCTGTTTTTCTTATAGAACTGAACATAGTCGCTGTACTCAGAAGTAATTGACATTTGAGTAATATCATTCCAAGCAGGTCCGAGCATAGTTTTACATAATTCCCATCTGAATGCACCTATAGTAGGTATTGCTAAAGTATCTATTTCTTCAGAAGTAAATATAGGGAATAAGAATCTTCCTGTACTATTTTTTTGTCTTGTTGAAAGCTCTTCCCACATTATAGCTCTTGAACCGAATGTAGGCATAAGTATTATATTAGGCAATACTTCTTGCATAACCAATTCTTTTTCTATGTTTAACTCTTTATTTTTATACAATACCTCTCTATAGAATGCTGAAAAATCTATATCTGTTATTTCTTTTATAGATTTTTCCATGAAATCTCTTCTGATTAATGCTCTTTCAAAGTCTTTAGTTATCATATCCTTGTGAAGTATAGGGAAATATACACTAACTTGTCCGTAACATAATCTATGAGTAGTTTCAATCATGTTGTCAACTTCATATTCAAGTCTTTTTGATGAACTTTCCCAATGCTCCTCTAATTCTTTATCATTGATAGTACCGCGTTTCTTTAATTCTCTCAAAGCTTCTCTATAATCCTGACCGAATCCATTAACAGAAGGCGGCTCTTCTTTATCATAAATTTTTTGAAGCCATTCGTCTATATAAAATACATTGATTCTTTTGGTTTTGCTTTTATCTTTTATTTCATAAAGATCCATTATTTGATTAGGAGTAAGAAGCTGATCGTCCATATATCCAAAGTTTAAAAACATTTTTACAAGTTTATTGTTATCTCCGTTTATTATGGCTCTTTTCGCAATTTCTTTATATATTTCAAAGAATACACTTGAAACGCCTCTTCTTATTTTTCTTACATCATCATCAGTGCTGAATTTATCTCTTAATTTTCTAAATGCCTGTAAAGACTTCATGAAATTTTTAGCTTTAGTTTCATCAATTCCAGACATTTCTATTAATTTTTTAGTAGGATTTTTTACTTCTTCAGGTAATTCTTCAAATCCTAATTTAACTTTTATATTATCAATATCATCTATTCCAGCAATAATATTGTCATCAGATGAAGCAATAGAGTTTACAGATATTCTTCTTAGTATTGAATCTATCTCATCAAGATCTATGTGAAGATCATAATCGTATTCGGTTTTAATTTTATTGTATATATCTTTTATGATATTAGACATAAATTTTATATATTTAACCCATACTTCATTATCTTTACCCTGTTTGTCTAAATCAAGAGCAGTTTTAGCATACTCACCAAATAAAGATTCATCTTCATTTGAAGACAAAAATAATATGTTTTCTATAGCTTCAACTATTTCATTTTTTAATAGTGATGATATCTTTTTTAAATTTTCGTATAACATATGAGAAGCATCTAAACTCATATTCTCATCATAAGTGAAGAACTGATTTTTAATTTCTTTAGGCATAGTTAAAAATCTTCTTACATAGTCAATTTCAAATTCCAATTTTTCTGTATTTTCTATTAATTGATTTTTATTATGCATATATATTTCAGAGTGATCTGCTCTTATGAAATCCACATCAAAAGATGCAGGGAAATTAAAACCAGAGTTTATAGAATCATCATAAATTTCTTTATATCCCTTAAAAATCTCTGATTTTATATTTTTTGATTTGTTCTGCTGTAAATTGAAATATATAACAGCAAGATTTGAAGATAATATTTTTATATCAGAGTTTATTTTTTTTATTTTGATATATTCTTCATAGGATTTAAGTATCATATATGCTATAGAATGATACATACTTGTAAGATAAGGTTTATTAACTTTAAAAAAACTTTTTACATACTCTTGATTTGGTGTTTTCACTGCATATATTTCAGTATTCTCTTTTGCTTTAAAAGAAAACATGTATTTAGAATTAGATTTATAACTTCCAATACCAAGCATAATATTTTTAGGAATTGAAAATAATCTGCAGCTATATCTCATAACTTCATTTTCATCTTCTATACCTAGAATCTCTTTAGAAGAAATATAAACATCTATCTCTCCTTTTGTAACAATTGATATGTTTTTTACATTTTCTCCTTCATAAAAAACAATATTTCCAGTACTTAATTTTAAATTTCCATTTTCTTCAATGTTTACACTCATAATAACTCTCTTTTCAAATGTTTATTAGTAATTTTAAAAAAAATTATATATTATTTTTCCAAAATATGCTAGTTATTTGAATTTTTAATAAAAAAAATCCCAAATTCTTCTAGAAATTCATTTTTTTAATAAAAAATTTCCAAAATTCATCCCAAATTTCACTGAAATTCCTGAAATTTTGAAAAAAATTGGGCCTCAAAAAAGGCTTTTTATAGCTTTTTAATTTTTCTAACTTAATTTTTGTATGAAATGTATTATATAATCAATTATTTTAAAAATATTTGCTTTTTTTAGCCAAAATAAGGCTTTTTAAGTATTGCGTTTTTCTAACTGTATGCTATAATAACAAAACAGTTGATGAGAAACAAAAAAACACAACGAAAGAAACGAAACATCAGCTGAGAAAATGAAAAAACTTAAGATCTTTGACAGATATATGAGAGCGTAGATTTTTAGAAAGTTTTTTCCAACATTAAAAACGGAAATCAGCAATTATAAAAATCTTCACTAGATAAAGAAAACACAATTAGATTGTGTGTCTTAGAGTAGAAACAATTAAGCGGAGCGTTACTAAAGAATTAGATAAGAAACAGCTTTAATTAGCTAAAAGTCTCATTCAATTTGATATATTAGCTTTAGCTTCTATATAAAGAAGAAAAGGATAATATGGTCAAGTAAGTAAGGGCTTAAGGTGGATGCCTAGGCACTGGAAGGCGATGAAGGTCG
>NZ_CALXYQ010000007.1 GCF_944393015.1 uncultured Brachyspira sp.
CTACCTTGAGATACGTTTCTTATACTTGTTGTATAACCGAACATCTCTGCAAGAGGTACTGTAGCATTAATAGATTTATAACCAGATTTATCTGTAAATCCGTGAACCTGTCCTCTTCTTGAAGCTAAGTCGCCTATTATATCACCCATATAATCTTCAGGAGTTACAACTTCTACTGTCATCATAGGCTCTAACAAATAAGGATCTGCTTTTTTACATCCGTCTTTGAATCCCATAGAAGCAGCAATTTTGAATGCCATTTCTGATGAGTCTACTGGGTGGAATGAACCGTCAAATGCTGATACTACAACGTCAAGCATTGGATAGTTAGCAAGAACACCTGTATTCATAGATTCTACACAACCTTTTTCTACAGCTGGTATGTATTCTCTTGGTACTGCTCCTCCAACGATTTCATTATTGAATTTGAATCCAGCATTAGGTTCATTAGGTCCGATTCTTAGCCATACATCACCGTACTGACCTTTACCGCCTGACTGACGTACGAATTTACCTTGTACCTCAACTGTTTTCTTAATACCTTCTCTATAAGATACTTGAGGACGTCCAACATTTGCCTCAACTTTGTATTCTCTTTTCATTCTATCACAGATGATTTCCAAGTGAAGCTCACCCATACCTGCGATGATTGTTTGGCCTGTTTCTTCATCAAAACTAACTCTGAATGTTGGGTCTTCTTCAGCAAGTCTTGATAAAGCAATTGACATTTTATCTCTGTCGCCTTTTGTTTTAGGCTCTATAGCAACGTTAATTACTGGCTCTGGGAAGTTAATTGATTCTAAGATGATAGGAGCATTTTCAGGACATAATGTATCACCTGTTGTAGTGTCTTTAAGTCCTACTGCTGCAGCTATATCACCGGCATATACTTGTTCAATTTCTTCTCTCTTGTTAGCATGCATCTGAAGTATTCTTCCGATACGCTCTCTCTTACCTTTTGTAGCATTAAGTACATAAGAACCAGATTCTAATATTCCAGAATAAACTCTTAAGAATGCTATTTTTCCAACGTGTGGGTCTGTCATTATTTTGAATGCTAATGCACTGAATTTCTCATCATCAGCTATTTTTCTTTTTATAACATTACCATCTAAATCAGTACCTTCCACTTCAGGCTTATCTATAGGAGATGGTAAATAATCAACTATTCCATTGATTAATACTTGAATACCTTTGTTTTTGAATGCTGTACCGCAGAACATTGGGAAGAAGTCAGCTGTTAATGTAGCTGTTCTTATAAGTCTTTTTATAGTAGGAACATCAATTTCCTCACCTTCAAAGAACTTATTCATAGCATCATCATCATATTCAACGATTGCTTCTAATAATGAATTTCTATATTCTTCTGCTTTTTCTTTTAATTCAGGTCTGATTTCTCTTTCTTCCATTTTCATGCCGTCTTCAGAAACCCAAATTATTTCTTTCATATTTACTAAGTCAACAACACCCTCGAAATTACTTTCTGCACCTATAGGTATAACTATAGGGTGACTGTTAGCTTTTAATCTATCTCTAGTTTGATCTAAAACAGCGTAGAAATTAGCACCTATTCTATCCATTTTGTTAACAAAAATAGCTCTAGGGATTTTATAGTTACTTGCTTGTCTCCATACTGTTTCACTTTGAGGCTGAACACCACCTACTGAACAGAAAACACCTACTGCACTATCTAATACTCTTAAAGATCTTTCTACCTCAGCAGTGAAGTCAACGTGTCCCGGAGTGTCTATCAAATTGATTCTGTGACCATTCCAAAAACAAGTTGTTGCAGCAGAAGTGATTGTAATACCTCTTTCTCTTTCCTGTTCCATCCAGTCCATTTCAGCTGCACCTTCATGAACCTCACCTAATCTATGTGTTTTACCTGTAAAGAATAATATACGCTCACTTAAAGTAGTCTTACCAGCATCGATGTGAGCCATAATACCAATATTACGTGTGTTTTCTAACGAAATTTGACGTGCCACTTAAATATTCTCCTTAAAATTACCACCTGAAGTGTGCGAACGCTTTGTTACCTTCAGCCATTCTATGAACTGTATCTCTCTTAGCTACTGCCTGACCTTTACCATCTATAGCGTCTACTATTTCATTTGATAAACGTTCTACCATACTTCTTCCGCCTCTTTTTCTAGAAGCATCTATAAGCCATGTGAATGCTAAAGAATTTTGTCTGTCTGGTCTTACATCAACAGGAACCTGATATGTAGAACCGCCAACTCTTCTTGATTTTACTTCTACACGAGGCTTAATATTTTCTATAGCTTCATTAAAAGCCTCTAAACCATCCTTACCTGTTTTTTCTTTAACTAAATCCATAGCTTTATAAAATATATTTTCAGCTTTACTTTTTTTACCGTCATACATTAGCTTATTTATAAATTTACTAATAACAACGCTTCCATAAACTGGATCAGCATCTATTTTTCTAGTTTGTGCTCTTCTTCTTCTAGCCATATTACTTTACTCCATTAAGCCTTTGGTTTCTTAGTACCATATTTACTTCTAGCTTTCATTCTCTTTTCTACACCTGTAGCTTCACGGCTTCCGCGAACTATGTGATAACGACAACCAGGTAAGTCTTTGACCCTTCCGCCTCTTATAAGTACGCGGTTGTGTTCCTGTAATGTATGGTCTATACCAGGAATATAAGCTGTTACTTCCATACCGTTAGTTACTCTTACACGAGCAATTTTACGCATAGCTGAGTTAGGTTTTTTTGGTGTAGTTGTTGTTACACGAGTACAAACCCCTTCTCTTTGCGGACATTTCATTAATGCAGGCGACTTTGTTTTATTTATTATGCGCTTGCGACCTTTTCTTACTAATTGATTAATTGTAGGCATAAAATACAAAACCTCTAATTCTTTATTTTTTTACAAGCCAATCCGTTTCAAGGAATGACAATATTAATATTTTTTATTAAACTTCAAACACGAAACAGTATATCAACTGAGCAATTATAGTATTAAAACCTAATTAATAGTGAGAAAAACATACTATACGCTTTAATCGCTTTTATGAAAGTGAGAGCATTATAAAGCAACTATACAAAAAAATCAATAGTATTTAATAGTTTTTTTACTATTTTTTAATATTTTCACTAATATTTTCTTATTATTAGTCGCTAATAAATACTTCAAATTTATCACTTTGCAATTATTATATTTTTTAACTTTTTATATTTTTTAAATAAAAAATTATTAAAATCAAATTAATTATATAATTAAATATAACATTTTTTTAATAAATTATATATATTTTCAAATTATAAAAACAACATCTAAAATCTTAATTAAATGCAATATAATTCAATATAAAATATTGCAAAAAAATTATATTTATAGCATAATTACTATCAATAATATTTTAGGAATTATTTATGAACAATATAAATCAAAACGAAATATCAAAATTAAAATTCGATGATAAAGGTTTAATACCAGCCATAGTTATAGATTATTATACAAAAGAAGTTTTAACCCTAGCATATATGAACAAAGAAAGTCTTGAAATAAGCATCAAAGAAGAAAAGACTTGTTTCTATAGCAGAAGCAGACAAAAATTATGGAGAAAAGGAGAAACATCTGGAAATTATCAGCATATACAATCAATAAAAAGTGATTGCGATAATGATGCTTTAGTTATAGAGGTTATAAAAGATGGCCCTGCTTGTCATACAGGAAGCGAATCTTGTTTCTTTAATGAAGTGTTTTCAAAAGAAGATTATAAAGATTTTTCTATTGATAAACTTTATGAACTCATAAAGGGAAGAAAAATTAATCAAACAGAAGGCTCATATACAACTTATTTATTTAATAGCGGAATAGATAAAATATTAAAAAAAGTAGGTGAAGAATGTACAGAAGTTATAATAGGTGCTAAGAATGACAGCAATAAAGAAACTATATATGAATTGTCAGATTTGCTTTATCATAGTTTAGTTTTAATGGTGGAAAAAGGCATTACCATTAATGATATAAAAAATGAATTAGCCAGCAGGTCTATAATAGATAAAAAAGAAAAACAAAAAAGTATGAAATAATACAAAATTCTAATACATAATATTTTTAACCCTATAAAAATTTAATTATAAAAGAATCACTATTATACAAATATATACATAAAAAATTTTATTATATCACTAAAAATTACACAAAATATATGTTTTATTTTTCATTTAAAACAAATTTAAATACAATTTTAATAAAACTAACATACATTATAAAATTTGTAATCAAAAAAAAATAGAAAATGTAAAATAAATATTGTGTTTTTTTAAAAAAAACTAAAAAAAATAACAAAAATGTAAAAAAACACAAAAAAATATATAAAAACATATAATTTAAAATTGTAATATTTTACTTAGTGATTTATAATATTAAAATATTATAAAAAATATTTTAATTTATGGAAATATGCTATGAAAACACTATCAATTATTTCACTTATATCTATAATTTTAATGATATCATGTACAAAAGATTATGGAGTAAAGATTACTAAACCAGGAGCTGATTTAATACTTTCAAAAATGCAAAGCGGTAATTGGGCTGGTGCATCTGCTAATGGAAATAATCTTACTATTAATGGAAGTACCGGTAGTCTTAACGGAAGCTACAATTTTGAAGAACCTGTATTAGGTATAGGCGGAATATACAAAGATAGTAATGGCGGATACATAATGGCTGCTCCTGCAGGAGATGAACTTTATGTTGTAAAAATGAATGATGAAGCTAAAAAAGCAGTAGATGCTATACTTGATGTTCTAGATAAAGAAGGCGGAGAAGCTGTTGTTGGAAATTTGGTATCTGCTATTATAGATAAAGGTGCTGATAAAATAGATTTAAGCAATTCTGATGAAATATTAAAAGGTACTAATTTACCTGCTGATAAAAAAGCTGAAATTGAAAGTATATTAAAAAATTCTCAAGGCGGATTCACTGCCGGAGAAGCTATTAAATAAAATATATTGGTTCTTATTATGAAAAAAATTTTTATATTATTATCTGTTTTATTTTGTTTTAATGCCTATGCTTCTGCTAAAGGACTTCCTCTTTCTACAGAAGTAACAGGAGAGGATTACAGTTGGATAAAAGGAAGACAAATGATAAGCGTCAATTTAAATCCTGGCGGTGCTGTTTTTTATCCTTTATTATTCAATACTGCTGTAAATAATGCTGCAAATCTAAGCGGATTAGCCGGCATCAATTTAGGAGATATCAATAAATATTTTGATTATGCTGATGCTAAAGGTTCTGCTTGGTATATACCTGCTATTTCATATTCATTATTTGTTCATAATCAAATAGCCTTGGAAACAGGAATAGGTGTTTATTCAAGCACTTATGATTTGACTATAACAAAAGAAAATGCAGGAAAATTATTAGAAGCATTAGGACATGGAAGTTATACTAGTGTTGTTGGTAAAGATACAACTTTCAATGCATCATTTATATTTATGCCTGTAACATTCGGAGTAAAATTTTACGGGCCTAAAAGACAATTCTATAATGCATTTCGTTTCGGAATAGATGCTTTCTTCTATACTGTAACTACAGATAATGGACTTACTGGTATAAAGACAGAGCATACAGTTCATGATGCTGCTTTATATATTTCTTATGAGTTGGGCTGGAATATAGAATTATTCCCTACTAAAGAATGGAGAGTAAAACCAACTATAGATATAGCGATACTTGAAATAGGATATTATGTAAGACCTTGGACTCAGAATGTATATAATACTGTAACAGGCGGGGTTACTTCTTTGACTGCTGGTTTCTCTGCATTCAATATTCCTGCTTGGAGCAGTTTCCCAGATTGGGCAAAATATCTTGCAAATATAAGATTTGCATTATTTCCTAGAATTGGATTTAGTTTAAGATTTTAATGGGTTTGAATTATGAATATAAAGAAAATTATCATTTTTATATCTGTACTAATTTTTACATCAGTAAATATAGTTAATGCTCAGGATTATTTGAAGCATTCTTTAGGTATAGATTTTGGTACTACATTATTTGCTATGGGCACTATGCCTCTTATAACTGAACTAATATATAAAACTAAAGAAGGTGCCAGCGGTAAATTTTATGATGGTAAATTCGGAATAAGATTAACATATAACTATACTTATCTCCCTAAACAATCAATAGATGCTACATTAGGTTTTTATGCTTTTGATACTCATTATGGTGATTATTCTGAACCTGTTAGAGATGGTGCCGGAAATATTATAAACTCAGGTGCTATATCTAAGTTTTATAATGGAAGTACAATAGCTATACCTGCTTCTATAGGAGTAAGATTTTACTTTAATAAAAGTAATACTCCTAGCGGTTTTTTCCTTCTTCCTAAAGTTGGTATGACTACATTGATAGTTAATGGTAAAGAATTAAGATCTGATGGAACTACAAGATATAAAACTACTACTGTTTATGATTTCTATATATCCGGAGAAATGGGATTTAGAATAGATTTATTTTCTCAAATGGGTAGTGATTGGGAAGTTCGTCCTTTTATAGATATATCTTTACTTGATATAGGATATTCTTTTACACCAGGCATAAGATTAATACCTCTTCCTAGATTAGCTATAGGTATATCTTTTTAATAATTGATAATGTTTTGTAAGGTTTTTAGTATGAAAAAAATTTTATTAATATCAATAATAACTTGCTTTATGAGTTCATCTTTGTTTCCAATAATAGATGCATTTTATATAGCACCTAAAGTTATATATAATTTCAATGATTCTGGTTTTAAAAATCATAAGAATCAGAACATTATAAATAATTATCTTGGAGCAGGTTTTTCTACAGGCTTTGACTTCTATAGATACCAGAGAAACATACCTTTGAGATTAGAATTAGAATATACTTTCAAAGATGGTATGACTGGAAACTATCATGCAGGAAATATAGTAAAACAGTCTCAGCATTCTATATTAGCTGCAGCTTATTACAGCATGCATATATATCATATAAAAAAGAGTGAATTAAGAACTGTTACAGCTGAAGAAATATATAGCAGAACTCCAATAATGTCTTTATATTTAGGACTATTAATGGGTACAAAAATAAATGCAAACACTTATGACAGATGGTTTGAAGAAAATGGAAGAGTTAAAGCTACTGTAACAGTGCCTAGCCCTACATTTGCAATAGGCGGTGCTGTAGGAGTTGACATATATGTTACTAGCTTCCTTAACTTGGATATAGGATACAGAATATTATATGGTTTGGATAGTGTTTTATCACATGAATTTGCTATAGCAGCAAGATTTCCAATACCAGACCTTAGGAAATAATACTTATGAAAAAAATAGCTTTATTATTATTAATATTGATTGCACTTGCTTCATGCCAAACATCAACTATGATTATAATGCCGGTACAGAATGTTCAAATGCCTGCTTATCCTCCTCAAAGTCATTTAGGAGAAAAAAGCAAACTTAATTCTAACAGCTATTATAATTTTAATAATAGTTTAGGTATGAATAGCAGTTTATTTAATAACAGTATTTTTAATACTAATAATTTACTTAGAAAAAATTTTGTTTATTTAAAATAAAAGGGTTGTTATATGAAACGATTAGTAATTATATTATTATTTTTTATTGTTGCCTTTTCAAGTAAAAGTCTTTCTGCAGCAATTTTCTCAGGTGTTTATATAGCCCCTAAAATTAATTTTAAACATGAGGCTCTAAATAAAACAAATAGATTAGAGTTAGGAAAACTTCCTTTCCTTGAAAAAAATAATTATATAGGCGGCGGTTTTGCTGTTGGATATGATTTATTTAGAAAAACTAGATTAGTGCCTTTAAGACTTGACATTGAATATATGTTTCATGGAGTAATTGGTAAAAAAGAAACTTGGATGCAAAGTATAATGGCAAGCGTATATTATGATATAAATATATTTTTTGTAAGAAATAATGAATTAGATAATCTTAGCACAAGGGCTCTTTACAGCAGAGTTCCTAATATGAGTATATATTTCGGATTATCTTTCGGAAACAGATTATATCAAATGCATCATGTTTATGATGATATAGGAAAAGCTCTTATAACTAGAAGTTCTTTTGCATTTGGAATTAATGCAGGTTTGGTGTATAATATACTTGATTGGTTTGCTTTGGATTTAGGATATAGGTATTTATTGGGATTTGGTTTCAGTGATGCTCATGAGGTGCTTCTTGGAGCTAGATTTACAATAAGGTAAGTAAATAATTGTATTTTAAGAAGGTTAATTATGATAAAAAAATTTTTACCTTTAATATTTTTATTAATTTTTGCAGTTTCATGTTCTACTAATGACAAACATGTTGTGGTATTAGCTTTCAGTAAACAGCTTCATGCAGTACTTTATAATGATAATAGTCAGGCTACAAAAACAGCTTCAAAAACATATACACAAGAAAATGATATTACAACTGTAGCAGATTCTATAAAAGAAAAAGAAGAATATAGAAATAATCAAGAACAACAGATAATAGAAGAAAAAACAGAAGAAAAAGAACGCACAAATAACGATGTTATTGAAAAGGAAAAGCCTCAAATTATAAAGCAAACAGAAGTTGTAAAACAAGAAGATAATGAAATTCTTGTTACAGCTAATATAATAGCTTTTGATTTTGATTCTTATGAATTAAAAAATGAATATAATGAAGGCATAGATGAAATTTGTAAATATCTAAACAAAAATCAAGATATTAATCTAATCATCGAAGGACATAGCGACAGCAGCGGAGATTCTAATTATAATATATATTTATCTGAAAATAGAGCAAAAGCTATATTTGATAAATTAGTGGATAAAGGTATAGATAAAGATAGACTTAGATATATAGGATATGGTTCTACTCATTCATCTGAATATAATGATAAAGACAGAAAATGCCAATTCGTAATAATAAATAATTCAAATGAAGAGAAAGAATATAAAAAAGAAAATGAAACTGATATTATAAAATTAAAAAGATAATATAGTAAATTATTTTTCACATTTTCTAATTTGTTCAAAAATATTTTTAACATAAACTTTATATTTAAAGTATTAAAATTTTCAACGTCTCAAAAGTTTTTAATTTAGAATATTTAAATGATTATTAATATCGCTTATTAATCTAATATATACTGAAAATTTTTAAGTTTGTCAATTTTTATATTTTGTAAATATATTATCAACTTTTTTGTCGCTCAAAAAAGTTGCAAAAACGCATATACTACAGCTTAATATTTTAAGAATACATGTTAAATGTAATATAATACAGTAATTTTATGTCAAAAATCAGTTCTTCGCGAAATGTATCCGAGCCTGTCGAGGATATAGGTTCTCGCCTGCCGAAGGCACGCACAGCGAGGCGTACTTCCTATGTGTCACGCCAAAGGCGGACTTCGTCTGGTTCTTTTTGCTGCGGGAAAAAGAACAACAAAAAAATTGACAAACTTAAAAATTTTCAGTATATACAATTTATAAAGTATATTACAATCCGCTATAAATTATTTTTAACTTTTATACCAAGAAGGAGGATTACTTTCTATAGGAGAATTTGAAAAAGCATATTTCATATTAACATTTTCTCCTAATTTCCAAGATTCTAAATCCTGATTGAAATTAATACAGTTATCAAATAAAAATGATATATATTTAATATTAGACATATTCCATTTATCTAAAGGCTGATTGAAATTTGAAGCCCATTGAAACATTGAGGTTATAGATTCAGCATTACTCATATTCCAATCATTTAAAGGCTGATTAAAACTTTTTGCATACCTAAACATAGCATCTGCATATTTTAATTTGCTTATATTCCATTTAGAAATATCCTGATTAAAAGAATATGCACTTTCAAACATAAAGCTCATAATTTCTACATTACTAACATTCCAATTACTTAAATCATTATTAAAAATAATACAATGTGAAAACATAAAATTCATATATTTCACATTAGAAACATTCCAATTATTAAGAGGCTGATTAAATCTAGTACAGCCTTCAAACATATAAGCCATATCTTCTACTTTAGATACATTCCAATTTTCTATATTATGATTAAAATATACAGCTCCTTTAAACATATTATGCATATCTTCTACATTTGAAGTATCCCAAGTTTCAATACCGTCAAATTTTTTAACTTTTGAATTTTGAAATAATCCTGACATATCAGTTATTAAGCTAGTATCTATTTTATCATATTTTACTTTTTCTTTTATTAGTTTTAATAATTCTATTTTGTTTTTAGGTTTATATTTTTCATTATCTTTTAATTCTATTTTTTTAGCTTTTTTATATTCTAATATAATACTCTCTTTATTTTCAATTAGTTCCTTTAATTCATCATAATAAGTATTTTCAAGTTTCTTTATAAAATCTTTAAGTTTATTATATTTCAAAACTTCTTTATAAACTTCTTTTATATTGCAGTTTTCAAGCATAGCTAAAAGTTTTTTTCTATTATTTCCTTTAGATAAAAAATAAATATTTAATATAGACTTAACATTCTTAAAAGAAGAAGCACCAGAAAAAATATCATCAATAAAGCAAGCCTCATTAATAATCCAATTTTCTATAGATTTATTAAAACTTTCAGCACCGCTAAACATATATGACATATAAATTGCACTAAAAACATTCCAGCTTCCAATATCCTGATTAAAACTTTTTGCATTAAAAAACATATAGTTCATATATAAAACATTAGAAGTATCCCAATTATTTAAAGGCTGATTAAAATTATAAGCATTCTCAAACATACCAAGCATATTTTCTGTTTTACTTACATTCCAATTATTAATATCTTGATTAAAATTTTTTGCCTCAAAAAACATACATTTCATATTTACTACGTTTGAAGTATCCCATTTATCTAATGGCTGATTAAAACTTTTACATTTACAAAACATATTGCTCATATCTTTTACATTGCTTGTATTCCAATTATTTATATCAGAATTAAATCTCTCTGCCTCTTCAAACATAGAACGCATATTTTCAACTTTAGAAGTGTCCCAATTATTTAAAGGCTGATTAAAATTTTCAGCACATTTAAACATGCTGTTCATATCCGTAACATTAGAAACATTCCAATCATTCAAACTCTGATTAAAATTCTTACATCTCTCAAACATGCTATACATTTTAGTAACATTAACTACATTCCAATTACTAATAGATTGATCAAAATTTTCTGCCTCAAAAAACATGCAGCTCATATTCTCAGCATTAGATACATTCCAACTATTTAAATCCTGATTAAATTTTTTACATCCGCTAAACATTCCATACATATTTTTAACATTACTTACATTCCAATTATTCAAAGGCTGATTAAAAGATGATGCCCCATAAAACATAAAGCTCATATTTTCAACATTGGATACATTCCAGCTATTTAAATTTTTATTAAACTTCTTGCAATCAAAAAATATACTATTCATATCTTTAACTTTATAAACATTCCAATCACCTATATATTGATTAAATTCTTCAGCACCGAAAAACATACAAGCCATATTCTCAACATTAGATACATTCCATTTTGATATATCAATATTAAATGTTCTGCAATTAAAAAACATATCATGCATATCTATAACATTAGAAGTCTCCCAATTTTCAATACCGTCAAATTTTTTTCTTGTTGATTCTTTGAATAATATACTCATATCAATAATTAAACTTGTATCTATATCACCCAAGTAAACATTATTATTTTCTACTAACTTTTGTAACTCTTCTTTTGTTTGAGGCTTGTATTTCATTATTATGTTTCCTTGTTGTTTTTTATGATTCTATATTATTTTATATATTTTTCAATTTTAATACTAAATATAACAAATAGATTTTATATCAATTTGTTAATATAATACTAAAGATTAATTATCGTATAACATTTCAATATAACATTTGTCTTTTTGCAACTTTGGCGAAGCCAAAAAGTTGATATAATTTTTTAATTTATCTAATAATATAATAATTTTACTTTTTTGATTTATTTTGAAGCCCCGCCCTTTCAATTTTATAGTATTAATTTCAATTAAAAATTTTATTTATATTAAAAGCCAAATTAGAAAAAGCACACCCGCCCAAGTGTTATTTAAATTTATAATGCTCACTCCGCACGCTGAATTGATTTTGATATATGATGTAAATTGAATTGATAATTAAACTTATATTTTTAGATTTGCTCACCGTGCGTTAAAAATCATGTAATAAAAAATGCAATAAAAAAACAAGAGCACCATTTTTTTATAGTACCCTTGTTCTATATTTTTTATTTACTTAATAATAAATTTATCTTCCGTTTGATTTGAGCCACTCTTCGTTTATTTTTATTACTTCTAAAACAGCATTCTCACTAGGGCTTCCAATCATTGTCTTGTTAGAAACCTGAGCTTCTGGTGTTATACAAGCATAAATATCATCTTCAAAAAGATCAGACTCTTTTTTATATTCTTCTATTGAAAGAGTAGAAAGATTTTTATTGTTGTTTATTGAGTATACTACAAGACGTCCAGAAACAGCATGTGCATCTCTGAAAGGCATACCCTTTCTTACAAGATAATCGGCAACCTCAGTAGCATTCAAAAATCCTTCATTAACAGAATTAAGCATATTATCTTTATTAACTTTCATTGTTTTTAATACATTAGGAAGTATTGATAAACAATTCTTAACATTCTCTAAAGAATCAAATATACCCTCTTTGTCTTCCTGCATATCTTTATTGTATGCTAAAGGCAAAGACTTCATCACTGTCAATATAGAAAATAAATTTCCGTAAACCCTTCCAGTCTTTCCGCGAATAAGTTCAAGTATATCCGGATTCTTCTTTTGAGGCATTAAACTTGAACCTGTTGTAAACTCATCATCAAATTCTACGAATTTAAATTCAGAAGTAGAATATAATATCAGCTCTTCAGAAAAACGGCTTAAATGCATCATTATTATTGATAAAGCAGATTCCACCTCAATAACAAAATCCCTGTCAGATACAGCATCCAATGAGTTAAGCATAACATTCTTGAAATTGAGTGTTTCAGCAGTTTTTTTGTTGTCTATCTTGTAAGTGGAACAAGCCAAAGCACCAGCACCTAAAGGCATAACATCTATTCTTTTATAGGCATCAGTCAATCTGTCAAAATCTCTTTTAAACATCTCAACATAAGCACCTAAATAATGTGCAAATGTTATAACCTGTGCCCTTTGAAGATGTGTATATCCGCTCATATAGGTTTTTGTATGATCTTTTTGAATGCTTACCAATGTAGAAATTAAATCTAATATTAAAGATTTCATATTCTCTACTTTGTTTTTTAAATGCATTCTCAAATCAAGTGCCACCTGATCATTTCTGCTTCTTCCAGTATGAACTTTTTTTCCTACTTCACCTACTCTATCGATAAGCCATCTTTCAACTTGAGTATGTATATCTTCTAATTCAAAATCAAATTGAAGTTTATTATTTTCAATATCATCTAAAATCTGTTTTAGACCATTTATTATAGTTACGCTTTCTTCAAGAGGAATTATTGAGCATTCTCCAAGCATTTTTGCATGTGCTATGCTTCCTAATATATCCTCTTTGTACATCTTACAATCGAAAGATAATGAGGAATTAAAATCATTAGCTTCCTTGTTAAGCTCTTTAGAAAAGCGTCCCCCCCATAATTTTTCTTTCATAATTAATTATTTTAACCCCATTTTTTTAGCTTGCTCTTTCATTAAAGCATTAACTTTCAAAGGCAATCCGAATAATGTTATGAAGCCTTGAGCATCATGGTGATCATATAATTCGCCTGTAGTAAAGCTAGCTAAGCTCTGATTATAAAGTGAATAAGGAGAAGTAACACCAGCAGGTATAATATTACCTTTGTATAATTTTAATTTTACTTTTCCTGTTACAGTTTGCTGAGTGCTATCAATGAATGCACATAAAGCCTCTCTTAAAGTAGTAAACCATCTTCCGCTATATACTAAATCAGTTAATTTATGAGAAACTACATGTTTGAAATATAATGTTTCTCTGTCTAAGCATAAATGTTCTATTTCTCTATGAGCAGCATAAAGAATAGTGCCTCCTGGAGTTTCATATACGCCTCTGCATTTGATTCCTACTACTCTGTTTTCTAATAAATCAACTATACCAACTGCATGCTTTCCGCCTATCTCATTTAAGTATTTAACTAAATCAGAAGGAGAGAAAGTTTTTCCGTCTACTTTAGTTGGTATACCTTTTTCAAATTCTAATTCTACAAACTGACCTTCATTAGGAGCATTCTCTATAGTGTTTGATAATTTAAGAAGTCTTTCATAATTAGGCATATTAGCAGGATCTTCAAGCTCTAATCCCTCATGTGATAAATGCCAAAGGTTCTTATCTCTTGAATAAGAATCATCTTTCTTCATAGGAACTTCTATATTTCTGTCTTCCAAATATTTGATTTCTTCTTCTCTTGAAGATATATTCCATTCTCTCCAAGGAGCAATGATTTCAAAGTTAGGAGCTAATGCTTTAACAGTTAATTCAAATCTTACTTGGTCATTACCTTTTCCTGTAGCACCATGAGCTATAGCAGTAGCACCTTCCTCCAAAGCAACCTCAACAAGTTTTTTTGCTATTAAAGGTCTTGCTGCAGAAGTACCAAGTAAATATTTATCTTCATAAGTAGCTTCAGCTTTAACTATAGGATAAATATAATCTGTAACAAACTCATCTTCGCATTTAACTAATCTGTATTTTACAGCACCAGTTTTTAAAGCTCTTTCCTCTAAACCGTCAGTTTCTGTACCTTGACCAACATCTACACATACAGCGATTACATCATAATCATAATTCTCTTTAAGCCATGGTATAATAACTGTAGTGTCCAAACCGCCTGAATAGGCTAATACTAATTTTTTTTTCATGATAAATCCCTTATTATATAAGATATTTTTTTATTTATATTAAAAATCTTAAGTTTATTAATTTTTTATCGTTCTTTTTCCCGCCGCTTTATCAAATAAATACTTATCATTATTCCAACATCGCAAATGTACTTTGTAATGATAATATAATTTTATAAATTAAAAAGTTTTGGTATATACTTAAAAAATATAGTTCGTCAATTTATATATTTTTATAGATATATTATCAACTTTTTTGCCGCACAAAAAAGTTGCAAAAAACGCAAGTGCTACAACCTTATATTATTACAATATATATTAAATGTGTGATAATACCTAAAATTTAGGTTACCCCTTGCCACAGGCACGCAGAGCGAAGGCGGACTTCGTCAAATGCAGTCTTTCGCGAAGCGTATCCGAGCCTGTCAAGGATATAGGTTCTTTGTGCCAATACCATACCTAAAGGTACTCCTTTAAGTCGCAGTACTTCCTTCAGTCACAAAAGAACTGGGGGTGTGGGGGCTAGTCCCCACAAATAAATCTAATTTTTTAACAAATTATAGTCATTTAGTTATATACTACTTTCTAAATAGTAAAGTTGTATAATCAATTTAATATAAATATTATTCTTTTACTATACTGCTCATTATAGCCATTTGAGCATGCATTCTGTTTTCTGCCTCTTCATAAATATATTGAGAATTCATATTGAATACTTCTTCGCTTATCTCCTCGCCTTTATGTGCAGGCAAACAGTGAAGTGCTATAGCTCCTTTATTAGCAAGATCAAATAACTCTTTAGTAAGAGTAAAGCCCTTAAATACATTAAGTCTTTCTTCTTTCTCTTTCTCCTGTCCCATAGAAGCCCATACATCTGTATAAACTACATCGGCTCCGCTTACTGCCTCTTTTACATCATTAACAATATCAACGCTGCAGCCTGTATTTTTTGCTATGTTCTTAGCTACTTCTATAGTTTTTGCATCCGGTTCATAACCTTTAGGAACTCCTACTTTAATATTAACTCCTAAAGATGTACAGCCTGTTAAAAGACTATTACATACATTATTACCATCGCCTATATATGTTAATGTTAAGCCTTTCAATTTACCAAAATGCTCTTTCATAGTAAATAAATCTGCCATAATCTGACAAGGATGTGAAAGGTCTGTCAAAGCATTAATAACAGGCACTTTTGAATATTTAGCAAAATCTTCAACATCACTATGAGCAAAAGTTCTAATCATAATCAAATCGCAGTATCTTGAAATAACATTAGAACTGTCTTCAATACTTTCTCTTTGTCCTAATATAATCTCATCTTGTTTTAATACAAAAGCATCTCCGCCTAATTTCTTCATTCCTATTTCAAAACTTAAACGAGTCCTTAAACTAGGCTTTGAAAAATACATCACCATAGTTCTATTTTTCATTATATCAATTTCTTCTCTATTTCTTACCTTTGATTTTAACTCGAAGGTATAATCAATCAATGCTGATAACTCTTCGCTTGTAAAATCTTCCAAATTAATAAAATGTCTTCCTGATAAATTAACTTTTTTCATAATTTTTTCCCGTTTAAATTTTTATATTATTTTTTTGAGTAATACTATATATCGTTTTTATAATTTTGCAATATTTTTATTTTGATATTTTTTAAAAAATAAAATATATGAAAATACTTAATAGATATATTCAAAACTACAGATAAGCGTTTTAGAAGTTTAGTTATTATTTCAAAAATATATAAAAACTACAATCAAAACAAATTAATTATAATTTTTCTATTATATCAATACTTAAACCTGTTAATTCACTAATAAGTTTTACATCCATATTTTTATTTTTCATTCCTTTAGCTATTTCTATAGATTTGTTTATTTCACCTTCCTCTCTACCTTTTTCTATACCTATTTCAATTCCTTCTGACCTACCTTCTGCAAGACCTTGTTCCTTTGCTTTTTTCAAATCTAACTCTAAACTTTTATCAAAAAAATATGAATCTATTTCTCTTTTTTTATATTTATCTATTACAGGACTATCATTAACAAAAGTATTACATTTCTTTTCTACTTCTTCAAAAATGGTATTTTCTTTTATAAGTATTGACATATCTTCCCCCTTAAAAAATTTTACCCAAGAAATAAATTCTTTATTAAGTTTTTCAAAATCTTTTATTTTAGTTATATCTGTTAAATTAAATTTAGGCAATTCAATGAAATGTAATTGACAATGATCTGTCAATATTTTATTGTTATTTAATTCTTTTAAAACATAGCAACTATGAACCTCATCTGTTAATATAAAATTTGTAATATTTATACTAATAACTGCTTTTAATTCATCATAAATTCCGCCTCTGTTCAAACTGCTTGTGTAATTATAAGCCCAATAAAATAAAGCTCTTTTTACAAAATCTTCGTTTCCTCTAGCTTGAATCTCTATCAACACGGTTATTCCATTTTCGGTTGTAGCCTTTATATCAACTATAGATTCTTTTTCATCATAATTTTCTGCTATATTAAAAGGATTAAGTATTTCAATTTTTGAAAAAGTTTCAAAATCCAAATCTTTAAATACAGAATTAATAAAATGTAAAGCTATATATTCATTTCCAGTATGTGAAAATAGATAACGCACAAAATAATCATTAATCCTATTTAAATTATTTATTGTAATAGGTTCATTTAATATTTTTTTAAGCTTTTCTAAATCTTCCATATTTTTTATTATAATAAAATGTTTTTAGTTTGTCAAAATTTTCAGTATATATAAAAAAAACGTATAACATAAAACTATGCCATACGTTTAATTAAGATATAAATATTCTATATTAAACTTGCTTATTTACTAATACTGATAATTTCCTATTAACAACATGTTCTTTGCCTTTGTTGTTATAGCCAACTTTTTTGCTTTCATTTAAAACTTCTTTCATATTTGCAAATAAATCTAAAGCTTCATCGAAAAGTTTAGGAGCTAATTTATTTAGATGTTTTAATCTAGCCATTAAAGTAACTAATTCAAGGCGTAAAGCTGATATTCTAGCTGTTTTATTCAATGGTATTCTTCTAATAATATCAGATAATGTTGCTGTTTCTGATAAATGAGGGAATTTATTTAAAACTATCAAATCTATTACATTTTCTCTCATTTTTCTAAGCTCATTAGCTTCAGTCATTTTTTCATTTTGATGATCACAATATAAATGTATATCCTGTAATCTTGTATTGATTATAGAATTAACTTTTTTTTCTTCATCTTCTAATATTATTTTGTAAACTTCTATTTCTTTTGCTAAAAGAATCTCTATTTTTGTAAGTTCTTCGTATAAGTTAAACATAAATACCACCTTTAAGTTAAAGCAGATTAAAATTATTAATCAGCTATGTGATAAATTATCGGCAGTTATTATGATTACTTAACATATTTTTTTTAAAAAATATTATGTTAATTTTCTACATCTATGGATTTTATGGCTTCTATGCACATATCTCTATATTCAGGCTCAGAATAAGTGAACCAAGCAAGTAATGCGAGCTTTTTAGCTGCACAAGCTACTGTAATAATATGATCATTATCTTCTAATTCTTTTTCATATACTATACTTTCTATTTTACCGCTTTGAGATTTGATATCAAGTTTTTCACCTTTATCTTCTCCGGCAATATCTATTTGCTTTAGTACATATTCCATTATTACATCGATCTCTTCATTGGCAAAAGAGTAAACCTGCATAGCTATATATACATTAATATCTTTGAATTCTATTAAAGATTTATCATTTCTAAATACATTCATACGCATAGGCAGAATAATAGTAAATCCTGCTGCTATAGGGAAACGTGCCTTTTCAAGTCTGAAGCCTATTTGAAGAGTATCCTGCTGATGATGAGCAGTTTTTTTGCTTTCTATAAATTTAGCCAAATTTTCATCATCTAAATAATGAGCAATATCAATAAGAATGTCCCAAGGATATTTTAATGAAGCATCTTTTTTATATGATTCCTGAAAAGCATACATAATTTTTTTATACATAGTCTTTTCTTTGTTATCAATAGCCTCTCTGAATGGGAAATAAAGCCAAATCATACTAATAAAGCTTTTAAACCAAAATTTAGCATTCATCTCTTCAATATCCCATAGAAAGAAATCTGCTGCTAAAGTTAATCTATCCTCTTCACTAGCATCTATGAAGTCAGTAAACCAATTTTTACCCCAATATCCCAAAGAAGATAAAGCAAAATACTCTTTTTCAATTACAGGATAATTATAAGGCATAGATATCATAAAATTACTGAATCCATTATCATGATGAGTTATAAGCATTTTAGCATAATCAGCCAAAGAATTTACAAAAAACTTCTTTAAAGCTTCAAAATCCCTATTTCTAAAATAACCGCTAGGATCTTTATGAACTAAATCCTCTTTAAACTCTATATCAAGCCTTCTAGCTATTCTATCCAAAACACCTACTATAAATCTATGATATCCGGCTCCAAAAGAACCTGTAGTTATAGTTATATATAAAGTATCTGTTTTAAACTCAAAATATATAGGGTCAGCAGAAGGGTGAAAAGAATATATAAGTGTGCTTCCGTCTTCTATTATAGAAAACTCAGAAATCATTACAAGCGGATTAATATTAACTTCGTTTAAAGAAGAAACTATCGCTTTAAACAATCTATCTTGGTTAGGAATAACCCTTCTATTATCAAATGTTGCTGACAGCAAAAATTCTACATTCATTTTAATAAAATTCTACTTATTTTATAATATTTACATTGTACTATAATAACATTTTTTATTATTTTAGCAATATATATTTGATAAAGTTTTATATACAAATACTAAAAATATAAATTTTAACACATTTTAACGATATAAACACTTGACTTTTTTTAATGATATGCTATTATAAATACACATTTCAAAAAGAAAGGGCGATTAGCTCAGCTGGGAGAGCGGGTGCCTTACAAGCACTAGGTCGGCGGTTCGAGCCCGTCATCGCCCAATTTTTCCCCCTTTTACAAATAAATCTTTTTTGATAAATCTTCCTATTAAATATGATTTTTTTAACGATAATATATTTGAATTTAATATTAATACATGTTAATATTATGTAAACAAATAATTTTTTTATAGAGTAATGATAGAATAATATGACGGTTTTACAATATGTTTTAGTAATAACAACAATACTAGCAGTACTGGCACTGATAAGCTTTATAATAAAGGCAGGATCTAAATATAAAATATTTACAATAGTTCTTATGACAGTAATTGTATCATCTATATCTGCAGTAGGAATAATATATATAAATAATACAAAAGATATAATGTCCAGTTCTGATTTAAAGCAGATTCAGCTTGAAGAAGAGAAAAAGAGAATAAGAAAAGATATAATAATAAGACCAGGGGCAATAGAAACTATAGCTCTTCATTTAGCATATTCCAATAGAATATCCCCTCCTACTATAAAAAATAGAGAATTAGGATTTTATTTAGACGGAATATGGTTTAACTGGGCTAATGGCAAACTTTTAACCGATGAAGATATGACTAATCAGGATAATTATATACCTTTCGGATTTTATTCCTATACTGTAGATGGAATGCCTGAGGTACAGAAAGAAACTCCTGAAAGAACTAAAGAACTTCAGGAATATTACAAAAGAAGAGTTAATAATACAAAATATATCAATAATAAATTCTTAGATACTCTTTATGACGGAACAAGCGAAAGGAGTATGGTAAAGCATATAAGCACAAAAAGTATATTAGGATATAAAGTAAGAGTTCATGACTATGTATATGAACAGCTTTCTAATGTAAGCGTAGAAGTGAAGCTCATAGCTCAGACCAATCAGGAAGTTGAAAATTTCTTAGATTCTTTGAAAATAGTGAGCGGATATGTTTGGAAAATTATTTCAAAAAGTGCAAGCAGAAGCTATCATAGTTATGGTGTAGCATTTGACACTTTACCTAAAAAAAATAATGGTAAGCAAATATATTGGGCTTGGACTAGAGTTAATAATAAAGCTTGGTATGCTGTACCTTATGATAAAAGATGGCATCCTCCTAAAGAAGTTGTAAAAGTATTTGAAAAATATGGTTTTATATGGGGCGGTAAATGGCATAATTATGACACCATACATTTTGAATATAGGCCGGAACTCATCATATACAATAAAATTAAAAATGATGAAGATGCCACATATGAACTTATAGAAAAATACGGCATATTCTAAAAATAATCTGCAGAGAAAATAAAATGAATAATACTATATTCACTAAAAATATAGAGCTTTTAAATAAAAATAAATATAATTTTAGAGCTGTAAAAAAATTAATAGAATATAATGCAGCTAATAATAAATATCAATTAAAGCAGGCTAAAAATGATTTGTTTGCTGTTATGTACAATAATAAACCTTTAACTTCTCTATATAATCCTATGGAAGAAGCTAAAAGATTAATATCTCAATTCATAACAAACAACAATGAACATATAGGAATATTTTTATCTATTGCCTCATTCTTTCATATAGAATATTTTTTATCATTAAATGAAAATAACAAAGCAATCATAATAGAGAAAGATATAGAAATAGTTAAGCTTATTTTAGAGAATTTAAAGCTTTCAAATCAAAATATATTAAAGAATACCATACTCATTCTAAATGAAGATTTAGAAAATATATTGGCATTCTTTAATTTTTATATGAATGATAATGATTCTAAAAAAATAGTTTATATAAGACATATAAGAGCTTCAAATATAGATGATGAAACAAGAGAATATTATGATAATGTTAATATATCGCTTGCCAACAGTATAAAAGAAAAATTAATGTCATTAACATCTAATTATTATTTTGCTCCTGTATGGGCTAGAAATACATTATATAATATGCATTTCAATGAAGGATACTCGATAAAAACATTCTATAATATATTAAAAAGAGAAACACCTGTTTTACTAGTGTCTGCAGGAGCTTCGGCTGATGATTATATAGAAAATATTAAAGAATTATCAAAGACTCATTTTGTTATAGTATTATCGCATGCTTTTAATAGCTTAATAAAAAATAATATAAAGCCTGATGCTGTTGTATCTACTGACGGAGGTTTTTATTCATCGATACATTTAAAAGAACTTCTTAAAAAAGAAAATGAAAATATAAATATATTTACTACTCATACAGCATATCCTTTTCCTCTCACTCATATAGAAAACAAAAGAATATTTTATTTCTCACATGATGAAAGTTTTGAGAAGATATTATACCCTATAAATGATGATGATAATAACAATATATATTTCTATATGGAAGGAAGTGTTATAATGCCTGCTTTAAGAATAGCATATATGCTCAATCCTAAATATATATTGCTTGCAGGATGTGATTTTTGCCATATTGATGATAAAACGCATTCTAAATATTCAAATGCTTCAGCCCATGATTATATTAACAGTAGTAAATTAAAAACTTTTGAATCTGCTAAATATAAAAGGCTTAATGATAATCAAAAAATAAAATGCTATGATAATGTTTATAGAAATACTTCTTCATCACTTTTGAGTTATAAAAATCATTTTGAATCTTTAATTCAGGAGATTTCTGAAACTACTGATATTTTCACTTTAACAACACAATCTGCAAGCATAAAAAATGTAAAAATATACAATTATAATAACTCAATATATAATAATAAAAGTATAGAAATTAAAAACTATTTAAAAGAAAATATAGATAAAGAAAAATTAGTGAAAGAATTAGATAATTTTATAAAAAACATTAACAAAGAGAATATCAATAAAGAGAATTTTAATAATAATATGAAAAATATTGCTGATATAATATCGCCTTGGCATGTTGAAAAATTTGAGAAATCTGTTATAAGCTATGAAGAATTAAAAAACTATATGAATAAATGGTACAATGATATAAAATCACTTATTTATTAAAATAATAATAATTTTTTATTTCTAATACTTTACAAAAAATTAACGAGAATTATAATTAGTAAACATAATATATAGTAAAATAAAATTATTAAAATACAGGAGAAGTAAAAAATATATGAAAAAAATTGTATTTGTGTTTATAATATTATTAACAATATCAATACAGGCATTCTCTGCTGCTGTAACAACACATTATAATAATTGGAAAATAAGAAGAATAACATATAACAATACTGATACAAAAACTGTTACAATGACTATAAAAAACAATAATAGTTTAGAGGTATATATAGCAGCTAGAAATAATCAAGTCAGCGTAAGCATAAACTGGTATAAAGATAAAGTAGATGAAAATACTCCTGTAGTAGAATATAGTTTCAATAATTCACCTTATAAATCTGTAGAGCCTTTTATGAGATCTTCAAGTGATAATTTCGATATATTATACACAATATCACCTGCTTTCGGAATCATACAGGAGAAAGAAGTTATTGAGTTCTTAAGTAAATTAATAAACAGTAAAACTCTATCAATAAAACCTAATAGTGGCAGTCAGGCATATACTATTGATGTTACAGGATTAAAAGAGGCAATGCAGAAAACTGATTTCTCTGGAACTCTATTAGAAAAATATAAGAGTCAGATATTAAAATAATAAAACTAAAAATTTTTACTTTATCAACGCACGCAGAGCAAAACTAAAAATATAATTTTAATAATAATTCAAATTTTATTATATTATAAAATTCAGTTCATCGTGCGTTAAACGAATTTTAAATCTAATTAACACTTGGGCGGGTGCCAAAATTTATAATCAAGTTATAAATATAATTAATACTAAAATTCAAAATAAAGCAGAAAATTTTAAAGGGCGAGGTATGTAAGTAATTCTTTAAAGTTAATTTTATTCACTTCTATATTTAGAAAAATAATTAAACTATAAACATATTAAAGTTATACTGTACATAATAAATATTTTTTATAAGCACAATATAACTTTTAAATAGAAAATTAAAATCCTAATTCTTCATCTATAAATATAATATGTATTCTGTCTTTTATATGACATTTATTAACTATAATTGTATAAGAACATAATCTTTTTTCTATATCACAATTTTCCTCATCGCAAATCATATTTCCTGTACAGCAAGGATTATCTACTTTAAATCTTACCGAATTTTCTCCTGCTGCAATGCTTCTTACTCTTTTTACAGCATCTTCAACTGTATCACAAACCTTATTCCTTCCAACAATTAAAAATACTTTTTTAGGGCCATAAATAGTGGCAGCAACTCTGTTTCCGCCTCCGTCTGTTGATACTATGTCACCATTCTTTGTTATTGCATTAGCTGAACATAAATAAACATCACTGCTAAATGCTTTAATCTCTGCTTCAGCTTTTAATTCTTTATTATTTCTATCTACAAAATTTTTATAGTTTTTTAAATCCTCTAATATTCCCATTTGATTGACTGAAGTGCTTCCTCCGAAAGTAATAGTATCATCTTCTTTAATAAGAGATAATACAAACTTTTTAGCCTTTTCTTTATTAGAAAAATAATCAAATGCAAAGCCTTTTTTATTGAATTTATCTTTTAAAACTAAAGATAATTTTTGAAAATATTCTTCTTGTACTGTCATAAAAAATCCCTCACTTATTTTTAAACTTTAATTTAGTATAGTACAAGTAATATTTTTTTCAAGTAAATAAAATTTTATTCTAATCCCCCGCCCTCTATATTTTATTATTTAATTCAGACATTTTAACTTTATTATATTTACTAATTCAATTAGAAATTTTAACGCCCGCCCAAGATTTTTTTAAATTTTAAAATCTACAAACCGCACGCAGAGCAAAATTAAAAATATATGCTGATTTATAATTCAAATTTTATTATTTTTTTAAATTTCATTTACCGTGCGTTAAATAGATTTTAAATTTAATCATCACTTGGGCGTGAATGCTTTTTTATTTTGCATTAAAAAATATTTAAGGCTTATAAAATGAAATAAAATCAATGAAGTATGGAGGGCGGGATATGTAAAATAAATTTTAAGTAAAATACATTGACATAAGTTATTTTTTTTTTACAATATCTATATCAGTTTTTATTTAGGTTATTATTATGAAAATAGTATTATCAATTATATTAATTTTATTTAATATTAACATTTTATATTCAATAAGTCTTTATCCAGAAATTGGTATATTCATGAATATAGGAGGTTCACAAATTTTTACTAAAACAGAAGTAAATCAGAATGAATATTCATACCTAGTTGATTTCAAAACAATAAAAGGCGATATATTTGTAGATTTTGAAGCTATTTTTCAATTAGGTGTAAAAAATAATATTAATAATAATATAGTTACTGGCTTAACTTCTCTTTTAGAAATAGGATACAGCCCTTATATAATAAGCACAAAATATGAAGGTGAAAGTGATAGCAAATCTTATATATTCACTGATAGAGTTTATCTTTATAGTTTAGTTTTAGGAGCTTTAGAGAAAATAGTTTTTAACAATTTTTCTATAGGTATAGGAGCAGGTGTATTATTTCCAATATCTGGTTTTGCTGCATCTAATCATCCTAGGAATATAATATCAGTAATGCCTAGTGAAAATTTATCAATAATTTCACCATATAATAGTAAATTAGATTATGCATATATAAAAAAGCTATTTAAAGTTCCTGTTGCTCCGTATATAAAGATAACAGCAGAATATGCATTCAAGCCTTATAAAATGGATAATGCTGAAATGGATTTCGTACTTGGAGTATATTTGAATTATAACTTTGGTATGCAGTATGATGTTTCTGTATTGAATAGTAATATACCAAAGCAGGGAGATAATGGATTTATCATACCTGGTATATCTAGTAAAGATATGTTCTATAAATATGATTATTCCAATTTAGATTTTGGGTTTACATTGGGTGTTTCTTTTAGAGCTTTAGAATAATTTAATATTTGATAAAAACCGTTATGATAGTAAATATATCATGGCGGTTTTTAATTTTATTCTAATTCCCCGCCCTCTATATTTTATTATTTAATTCAGACATTTTAACTTTATTATATTTACTAATTCAATTAGAAATTTTAACGCCCGCCCAAGATTTTTTTAAATTTTAAAATCTACAAACCGCACGCAGAGCAAAATTAAAAATATATGCTGATTTATAATCATAATTTAAACAAAATATAAAATTTTACTCACCATGCGTTAAATAGATTATTAATCTAATCAAAACTTGGGTGGGTTCTAAAATTTTTAATTTAAGCTTAAAAAATAATTAATATTATAATTCAAAATTAAATCAGAAAATTTTAAAGGGCGGGATTTATAAAAAGCCATAAAACAAAAAAATAGCCAGTCCCATTATAAAAATGAGACCAGCTATTTTTAAATTAGTATGCTATAAACGTACTATATCACTGAACTAAACGTAAAGCACCTTGGTTCATAGTATTAGCTTGAGCCAACATAGCTAAATTAGCCTGACTTAAGATTTGGTCTTTAGCAAATTTAACAGAAGTTTCAGCCATATCAGTATCTCTGATTCTGCTTTCAGAAGCTGCAGTGTTCTCATAAGCGATCATCAAGCCTTGAGCAGTAAGCTCTAATCTGTTTTGGTAAGCACCAAGATTAGATCTTTGTTTAGAAACTTTCATTAAAGCTTCATCAACTAAACCTATAGCACTGTTAGCTTTGTCTATAGAAGAGATAGAAATACCATTACCTTCAGCAGTTTGTAATCCTAAAGCAGCAGCAGTCATAGTTCCTATATAAACTCTTCTTCTTTCATCCATGTTGGCACCCATATGAAACCACATAGAAGCAACAGGAGCACCGCCCTCATTAGGGTTAGCAAATCTACCAGTTAACATGTTAAGAGTATTGAACTGAGCTTGGCTAGCAATACGGTTAACTTCGTCTACTAACTGAGAAACTTCAACTTGAATAAGCATTCTGTCAGCATCAGTATAGATACCGTTAGCAGATTGTACAGCTAATTCACGAATTCTTTGTAAGATGTCTTGGCTCTCTTGAAGGTATCCTTCAGTAGTTTGAATGAAAGATATACCGTCTTGAGTATTTCTTTCAGCCTGACGTAAACCGCGGATTTGTGTTCTCATTTTTTCAGATACTGCTAATCCAGAAGCATCGTCGCCAGCTCTGTTAATTCTCATTCCAGAAGAAAGAGCAGCCATGTCTTTAGAAAGGTCTACGTTTCTAAATTTTAAAGTACGTTGTGCATTTATAGCACTAATGTTATTATTGATGATCATCGTCATCCTCCATGATATTTATTCAAAAAGGCATCCGTGCCTAATTGGCAAAAAATATTAAAGAGAATTTAAGGTATTCCGACAATCTAAGTAACTATATGAAGTTGCCAAAATACCATTAAATTCTATATAATGGATATATTTACGCCAATAAATATATCCCTACAAATTATATGGTATCAACTAAGCAAATAGGGAGTTCGAGACCGCCAAATACTTGAACTCTCATTTTGCTATACAATAATTTTCGGCCCTCTCGGCATAAAGTTTAATTTGGTTTAGCATTTTTTTCTCTTTTTTCTTAAAAAAAATCTAAAATAATCACTATACAATACATATACTACATAAAATATAAAAAAATTATAATTTATAGCTATTTATACCCAAAAATCATTCAATATAATCATAAAAATAATATATATTCTACCTATTTTCTGATTTTTAAAGCATTATATTTTTTATTCTTTAATCATTTTATCAATTTTTTTTAAAATTTTTGATAAAATTTTATTCTAACTCCCACCCTATAAGTTTTTTGCTATTTATAGTCTATAAAATATTAATTTGTTTGTTAATAATTTCTGTTATTTTAACTTCCCACCCTAATATTTTTTTAATTTTTGGCTCTTATACCGCACGCATAGCAAAATAATGAATATATGATCAATTATTAATTCAAATAATACTAAATATAAATAATTATCTACCGTGCGTTGAGCAGATAAAAAATTTAAATAACGCTTGGGCGGGTGCTATAATATCTAAGTAGGTAGAAAAAGAAAATAAAGTATAAATTTTATATTAATGCCTTGAAGAATAAAGGGCGGGTATGTAAATAAAGTTTTAAAACTTAAATACATTTGCCCACCCTCTAGGCTTAAAACTTTAATATGCAATATTAATTTTTATTTCATTTGTCATCAAATTAGAATTTTTTAGCTGCCCACCCAAGTTTTATTTAAATTTATAGCATATACTACGCACGCATAATAAAATTAGGAAATATAGTTCAAATGTAAATCTAAACTATGATATCTTATAAATTTTATTCACCGTGCGTTATATAAATCAAATTTAACAGAATATTTTCTAATTTTCATATAAAAATATTATATTTATAGCCAATTCTATAATATTTGTAAATATATTTTATACTAATTCTTTTTATGCAGCTAATTTATGTATTATATGTATTACAACAACCTATTTTTAAATTAGTTTTGTAAATTTATTGTAAATTATTTGTAAATAAATATTGCTTAATTTTTACATTCTGCTATAATTATAAATGTAAAGAGAATTTACAAACACCAACTGTAAGGAGATACAATATGACTAATAGCTTAAACCTTTTTATTAAAATTACACCTAGCCAATTACCTGAAAACATTAGAAGATTTATAACTTCTAACTATAGTAAGGCTAAAATCGTTTATATTGATAAAGTGAAAGATCAATATGAAATAAAATTAAGTAACGGAACTTATATCAACTTCGACAAAAACGGTGCTTGGAACTATATAAGCAGCGACGATAAATTATCAGAAAATATACTTCCAAAAACTATAGCAAACAAAATTAAAAACATAATGAAAAAATACAATAATGCTTATGTATTTGAAATCAGCAAAAGAATAGAGTTCTACAGAGTAAGATTAACTAACTCTTTAGAAATATGCATAAAAAATAACGGTCAATTAATAATGGCATAACTTTTAAATAAACATTTTGTATCTCTCTAAAGTAATTAATAAATAAGGCTTGAGTCTTTAATTAGATTCAAGCCTTTTATTTTACTATTTATATATATTTTACACTATTATGTTTTTTATAATCCGCAGAATATTTAAAAATTAACATAATAAATTAAATAATACTAAACATTAACTTTAATCATACGATAAGTTTTAACTGCATTTTATGAATAAATTCATTGCAATTTTTTTACTATATTTTATAATTCGATTAGAGGTATAACTCAATGCTTGAAAAAGTAAAAGATTTTTACAGAACGAAAAAGATTTTATTTTTCATAATTTTATTTGTTTGGTTATTATTAGTAGTAGTCTCTGGAGTATTAATAGGCTCTTGTTCAAGACCTAAAGTGATACCATTAACACCTGAAGAGGAAAATTCAAAAGCTATTAATATTCTTAAAGAAGACGAAGAAAAAATTTTAAAAGGCGAAATGCTATCTACAAAAGAAAATCTAAGTTTTGAAGATTTAGAACACTCAAGAAACTTTGTAGAAAGCCGAAAAAAATAATACTAACTTTTAGGAGAGAATTATGCGTGTTTTTTTATGTTCTTCTATAATGGCAATGTTCATTATAATTAATGCTGCATTCGCTCAGGAAACAATCACTGTACAGCCGGATGATAAAGTAGTAACTAATGCTTCTTCTGCCCGTGTAAAAAGCGGTCCTATAGAAGATGATTTAATTAAATCTGTATCTTTAGCTGAAAATACTCTTTTCTCAATAAAATTAAATGCTACTAATTTTGACAGATATATACGTATAACAAGCTATTCTACTAATCTTGATTTCGTAAGATTTACAAGAGATAAAACTAATGCTTTCCTTACTTTCAGAACATTAACAGCTGGTATAGGAAAACTTGATTTCCAAGTTGATAATGAAGAAAGCATCATAAGAAAATATTTCTATACAATAACTGTAACTAATAGTCAAGGCATAGCTTCTATGGAAACTAATGCTATATTAGACCCTGATAATGAAACTAACAATATGTCTACTAATAACATTATGACTAATGATGTTATGACTAATGATATGATGAATACTAATAATACAGCTACTAATATGGTTAATACAAATGAAGCAGCTACTAATAATGCTCAAACTTCAATAATAAAAAAGCCAGCTGATAAGCCTGCTAAAGTAACTGAAACTAATCCTGAAATAGTAGCATTATTTAATTCAGCAGAAGAATTAAAAAATATTAAAGATTATGATAATGCAGTTAATGCCTACAGCAATATAATAACTTCATATCCAAATTCTAAATATTCTGTATACAGCCATTTTAGAATAGGAGATATTTATAATCAAAAGAAAGACTATAATAATGCTTTTAATATGTATAATGAGGCTTCAAAATTAAAAAATTCAGGTAATAATGAAAAAGCAGCTGCTATATATTCTATGGGCGTTATGAAGAAAGCTGAAAATAAACATGATGAAGCTATTGTATACTTCAATGATGTAATGAATAATTACTCTCAAACTCCTTTATATGGAAATGCTGTTTATGAAATAGCTGACAGCTTAAAACAGCTTGGAAGAATATCTGAAGGTGCTGATATGTTAGAAAAATCTTTAGAAAAAAATGTAAAGTTTTCTAAACGCGGAGATTCTATACTTCTTTTAGCTGAAATATATGAAAAAGGTGATAACAATATAAGAAATTTTGAAAAAGCTTATAAAACTTATAATCTATATTTAGCTGAATACCCTACTTCTTCTAAAGCTAAATATGCTAATGACAGAAAAAATTTCTTATCTCGTAATGCAGTTCATTTACAATAAAATAATTAATTAAAAAAATAATACCCTTTTAGAAATATAACTTTTCTAAAAGGGTTTTTTATTAAAAAATATCAATATACTTCGCAATATTCCAATAAAATAAATTCTAATACCATTTTTATTTTTATCGATAATTTAAACGATACATAATACTCTGGAGTAAACAAGTGCCAAGATACGAGCAGCTTAAATCTAAATCTAAAAGTATTTCATATACAAGACAAATTAGAAATGAAAGCAAAGAAATAAATTTAAAAAAACCTATAATAATTTCAGCAGCTTTTATCATTGCAGCAGCTTTGATATTTACGGTTGTGAAAAAATATTCTCCTATGGTGGATATAGCAATAAAAGATTTCTTCTCTATAAATCATAAAGAAGCTTTAGTTTTGGAAAGTGATGGAATAACAGAGGATCAGAACAAAATGAGCTTCTTAAGCAATATACCATTATTCAACTTCTTTATAAAAACTGATACAAATGAAACTCTATCTGTAATGGCCTATGAAACAAATTCTAAAATAGAAACATCTTTAGATATGATGTCAGAAAACATTACAAATTCAAGTATAATAACAAAGGAATCCCTACTTCCTTTCTTTAATAATAGCGGAGTAAGTAATTCTATACTTTATGACAGCGGATATATAGATTATGGCAACAATCATGAATCAGTAATATTATCAAACAATATGAATACATTAAATAGAATACCTGAAAATGATATTGTAAACGACAATGAAGAAAATATCATTGTGGCAGATATTGAAAATACGCCTAATGCTGAAGAAGAAAAAACATATAATTATCTTGAGCAGATGATATTGGAAAATAGACAGAATGATAACACTCAGGATATTAAAACAACAAATATAATTACTAATAAGCAAAATAATACTGCAGCTAAAAAAAGTATATTTGATGATATCTTAAAACCAAAAGATAATACTACCAAAAGAGAAACTACTACTATGAAGCCGGCATCAACTACTACTTTCAGTACAAGACCTCCTGCCAGCTATGTAGAAAACACCACTAAAAAAGATAATTCAAGTACAAATTATGATTTTAATATTGATAAATATTTAAACAATAATGATAATAAAGAAAATGTAATAAATAACAATCAAGTTAATAATAATACTATAAATAATGATAGAAACATCAATAATAATAGAAAAGAAAATTTAAATAATAATATTAAAGAAAATATAAACAATAATACTGAAAATACTAAAAAAGATTTAAACAACAATGCCGTGAATAATAATAATGTAACACAAAATAGAAAAGATATAATGCAGAAATCTGTTTATACTATAACTAATTCTTTGGATAAATCTAATATTGATTATAACAGAGTAATAAATGATATGGTTAATCCAAATAATAATGTTGTAAGAGAAAACAATAATAATATAGTAAATGATAGTAAGGTAAATAATAATATTAATAAAGAAAATAATAACAATTCAATAATAAATAAACCTTCAGAAGAAAAAAATAATATAAAAGAAAATAAAGAAAGCAATATAGTAAAAGATAATGAATTAAAAGATAATATAAAAGAAACTGCTAATAATATAATAAAGAATAACACAATAAAAAATAATAATACAGAATATAAAAAAGAAATTATTAAAAAAGCTCAAACAGATATTAATAATTACAATATCAAAAAAGCTAATAATAATATAACAAGAGATTTAAAAGAGAGAAAACTTAAAGAAAACAGTAATGAAGGAATATATTTAGTTGAATACAGCGAATCAACAGGCTCTATAACATTAATATTCAGAGAAAGAAAATTTAATAATAAATCTTCTGTAGAGGAAGCTATAAAAGAATTATTAGTTGGTGCTACTGATGAAGAAAATAATAGAAATATAATAAGCTGCATACCTAAAGATACTGAACTGCTTGATATATTTATTGAGAATAATACAGTATATTTAAACTTCAATGAGAATTTTGAATTTAATCCTTTAGGAAATGAAGGAACCATGGTACAGATTTATCAGTTTGTATATACAGCAACTCAATTTGAAGGTATAGATAATGTTATATTCCTTATCAATGGACAATTAAATGAAACTATAGGTGCAGAAGGTGCTATAGAAAATATGCCTTTCAGCAGATTTGAGTAAATTTAATATGAGGTAGATTTCGTCGGTACGATTCATGAAAACACATATACTACAACTTAATATTTTAAAAATACATGTTTAAATGTAATATAAAACTATATATTTGTATAATAATAAGTAATCAGCCGCACGTATAGTTGGCATTTGATAAGATGAGACAGTACCGTGCGGGAAGGTGCCGCAGCTCGCAGTTGACAAACTTAAAAATTTTCAGTATATATTGATTTTTTATATATTTATGATAATATATATACCTATAGTATGTATATATAAAAAATAGGTGTTTATAATGTTAAAATCTTTAAATGTACAAGAGGCAGCTGATTTAATAAAGTCAGGTAATGATATAAAGCTATTAGATGTAAGAAGCAAAATGGAAGTTAATATGACAGGTGCAATAGAAGGAAGCATATTAATAGATTTAAATGATCCTAAAGCTGAAAATTTAGTTAATGGATTAGATAAATCAGAAAAATATCTTCTATATTGTGCTACAGGAGCAAGATCTGAGGCATTAGCTCATTATATGGATAGAAACGGATTTAAAGAAATATATTATCTAATCTATGCCGGACATAGTCAATTAGCGATGGCCTTAAAGAAATAATTAATAAAATATGATTAATTAATAAAATAATAAAGAAAGTTAGTATTCAAAAAAATCAAATACTAACTTTTTTTATTATTATGCTCTATTTAATAATCGAAAAAATATATATAAAATATAATTTTTATTCTATATATGCGTAAAAAAATCTTCTTATTTCCAAAGTATCAACTAGAACATTTTTCAATTTAGGACTTTGCATAGAACAAGATGTATAATGATAAAGCGGAATAAAAGCCATATCCTCGCCTATAAGTTTATCTTCAGCCTTATGCATATTATCCATTCTTATTTTATTATCAATAGTGTTTTTGGCCTCTAATATAAGTCTGTCATATTCAGGATCATTATACCCTACTCTATTTCCGGCACTTGTACTAACAAAAAGATCAGCAAAAGTCATAGGATCAAGATAATCTCCTATCCAATCAGCTCTGCATACTTCATAATTTCTTGTCTGTCTGTTCTTTTGAAATACGGCCCATTCTTCCTGAGTGATAGTCATATCTATATTAAGATTCTCTTTCCACATCTGCTGAACTGCCTCTGCTATAGTAACCCCCATTCCTGGATTAGTTTTAAACTCCAATACTGGAAAGTTTGCTCCATTAGGATAGCCTGCTTCTTCTAAAAGTTTTTTGGCTTCTTCAATATTTGCTTTATAATCTTCTTTTTTAACGCTGTAATATCCGCCTCCATTTTTTCTAAAGTCGCCGTCTACATCTTTTAAACCATAAGGTATGAAAGCAGCAGCAGGTATCTCTCCTGTTTTTGTTATATTTTCTACTATATAATTTCTATCTATAGCAAGAGCTAATGCCTTTCTTACTCTCTTATCTTTTAAAACTTCATTTGTATTATTCAAAGCATAATAGGCAGTTCCTAGAGAAGGTGTTATAACTAAATAGCCTTCCTTTCTTAGTAAATCTATATCTGCAGTAGGAACTTTATATGAATACAATATAGAACCTTCTTTCAAAGCTGCATAAGCTGTAGATACATCAGAGAACATAACGAAATCTATTCTCTTAGCTATCATCATATCTTTGTTCCAATAATTAGTATTTAATTCTAAAGATATTATCTGATCAGGCTTTCTATCTATCATTCTATACGGACCATTACCTATATATGTTTTAGGAGAAAAAGTCCAATTATCGCTTATGAATTCTTCTCTTAAAGGTGAAAATATAGGAATAGCTGCTAATTCCAAAAAGTAAGGTGTAGGACTTTCAAAATATACTTTTAAAGTTCTATCATCTAATGCCTCAACTCCAAGTTCTTCTGTTGATAATTCTCCTTTAAGAATTTTATCAGCATTTTTTACAGGTGTTATTAAAAAACTGTATGCCGATGCTGTATTAGGATCTGCTAATCTTCTAAAAGAATATACAAATTCATCAGCAACTACATTCTTACCATCAGACCATTTAGCATTCTCTCTTAAATGAAATGTAATGCTAAGTCCGTCTTTGGATATATCCCATCTTTCAGCAACTCCGCCTATTATATTACCGTTTTCATCTTTTGAGGTAAGACCTTCAAATACATGAACTGCATAAATCATACTATCTATTGCCGATAAAAATGAAGGATCTATACTTTGAGGTTCTGCCCCAATAGTTACCCTTATAGTTTCAACATAGCTTTTGTCATTACCACATGACAGCAAAAATAAACAAACTGTTATTAATAAAAAAATTATCTTTCTCATAGAAATTACCCAACATCCAAAACGTTATGTTAACACAATATTTATACTCTAATATAAATATTTGTCAATAAATTAAATATTTTTTTTATAAACTTATTATAAATATTGATTTTTTTTATTATTATATTAATAGTAGTATAAATATATTTATAGAGGGTGAAATTGTGGAAGATATTATAAATAATATAGAAGATAGTATAGTATATCAAGAAAGAGAAAAAGAATTAATAGATAGTTGGAAACAAATAAACGATCCTCTATATGATAAGATAATAGACGATTTAGAATCAATACCAGCATTGCAAAACCAAATAAAAGATTTAAATACAATTTTGGGAGAATTAGAAAAATCTAATGAAGAATTAAAATTATCTAATGAAAATTTAGAACATTCTAACAAAGAGTTAAAACTAACAATAGAAAAACTAAATAAGGAAAACTTAAAATTAAAATTATTAAATAATTTAGGATTATGCCAATATCCACCATATATGGTTTCTGATATGATAAAAGAAGTATATAATATATATATATCTAGTCATAGAATAACTTCAATAGCAGAAGAACATAACTTTTTCAATAATAAGAATATAGTTCTTAGAATACCAAGAAAAAAAGATAGTAAACAAAAATATTCTTCTACTGTAATTTTTTCTCTTCTTGGTGTCATAAAAACAATATCAATAGTTAAAAAAACTTTATCATATAATATTGATAAAATGATAGAAAAAAACAAAAACAATGATAAAGAACCTATTAATGTAGAAAAATATATTGAAAACATGAAAAATGGAATATTAGAAGATGAAGATTTGTTATACAAAATACGCAATTCAAAATAAAGAAGAATTAACTAAAGATCCTTACTTATCTTTAGTTTTGAATAGACTAGAAAAAGCAATAAAAAAGATCCAACTATAAAAAAATCTAGAAAATCTCCTCTAAAAATAGATGATGATAATAGTATAGATTTATATTATAGATCTTGTCCGTCAAATTATCCTAATGTTATGTATGTTTATTTTATAGTTATACAAGATGAAATAAATATTATAAGTGTAATTAATGATATTGAAAATCCAGATGATAATGAACAATTAAATTTATTTTAATTTAAAATCTGATTCATAAAAAAGAGGCTTATAATAAAGCCCCTTTTAAAATCAATAATATTTATAATTATTAAATTAATTATTCTATATAACAGTAATTAAATTTATGTTTTCCTAAAGCATTATACACAACATTTTTTAATTTAGGACTAACCATCAAAGTATATGATCTATGATAAAGCGGAATAAAAGGCATATCATCAATCAATAATTTTTCTGCATCCATCATATACTTCATTCTAACAGCAGGATCAGCAGTTTTTCTGGCATTGTTAACTAAAGTGTTGTAAGCAGCGTTATCGTATAAACCATAGTTGAATGTATTGCCTTTCACCATAATCTCAAGCATAGTCATAGGGTCTCTATAATCTGCATTCCAAGCCATAGAACCTATATCAAAGTTTCTTTCTAATAAATATTGAAGAACTAAAGGATATTCATCATTCTTTAATGTTACATCTATATTTAAATTAGATTTCCACATCTGCTGTATAGCTTCTGCAACTATTATATGAAGTCCAGGAGAAACTCTTATTTCTAATACAGGGAAACCCTCTCCGTTAGGATATCCAGCTTCAGCCATTAAAGCCTTAGCCTTTTCTACATTTGATGTATAATTATCAGTATCTATAAGTATTCCTGCTTCTTCTCTATAAGGACCATTAATACCATCCATAGAAGGAGGAACAAAACCCTGAGCTGCTGCCTGTCCGCCCATAGTTACATTTGATACTAAATAATTTCTGTCAATTGCTAAAGATAAAGCCTGTCTTACTCTTTTATCTTTCAAAGCATTGTTTGTAATATTAAGAGATAAATAGAAAGTACCTACTCCGTCCTTAAGAGCAATATAATTTTCTGCTTTTAATTTTTCTATTTCACTAGAAGGCGGTTCTAATGCTGAAAAATGTATAGTACCTCCTCTAATTCCAGCAATAGCTGTATTAGGATCAGCCATAGAAATGAATTTTAATTTCTTAGCAACTGTTTCATCATTATAATAATTAGTTCTAGCTTCAAAAGTGATGTACTCATCCATTACTCTTTCAGTCATTTGATAAGGACCATTACATATATAAGTTTCAGGTGATAAAGTCCAATCATCGCCATACTGTTCTATAATATCCTTTCTTACAGGTGCAAAAACTGAAACTGTAGTCATAAACTCCAAGAAATAAGCAGCAGGATCAACAAGCTCTACTTGAAAAGTATGATCATCTATAGCTTTTACACCAAGTTCATTATAATCCATATTACCGGCATTAATCTCTTTAGCATTTTTTATTATTTCTAATAAAGAAGCATACTGTGCAGCAACATCAGGATTAACAACTCTTTTCCAGCTGTATTCAAAATCATATGCTGTTACAGGTTTACCGTCAGACCATAATGCATTAGTTCTTATATGAAAAGTATATGTTTTTCCGTCCTCTGATATATCCCAGCTTTCTGCCATACCGCCTGTAAGTTTTCCGTCAGCTCCTATTTTTGTTAAACTTTCAAATGGATGATACAACATAGCAGAAACAACATTCAAACTATTTAAACTAGGGTCTATAGTTCTAGGTTCTGCCCCCATATTAATTACTATAGCATCATTATTATTTCCTCCGCTTCCGCCGCATGACAGAATAAATAATGAAGCAGCCATCAAAAATACAGTCATTATTTTTTTCATATTTTTTCTCCTAACATTTTATTATTTAATATATGAATAATTGAATTTATGTCTTCCCAAAGGATTCAATACTACACCCTGCAATTTAGGATTTTTCATAAAAGAATCTGCTCTATAATATAAAGGTATAATAGGCATTTCTTCCATAAGTATATTTTCAGCTTTAGCCATAGCAGCCATTCTTATTTTATTATCTTCAGTTTGTTTTGCTGTTAATAAATTATCATCATATTCTTTATTAGCAAATCCTGTATGATTTACTCCGCCGCCGCTTGTCATAACATCAAGCATAGTCATAGGATCATTATAATCGCCAGTCCAGCCCATTCTAGCCATTTGATAATCTTTTTCTACCAAAGTTTGAAGTGTTATAGGAAACTCTTCCTGTACTAAAGATACATTAACATTTAAATTCTCTTTCCACATCTGCTGCAAAGCCTCTCCAACTAATACATAAATACCCGGAGAAACTTTTAATTCTATTACAGGATAATTTGCACCGTCAGGATAACCTGCCTCAGCCATTAATGCTTTTGCTTTTTTTACATTATTCTCATAATCATTAACATTTATATATTCTTTATTCTCTTTTCTAAATGTGCTGTTTAATCCTCTTACTTCAGTAGGAACAAAAGCTCCTGCAGGAACCTGTCCGCCTTTAGTAACATTCTTTACTAAATAGTTTCTGTCTATTGCAAGAGATAAAGCCTGTCTTACTCTTTTATCTTCAAAAGCCTTATTAGTGATATTTAATTCTATATAATAAGTACCTATAGCATTATTTGCTACTATATAACCTTCATTATTCAATTTTTCTATTTCAGCTGAAGGAGGCTCTAATGCAGAAAAATCTATTGTACCGCCTCTTATACCGGCAATAGCAGTATTAGGATCGCTCATAAGTAAAAAATTAATCTGTTTAGCTATTTGCTTATCAGCATCATAATAATTAGTATTGATATCAAAAACTATTTTCTCATCTATTACCCTTTCTTTCATCTTATAAGGACCGTTTCCTATATATGTTTCAGGAGTCAAAGTCCATTTATCTCCATATTGTTCTATAATATCTTTTCTAACAGGCATAAATACTACTGTAGAAGCTATGAAGTCTATAAAATAAATAGCAGGATTTTCAAGCTGTACTTCAAATGTATAATCATCAATAGCTCTTACTCCTAAACTATTATAATCCATATTGCCCGCATTAATCTCTTTAGCATTTTTAACTATTTCCATCATATATGAATATTCAGCTGCAGTATTTGGATCAACAGCCCTTTTCCAAGAATACTCGAAATCTTGTGCTGTTACAGGTTTGCCGTCAGACCATTTTGCATTCTTTCTTATATGGAATGTATATACCAAACCATCATCTGATATTTCCCAAGTTTCTGCCATACCTGGTCTTACATTATTATTTGAATCTATCTTTGTTAAACCTTCAAAAGCATGAAGTATATAAGATGATACAACATTAATAGAATTTAATGTAGGATCCATAGTCTTAGGTTCAGGTCCCAAATTTATAGATATAGATGGGACTGATTCAGTATTTGTTTCTGATTTTTTATTGCATGATATTATAACCAAAAACATCATTAAAAAAACAATCAATATTCTTTTCATAATAAGCCCTTAAATATATTATATAAATTTTATTCATGTTATATCATAAACTTCATAATGTCAATAAAAAACTTCTTTATATAGTAATATTTTTTATATTGACAAAATCAATAATATAAAATATTATGTTTACTAACTTTTTTTAATTTTGGGAAAACAATTATGATTAGAAATATTCTCGCATTATCTTTTATACTTTTAATAATATCATGTTCAAATAATAAAAATAATAACAATAATCAAACCAATACTAATGCAATAGAAACTCAAACCAATGAAACAAAAACAAATGAATTAAAACAAGCCGAAGAATCAAACAATAATAATACAAAAAATGATACTTCTTATACGCAAAAAAATATAGAATGGATATCTCATCACTATTATATGAAAAATGATAAAGGAGATTTCTTTTCTGTATATTTAAATGACAGATGGCCTGATTATATAAATAGCGATTCTGAATTAATGCCTAATTATGAAAAAATAAAGGCAGCTTTTAATTATAAAAATTTAAATGATATATATCAATTCTATGATAAAAACAGCATTCTTGATATAACAAATAATAAAATATATGCAGAAGCTGAAAACGGCGACAGTATAGAAAGTACATATTCAAATATTACATCATTTAAAATGACTTCCAAATCATTAAATAGTTCATCAAAAAATATAAATACAACTTCATTATTAAAAGCAGCAGTATATAACTATGCATATTCAGATGTTTCTGAAACTAATGAATATGGAAGTGCATCAACATTCTCATATAAAGATTCTATATTTTTGCTTATACCTGATGACACTAACAAATTAGAAGTATATAATAAAATTTCTTTTGACATAAATGAAGGTTTCAATTTAAATAATATAAAAAGAAATGAAAATCTAGAATTTGAGGATAAAAAGGGAAGCATATCAAAATTATTTGAAAATAATATGAGTGATTTTTATAATGAATGGATAACAAATTCAACCTACAGCTATGAATCAAGTGAATCTATCAACATAACTTATTTTAATGATAAAACTATATCTATAAGAAGAACTTCAACACTATATTTAGGCGGAGCACATGGAGTGTATAATAATTATAATTTAGTATATTCATTGGAAACAGGTGAAAAAATAGAAGTTACTGATCTGATAAAAAATTTTGATGATAGTGAATTAAGAAGCATTATGAGAGATAAACTTTTATCGATAGAAGATAGAGATGAAGAAAGTTACTTAGTCCCTTTAGATGAAATAACTTTAGCTGATACATCTTTTTACATTTATGCTGACGGAATACATTTCGTATGGCCTATATATACTATAACAGCTTATGTTTATGGTGAAACAGAAATAGTTTTTGACTTTGATGAAATTAGACCGTTCATAAAAGATGAATATTTATACATAATAGAATAATTTTTTATTATTGCTAGCGATAAATTTATTATTACTAATAAAAATTTGTTCACTTGCTATGCAAAGGCTCTGTCAAGTAAACTAGCCAGAGTCTCACAATTTTTATTTTAAATATTGTTAGAGAACAATTTCCTTCGTCAGTTATCAGCTGCTCGTTTATCACTTTAAAACTTATAATATTACTAATATTTAATTTTTTATTATTGCTAATAAAAATATTATAGAATACAAAATAAATAAAATACAAAAAGCGATCCGAAGCCTTTCCCTCATAAACACATGTATGTAGATTAATCTATTAGGTTAAGCCTTTATGGTTAGATGAGCATAGCAATAATTTATATAAAAAAACAGTAGAGAAAATGGGATGACAAGTGTAAATATTACAAAATGTATAAAATTAATTTACTGTTAACATTAAAAATTAAGGCTAATATTTCCGAAGATATATAATAAGAAATATAAAAATACATATAACAGAAGAAGACTATGGCTATAATAGAATTTAATATACCAACAAAAATAACATTCGGAGTTGATTCTCTTGACTGCTTACCAGATACAATAAAGAAATACGGCGGAAGAACTGTATTGGTTACAGATGGAGCATCATTCAATCAAACCGGATTAATAGATCAAATAGTAAATAAACTTAATGACAGTTTTATCAATGTAATGGTTTATTCTGATATAAATTCTACAAGCACAAGCGATGCTGCAGATATCATTGCAAATTTGGTAAGATACAGCAGAGCAGAATCCATAGTAGCAGTAGGAGGATTCAAAATACAAAATACTGCTAAAGGAGCTGCAATTGTAGTAACAAACAGCGGCGAGGCTTCAGATTATATCAATGGACAGCCTGTATACCATAAACCTTTGCCTATTATAGCAGTGCCTACAATATTAGGTTCTTTATCTGAAATATCTACTGGAATGTGTCTTTATGATAAATATGAAGAAGTAAATAAACAGAATAGCGAATCTAATGTATATGCTTCAAATTGTATCATAGACCCTACTTTATATGCAACAGTGCCTGTTAAATATACTATAAGCAGTGCTCTATCAGTATTTGCATTATCATTCGACATATATATGAGCAATACTCTTACAAGCATAACAGAGCCTTTAATAGTGCATGCTATGAAGATAAGTATGCAGGGCTTAAAAAAACTTATAGCTGACAGTAATAATATAGATAATATAACAACTTTAGCAACTGCAAATATGTTATGTGCTACTTCAGCATGTCATAGCTCTTTAGGTGCTATAAGAGCTTTATCTATTGCTATAAACAGTGTATATGCAGTTAATAAATCTATGGTATGTTCTATATTGCTTCCGCATATTATGGAATATTATATTACTGTTGCCCCTAATAAATATGTTGTGCTTTCAAATGTTATAGACGGAATAGATCCTGAAATGACACCTTTTGAAATTGCTAACCAATCTGCACAGCATATAAAGCAATTCCTTCATAATATAAATTTACCTACAAGACTTAATGAAATAAATATAGACAGAAGTAAATTTGATAAAGTTGCAGAATTAGCATTAAAATATCCAGGAATGGATCAGCTTCCTAGAACTATGAATTTTGATTCAATAATGACAATATTGGATCAGGCTTATTAATCTTCGCTTTTAGGAGCATATTTATAGGGCTTTTTGTGTAAAGCATCAATCAATTTCTTGTTAGGTTTATAATGATCTACTGAAGGTAAAGTCTTATATTCTAAAAGCTGACAATTATAACTTTCTGCATATTTGTTATATGCCAAACGAAGCAAATGCTCCAAATTAATAGTATCTAATAAATTATAATGTATCAATGAATCTATAGCTGTTTCATCTTTAGTATCTTGATAATAATTCCAAAGTAAAACAGCAGTATATCCATTAACTCCTTCCATATCATCACCTCTGGAAATGCCTACATCCTGCTCTATTTTTTTAAGTCCGCCTGTATATCCTAAATCTTTAAGTACAAAACGCAAATCTATTTGAGCAGATTTTATAGTAGTAGCAAAATATCTCTCCAAAAATGGTATATCAAAACAAGAACCATTAAAAGTTACAATTATAGAATAATTCTTTATATAATCTAAAAATTCATGCTCATTTCTGCCATGCACAAAAACTTTCATCTCTTTGCCGTCATAACAGCCTATAACTGTAACATGTGCTTTGGACGGTTTTATGCCCGTAGTTTCTATATCCAAAAATACAGTTTTATCCATAAGAAGAGGATAAAGTCTATATATTATTGAATCAGGAAATCTCTTTAAAAAATAACTATAATTTTTTGAATTATAATTATAAATAGATTTAGGAAGCTCATTTTTCAAAGCCTCCCTCATACTGCTAGGCATAGCATAATAATTTATATTATTTAAAGCATCTTCCCAATCAACGGCACCTTCTTGCCATAAAAGACTTTCTTTTTTAGGGCCTATACCTTCTATATGCTGAAATGTTTTCTTTATTAAATCCACACAATTCCTTTATTTTTTCTATTTATTTTCTTTTCCATTTAACACCCTGAGGTGTATCCATTATCTCTATTCCCATAGACAATAACTGATTTCTTATCTCATCTGCTTTTTGATAATTCTTCTCTTTCTTAGCGAGAGTTCTTTCTTCTATTAATTTATTTATCTCATCTTCATTATCCGCTTTTTTATCAGTATCGCCTATATTAAAACAATTTATAATATTGTTTACTCTCTCTATAAATTTTAATATAGCATCTCTTGTACTCACATTAATAGAATCAAAAGATGTATTCACAGTTTTCACCAAAGTAAATAATACGCCAAGTGCCTCTGATATATTTAAATCATTATAAATAGAGTCTGAAAACTTTTCATTAGAAACTTCTAACTCTTTTAATAAATTTTCATTAACTTCATTAGATTCGGTATTATTTATATCTTTTAGTCTGAATATTAAATCATTAACTCTATCAATAGCACTTTGAGATTGTTTAATTCCTTCAATAGTGAAATTTAATTGCTTTCTATAATGAGAGTTAATTAGTGAGTATCTTATAGCTTCAGGAGAAAGCCCTTTATCAAGCAAATCTCTTAAAGTATAAAAGTTGCCTTTAGACTTTGACATTTTCTCACCATCAACTATTAAATGCTCACAATGAAGCCAATAATTAACGAACTTTTCATTGAAAGCAGCTTCATTCTGTGCTATTTCATTTTCATGATGAGGGAATTTATTATCAACTCCTCCAGTATGTATATCAAAATGCTTTCCTAAATATTTGCAGCTCATAGCAGAACATTCTATATGCCAGCCGGGTCTGCCCTTTCCAAAAGGAGAATCCCAATAAACTTCGCCGTCATCTTCTGTATACGCTTTCCAAAGTACAAAGTCGCTTGCATTTTCTTTATCATATTCATCATTAAGAACGCGTCCTGAAGCTCCGTCTAATAATTCCTGCTTATCCAAATTAGCCAATTCTCCATATTGAGGGAATGTACTTATCTTGAAATAAACAGAACCATCTGATTCATAAGTATGACCATTCTTTTTAAGAAGCTCTATAATATCAATCATCTCTTTTATATGATCTGTTGCTGCAGGGTTTACTGTAGCTTTTTTTATTCCTAATGTCTTTATATCTTCAAAAAATGCTTCTTTATATTTCTTTGTATAATCATTCAAAGATATATGATTTTCTTTAGAATTTTTTATAGTCTTATCATCAACATCAGTTAAATTCATTACAAGTTTAACATTATATCCGTAATCCTCTAATACTCTTCTAAGTAAGTCGCTGAATATATAAGCTCTAAAATTACCTATATGAGCATAGTTATATACTGTAGGTCCGCAAGAATACATACCAACTTCATTTGCATTGATAGGTTTGAACACTTCTTTTTCTCTAGTTAGTGAATTGTAAAATAGTATATCTTTCATATTAACTTTTATTCCTTAAAATATAATTAACATTTTACTTAAAAGACTTTATTTGTCAAGGCATATTATTCATTTTTTATTATCATTGTCATGCTCAGATTTGGGGCCATCTATAGCAAACTACTAAAGTACATATTTACAAATAAAAAATTTAGCGGATGACATAGATTAAAATAAGATTTTTCTATTATAAAATATAAAAAATAAGTTTATTAATAATAAAAAATCCCCTCTAAAATTTTTTAGAAGGGACTATCAAATTTTATTTATAATAAATAAATAAAATAATTTTCTAAATATAATACTTAAATAATAAAATCAAACTGCCTTGCTTTTTCTTATTACTACAGTAGCCTGCTCCTTATATTTAGATATTAGGCTTTTAAGGTCTTTTTTTACCTTGTCTTCTGTTTGTGTCATTATTTAATTCCTCCTTGAATAATGAATAATGTTTTTTTAGAAGCTGCCGTCTCTCCAAACTTTAAAGTCCGGATAGTCCAATTTCTTGGATTTATCTTCATACCATTTGCATACAGCTGCTGACATATTAATAACATAAAAATTAAATTCTGTCTTCCAACCGTCATTTTTAAATTCAGCAAATGATGGTATAAATTTATTATTAATAGAATTATATATATTATTCTGTGCTGATTCTGTAGGAATATTATTATCTTTGATAGCTATTCTCAATATTAAATGTATAGACATGCATGATAAAGTAGATGTAATTCTGCTGTATTCATTGAACATTTCATCTCTTGTATAATTTGCTGCTAAAGTGTCCATCCATAATTTAATTATACTTCCTAATGCCTCTAATTGATCAGGTGTAGCATTTTTATTCATAATAATAGAAGCATAATTTTCTGCCAATTCCTGAAATGTCATAGTAGAATTTTCATCAGATATTGATATATCTGCAACATCTTCTATTTGCATAGATTTTACCATAGAAGCTGCATTATCCTGACTATAGGCATTAATAGATATAAAAATAAATAAAACTAATAATAAATAGATTTTTTTCATAAAATATATTCCATTATAATTTTGTTTTATTTATTATCGTCATCAATTGATTTGACAATACATTTATTTTTCTTATTTATTTTTTAATAGAAATCAATAAAATTTGATTATACTAAAAATAAAAAAGGCCTGCCATTATAAGCAAGCCTTTTAATTTTTTATATTATATTATATTATAAATTAATTATTGTTCATAGTACCTAAATACTGCATTATCTGAAGTCTTCTGCTTTCAACATCTTTATTCAAATTAGCTACAACATCATTACTAGCAGCTAAAGGCGACATTATTCTTCTGAAATCATTATAAATATTTAATGCCTCTATAATTTTATTTTGTTCTATATATATATGACCTATAGCATATAAAGCAAATGCTCCGTCTTGAGTAAGCTCATTAGTATATTTTGAATATGTGCTTATAGCTTGATCATACATTTTATTGTTGAGATAAATATTAGCTAAATCGAACTCTAAGCCTCTTCTCTCATCTCTAGTTAAATCAGGCATTCTTAAAGTATCATTCAATATGCTTATAGAACTTGCTGTATCACCCAAATTAGCATAAAGTATTGATATATCTTTATTAACACCTATTATATGTTCTTTGCTTCTAGCTCTCTTCTTGGCTTCTAATTTAGCCCATAAAGTTTCTTCTATATCCTGTCTGTTTTGATATATATAATTAGCATAAGAAGAATAGCTTTCAAAAGTATCTTCTTTCATAGCCTGAGCTTTAAGATTATCAGCCTGCTGTCTTGTAGTTTTTAGCTGAGCATCTATTCTGCCAATAAATTGTTTTATTTGCTGATAAGTTTGATTCTGCTCTCTTGCAGCATCTCCCATATCTTTTCCTCTATGGAAAGTTTTTTCTGCTCTTTCAAGAGTTTCTTTAGCTTTATTTAAATATTCTGACTCTTTATCATAAGGAGTATCTTTTGAACGTGCTAAATATTCATAAGAAGCAGCTAAATTGAAATAAGCAGGATAAATAAGTTTTTCTAACTTTATAAGCTCTTCAAACATTAAAGCCGCTCTTTCATAATTGCCGTCCATAATAGCCTGATTTCCTACAGCAAAATATACATTGGACATATCAAAGCCTATTGTAAGCATTCTGTCTTCTTCTTGTTTCTTTAAATCCTGAAACTCTGCTATTTTTTGATTAGCTTCTATCCTAGTGATACCATTTTTAGCAACATCGCCATTACCCATAAAGCCTAGCAATTTCTGATAAGTTTTTATTCTTCTATTATATAAATCTATTCTAGCTAAAGAATAAGAACTAACGAATATCTCTCTTGTTAGGAAGTCATAATGTGATATTTCTTCAGCAGTTCCCTGCATAGTATAGCTGTTCCAATAATCCTCTTCTGTTTTGAATTGAGGGAAAGGAAGTTCATACATTTTTACGAAAGTTATCTCTTCATTTCCGTCATATATATTTTTTCTTGCAACCGAAATTAAACCTTCATCTAATAATGCATTTAAGTCCGCTGCTATTTTTTCATTCTCATAATCTCTTTTTAAATGCTCTTTAGCAATATCTTTATAGTCATTAACAGTAAGAACTTTAAAGAACTCTAATTCATCAACTAAAGCATATTTAATAGGCTGAACTTTGAATACCAAACCATAAGCTTTGAAATAATAATCTCCAAGCCTGTAAAGTCCGTCCCTTCTCCAAGCCATATAATAAGGTCTGCCTGATTCTATAAAGTCTTTATCAACAGCATCGCTAATATCTCCAAGCCATCTGCCGTCTGTTTTCATAAGGTTACCGTATATTCTTTCAAATACATTACCTTTCTGGTCATATATTTTCAAATCCGGTCTTCTTCTTTCTACCATAGTATAATATACAAGTCCGAATACCTGGTTATCTCCTCCCTCTGTGGCAAATATTGCATTATCAGGAAGTGAGTTCATCATATTGTATGAATAGTCATGGTTACTAAAGTCTTTTGAGTTATTGTTACGGCTTAAATTCATAACGAATATAGGTATCATTATAATAAGTATCGCAGCAAGTGATATAGCATGATAAGGCTTTAATGCAGTATCAGCAGTTTCTTCTGAAGGCTTTTTCAATATATTTTTTATATTAGTATTGAAATATTCCATATACCACTGAATACCGAAACCTATTATTACAAGCATATATAAAGTTGCTGGTAAGAAGAAAACTTCAACAAATGATAAAGTTCTTACACTTGGAGGAGGATTAGTATATGCCATTAAAGATACGGCAAAACTCAAAAGTCCGAATACTGAGAATATACCTATAAACTTATTTTTCTTGAATATCTGGAATAATCCGGGTATTAAGAATAATAAGCCTAATACTGTTAATTGAGTTTTGAATATATTTATTAAAGCAGACACCTGTTCTGGATGAAGTATGAAGGCTGCAGCAATATCATTTCCTGAAGCTCCATACTGTTTTCTATGTATCATACTAAATAAATAGCTTAAATTCTCCCAGCCTGAAGGTTCATTTAATTGTCCCCAGTTTAGAGGAGGCAATGCTCTAGCTCTTATAGGCATGTAAGCATATATCATAACGCCTACTGCAAGCATTAAAAGCATTTTATAATATGATATTGATATTCCTGTGATAAAGTCATTATCATTATTGAATTTATCTATTTTGCATAAGAAATATCTATATACTAAGCACCAAACAACTACTAAAAATAAAGGCCAGAATACTAAGAACATACCTTTATATAAAGTAGGATAGAATGGAGCTTTTAAATTCTGTATCATATCAGGTCTTAAATAAGAACCATTAGCAAGTGCTGTAAATATATCGCTCATTATATTCATATCAGCGAAAGGCTTGAATATTATAGAGAATATTGAATCATTTGAAGCTACTCCCGGAGGGAAATATAAATAAGCCTCATAATTCATAATAAATCTATAGTATCCGAAACCGCCTATAAATAACAACACTAAAAATACAAATATCGATATAAATGAAGTTTCTATATGATTAATATATCTATCTTTATGTACCAAAAATAAAACAACGGCTATAAACAAAAGAGGAGCAAAAGCGAAAGGCAAAGTTACATGGTGATTTGCAAGTGCCACACCATACAAAAAGCCGAAAGCCATTAAATATTTATTTCCATAATAAGGTACTTCATCATTGGCATGCTTCCATACATTTTCAAACCAGTAAACAAGTATTAAAAGCATAGAAGCTATTTGAAGTATATTCAAGCTGTAAACTTCTGCCATTGTAGCCTGTGCCCACATATTATCAGATATAGCAAAAGCAATGCTCGCAAAAAGTGCAGGTATCTGTACTATAGGAGAGAATCCTCTTTCAACTCTATTTTGTCCTAATACTTTTACCATAATAAGATAGAAGAAAATCATCGCTATTGCAGCACAAGTACCGGAAAATAAATTTGTTCTCCAAGCAATATTTCCAAAAGGTATATAAGTAAATAATTTGGACATCAAAGTATAGAAAGGATATCCCGGAGCATGCCCTACTCCCAAGAAGTAAGCAGCGGTTGTAAGCTCTCCGTTATCACCTGCTGAAAGTGAAGGAGTTAATGTAAATAAATACAAAAAGAATGTGAAAAGAAAAGCAGCAGCAGCAAATATAGCATCTATTTTTGAAAGATGATAAGGCTTTATTTCATATCTTTTGTAAATAGGTTCTTGATTTTCTTTCTTAGAGAAAAATTTAGAAAGTATATTTCCGCCGTTTTCTTTATTTACTTTTTCTTTCTTATTAGTTTTTGTATTATTTTTTTGACTATTTTGCAGATTATTAATATATTCTTCTATTAACTCTCTGTCTTTTTCTAATTTTTTTGTAAGCTCATCAATGCTTTTATTTTTATAATTAGCTTTGATGTACTCTTTTTCCAGATGCGAAAGTTTTGCCATTTAGTTATTTCCTCTTTTATTATAAATAGTTTTACATTATTTATTATATTTTGGATTATATGCGGCATAGAATTTATTTAAAATTGTACTTTTTCCCGCCGCAAAAAGTACCAAAAAGTGCAAAATTTGTATTATATTGAAGAACTTTACATAATATTTAAAATTCTTTAATATTACAAATATAATCAAATATTATATAATAAAATCGCTTATTATTCAAGGATGTAAAAAATATATTTTTATCTCAATTATCTTTTAGTATTGAAATAATACTTGTTTTAAATTATAGTAAAACTATATTTATCAGTTATATTCAGGAAATAAAATGAACTTCTTAAAAACGAATAGATTAACTATTATACTAATATTCATTATAATTTCTTATATATTTTATAATGAATTTATAAAAAATAATACCAATAAAGAAATTAACATTTATAATTTAAATTATATAGTAGAAGATAACTATATAATAGAATATAATTATAATACAGACTCTGATATTGAATATCAAGACATAAGAAGATACAGAAGTGATGTTGATCTTGACCTTGAAGAAGATAGAGTATTTATTATGTTCATAGGTTCTCTGATCATAGGTTTTTTACTTAGTTTTATATTATTATCAAAAAATAGATTACCTAAAAAAGAATTAATTGCTGCCAAAATAATACTCATTGTATTTGTTATAATTACAGGGCTAATTATTTTTATAAATTATGAGAATATAAAAAACATATTGGAGTATTTATCTTTACCTATAGGTTTTATAATAGGCTTTGTATTGGCAAAATTAATATTTAAAAAATAATATATTTACTTAAATTAAACTTTATTTTAATTACCGCCCTTTAAGATTTGTAAGCCTATTTTTTATTAATAATCTTTATCTGTATTTAAAAGTTACATTTATAATTTTTAACCCCCGCCCAATTTTTTTTAAATTTATTATTCTATTACCGCACGCAGAATTAAACTAAAAATATATATTTATTTATAATTCAAATTTTATCATTCTTTAAATTTCATTTACCATGTGTTAAATCTAATCAAAGCCTAATATATATTATAATTAATCTTTCAGATAAATATAAAATACAATTTCATAAATAATAACAAAAAAGTAACTATATATTGAAAAATCAAACTATTAAAATATATTTTTATACTTTTTTATACATAAATATATTTTTATAGTAAATAAACATTGACAAAAAATAAAACTCATAGTACTTTTTTTACAAAATATTATTTAAGAGGTTATAAAATGAAAAAAATTATTTATTTATGGTATTTTTGACAATTGTCAATTTTTGGGGATGTGCTAAAAATAACAATGTTACTGCTCCTTCTTCAAGTATTAAAAAAACTGAAATTTCGTTTTCATATTTAGATGATCAATATCAAATTTCAGAAAATAAAACCGATAATATTCTCATGAAAACAAAAGATATAGCAGAAAATTTTTCTTTAATATCAAAAAAAACAGGAGAAAACGAATATACTGCTATAATAACTGATGAACAAAATAATATATCTGTTGCTATGGTATATAAAGATAATAAAGAATTTCCAGATCATATTTCTTTTTCTAAAGATGATAATTTAATTAGAGGTACAGCTTCAGATCATGTTAATGGGGCATTTGATGTATTGTGGAGTATGAATGGTATAGAAGAAGTTTTTTATAATATTAAATTATCTGATGATATATATAATTATAATAATATTTCTTCTTTAGATTCAAAAGAAAATTATCAGGCTAAAACTCTAATTATAAGTTTAAAAATATGGGATGCTATTAATAATTATGTTCAGGATAGTAATAATCAGCCTAAAGGAAGATTTTTCTTTTTTATTTTTGGAGTAATAGCAGCAGTTGCCGCAGTAACAGCTGCAACAGTAGCCGTATTCGTTACGGCATTAGTAGTAACAGCTGTAGTATTAACTATAGGAGCAATAGTATCTACTCCAGTTGTTCCGCCAGCAATAAAACCAAATCCTGAAAACCCTACTTCATATCCTGATATTTCTACTTTTAATGTATTATATAATGGGGAAAAAATAGATAATAATACTACATTTACAATAGATTATGATACAGGAGAGATAAATGTGAGAAAATCAGTTATGTTAAATCCTGAGTATTATAAGAATGCAAGACTAACTTTAAATCTATCTCATTCTGGGGCTAAAAACTCTAATAATGAATTAGAAGTTTTTGTAAAAATGGATGGAAATCATGGAGATCCTATTTCATTAATAAATGCTTATTATAAATTTTCATTAAATGGTACATCAGGAGTTATAGAAAGCTATGATAAGAGTATTTACCAAACAATAGATTTAAAAGCAGGTGAAAGTAATTTTATGACATTAAATATAGATAAGATAAATAAAACTCCAGATAATCTTAATAATGTGGTTTTAGATTTAATATTTAAAAATAATATAAAAATTTTTGGAAGAATGGGAAATAAATTTACTTTGCAAATAAATTAAGGAATAGTTATGAAATTTTTATTATCTGCTATATTAATTTTATTTAATATTAATATTTTATATCCAATAAGTTTTTCTCCTGAAATCGGCATATTTATGAATATAGGGGCTTCAAAAATTTTTACTAAAACAGATGTGGGATTAAAAAAATCAGATAAATCTTATTATCAATTTGGAATATACAGTGCATATTATGATACTATAAAAGGCGATATCTTTTTAGATTTTGAAGCTGTTTTGCAATTAGGTGCAAAATATAATATTAATAATAATATTGTTACTGGCTTAACTTCCCTTTTAGAAATAGGATATAGTCCTTATATAATAAGCACAAAATATGAAGGTGAAAGCGGAATTAATAACTATATTTATACTGATAGAGTTATTCTTTATAGTTTAGTTTTAGGAGTATTAGAAAAAATAGTTTTTAATAACTTCTCTATAGGAATAGGGGGAGGATTGCTTATTCCTATAGCAGGCTTAGGAACTTCTAATAATATAGAATATGATAATAATTCATTAGTTATTCCATCAAAAAATAAATTAAGTTACTATGATATAAAAAGACTATTTAAAGTTCCTGTTGCTCCGTATATAAAGATAACTGCCGAATATGCATTCAAGCCTTATAAAATGGATAATGCTGAAATGGATTTTGTACTTGGAGCATATTTAAGTTATAACTTTGGTATGCAGTATGATGTTTCTATATTAAATGAATATACACCACAGCAAACTATACCTCCGACTATAGGACTTTTTAAAGGTGATATATATCATAAATATGATTATTCCAATTTGGATTTTGGGTTTACATTGGGTGTTTCTTTTAGAGCTTTAGAATAATTTGATATTTGATAAAAACCGTTATGATAGTAAATATATCATGGCGGTTTTTAATTTTATTCTAATTCCCCGCCCTTTAGAATTGTTAATCTGTTTTGCTATTAAACTTTATTTATATACTGAAAATTTTTAAGTTTATCAATTTTTTTATTGTTCTTTTTCCCGCCGCAAAAAGAACCAAAAAGTGCAAGTATAAAATTAGTACTAAATCATACTAAAGTTGTCTTACATTTAAGATAATTTATTAAATTTAAGATACAATATAGCCTTTCGCGAAGCGTATCCGAGTTTATCGAGGATATAGCTTCTTTGGGGCACGCCAAAGGCACTTCCTTCGGTCGCAAAAGAAGTGGGGTATGGGGCAAAGCCCCATATATAAAAACAAAAATATAAATTTATTTTTGACAAAGGATAATTGTTTAGGTATATATTAAAATTTTTGTTATCTTTTCAGCACCCGCCCTAGCTTTATTTAAAATTCAAAATTTACTAACCGCACGGTGAATAAAATTTTATAGTTAATAAGATTTGAATTATAATCAAATTTATATTTTTAGCTTTGTTCTGCGTGCGTAGAAATACGCTACAAATTTAAAAAAATCTTGGGTGGGCAGCTAAAATGACAGATAATATTAAAAAGAAAAACAATACAAAAATGACAGTGATAATAAAAAGCCTAAAGTGTGGGCAAATGTAATTAAATTTTAAAACTTATTTTAATAATACATTATATAGGTACTAACAAATAACTTGAAATAAAAATCAATTTATGATAAAAATGTATTAATTTGCTATAAGCATTTTTTTAAAGAGGTTTATATGAAGATTAGTATATTAGTGGTTGTAGTGATTATTATTTCTTTTATATTCTATACTGAAATGACAAAACATAATTATCATGTATCTAATACAATAGAAGAAAATGAAGAAAATAACATTTATAATGGAAACTATATAATAAGTAATAATGATATTATTTTAGAAAATAGTTATGATTTTAATAGTAGTATAGAAACTAAAGAAATTCGCCGCAACTACTTCAGATGGAGAGATAGAGAGCATCCTAACGTAGATTTTGAAGAGGATTCAAAAGATTTATATGTTAGATTAATAATAATATTTACGATGGGATGTGCTATTATAGGTGTTTTAATAGAGATAATCTTTTTTAGAAACTACTCTTATAAGTTTTATACTATTGTACTTGCAGTAATTCTTGTAATAAGTTCAGTTATTATTTATAAAATACATGAAAACTTAGCTATTTTTAATATGGCTGGAAGTACAGAAAGCATACTAGAATTATTAGCCTTCTTTTGCGGCGGTGTAATATCATTTGTAGGATTGTCAATTAGTAAATACCTTAGGGATAAGGATAATAAAAAAAATAATGAATAATTATAAAGATTTAACGCTTGTGTGACTAATGCAGAAATTTTTGTTAGATTCATTTTGTGTGTGCATAAAAAATTATAAAAATATAGAAGTTGATAAAATTAATTAAATATACAAAATTAATAGATTATATTTTTTGTCCTTATATTTTTTATTGTGTCTGTTTTCAATACTAATCCATAATTAATTGAAATTAGTTTATTTATACTGAAGAAAATATATATATGCCACCAAGCGAATATTAAAATTACAACTTCACTCAACGCACGTTTAGCCGATTTATTGATATAGTTCAATTTGTATTTATAATTTATTATTCATAATATTGTTCAGCGTGCGGGCAGAAGCAATAAATTTAAATAATACTTGGGCGGGGGTTTTTAATATCTGTTATAACTAAAAGACAAATATATACTATAACTGCAAAATAAAACTTTAAAGAATAAAGGGAGGGAATTAGAATAAAGCAAAAATATATTTTGACATTTATTAGTTATTTCATTATAATAGTATTATGAGTGAAAAATATTTTAATGTATTGAATGATTATTTTATGCGTTATATGTTTGCTAAAGAAGGACATGAGCATATATTAAAAAATCTTATTAATTCTGTTAGAATAGACTCTAATCAAGAACCTTTTGAACATATAGAAGTACTTAATACTTTTAATTTAAAAGAAAATGTATTTGATAAAGAATCAATAGCAGATGTTAAGGCAAAAACAAAATCAGGTGAAACTATCATTATAGAAATACAGAGAATAGGTAATCAATCATTTATATATAGAAGTTTATATTATTGGGCTAAAAATTATTTTACAAATTTAAAATCTAAGGATATATATTCAGATTTAACACCTGTAATAAGTATTAATATTCTTGATTTTAATTTGATAAAAGGTATAGATAAGCCTCATAGCTGTTATTTTATTAAAGAGTTAGAAACTAATCATATATTAACTAATCATTTAGAGCTTCATTTTCTAGAGCTTAGGAAATTTAGTAATTCTTATAATTTATATGAAGGTTTATCAGATTGGTTTGAGTTTTTAAATTCGAAAGATAAATTGGAGGATACTATGGAAATATTAGTAAAGAAAAATCCTATAATGAAAGAAGTATATGAAGAATATAATAAATTTGTAAAGAGTAATGATTTATATAATGGTTACAGTAATTATGAAAGAGATTACTTTAATGTTTTAATGCTTAATGAAGAGCGTATAAAGGGTATAGAGGAAGGAATACAAAAAGGTATAGAACAAGAAAAATATTCTCTAGCTAGAAATATGAAAAAAGAAAATATGGATATTAAACTTATAAGCAAACTAACAGGATTAGATGTTAAAGAAATAGAAAAATTGTAAATTTAAGCATAGTAAACTAATTATAAAAAATGGCTAAATTAAAATTATTAAAATACCTTATTTTGATTTTCTCTTTTCAATTTTTTTAATTATATAAATAATTACAACTGTAGATAAAATGAAAATTAATCCTATAATTATATAATCTTTTAATGTAATGTCCCCAAATAAAACTGAAGGAAAAAGATTGTTATATCCTAATAATAAGTCAGCAATATTTCTTTGAGTAGATAAAGTTGATTGCAAATCATTAGTATAATTATTTATAATGTTTTGATTATTGATAGCTGTAGCTGTAGTGGTATTAAAAAATGCTGCATATAAAAGTATAAGAAAAAATATCAAAGAAACAATTAATGTCTTTTTTATATTATTTTCGTTTATATTGAATAATGCCGTTATAATACCAATTGCTATAAATATATATTCATAAGTATTTTCAATGTATTTTATTATAAAAAATCCTGATACTCCAAAAAATGCTATTACTAATATTATAATTATTCCCAAACCTATACCATTACTATCACCAATGAATTCATCAAAGCTAAAATCTCCTTTAATCAAAAGTAATATTAAAAACACTATTATAAATGAGCATAAAAATAATGCCGACATTCTAAATAAATCATTTTCTGGTATGTTGATTTTGTATATTAAATTAAAAATAATATCTTTCATAAATATTTATAATATCTCCTTAATTATTAAATATCTTTGCGAGTAGTAGTTCATACTGCTATACTCAAATATTCTTTGGCAGTTATAATATTATCTTTTAAGATAATGAAAGCAAATATAGTAATTGCAATCCATATTTATGGAGAAAAATGAATTATCAACTTCTTCTTATTTAATCCTTCTTTTTTTATTTTATGAATTGCTAAATTACAAAACAGAGCCGATGCAAAGCTAAGAAAAAACATAATCGTAACTCTAAAAAATAAACTTTCGGCAGTCCATTCAAATTTTCTGTAATGAAGACGGCTAGTAGTTATAAAATTTATAATTGAATTAAGTAAATCATGTTTTTTAGAATATTTAGCCATTGTTTCTGATTTATTATTTACTGAATCATACTTAGTTAATATCGTAGGGGCATTAATAATAAAGAGCATCAACAATATCATTATTGCCATAGTAGGTACAATAAAAAGAATGTCTCTTATATAAATATTTTCTCCATTATGTTTTCTTTTTCTTATCATAATTGCCTTATATTTTACTCTATATATTTATGAATATTTTTCTAAGAAAGTATCTAGTATTTTTCTAAAAAATATTGCACTAAATGCTAAATATTCTATTTTACTTTTAGCATTAATAACACATAAAACTGTTATAGTAATAACATTTGCAAATAAAAAAAGTGTGAATAGCAAACTTTTTTATCCTCTTTCATTGTTCTGTAGAATTCCTTAATTTCATTCTTTGTATTTGGTATAATACCTGTAAATATAGCCAATATGGCATATAGCAAAGAAACTCTCATAAATATAGTATTAAAAAAAGCTTTTGACGTATAATATTTTATAAAGAAACTATTTTTTATATATGTTGTCAAGTTCTCTTTCTTTTCTTCTTTTGATATATTTTTTAAATAAGTTGTTTCTAAATAATTTTTTATATTTATTTCTACTTCTTTTGCAAATCCTATATTTGTATCTCTGTAAGAAAATAATATTATAAGAGCAGGAGGTATTATAATAGGTGAAAACAAAAATATTGCAAAAATTATTATAGATTTTGTAGATTCTTTTTTGCTCATTTTTAAGCCTTTATATATATATTATGATTAGAAAAATATAAAGACAATACTTTTTTATTATAAAATAGACTTTTTATATAGGAAATAAAACTGTATTGTGTAAATTAATAAATGTCTAATTAAATAGCATTTTATTTTTCATAATCCTAAATATATTTTATTATATATGCTTTTTTTGTCAATACGGTATATATGTTTATTGAATTAGATATATTGTGTAAATTTGACTTAGTTTATTGTAAGCGTAAAATTAAACTATTAAAGAAAAAATTGCAGTAAATATAAAAAGCAATAGAATTAATTTTATATATAAAAAAAATATAATTGTTAAAATAAAAAAATTTAGTATATACTGAAAATTTTTAAGTTTGTCAATCTAGGCACTTTATATAAAATTATCTACTTTTTTGCCGCACAAAAAAGTAGCAAAAAACGCAATTACTAGAACTTTATATTAAATATATACTTATTAAATATGGGATATAACCTAAATTTAGACTATAAATGCAGTTCTTTTGGTTCTTTTATACCAATAAAAGAACTGGGGTGCGGGGCAAAGCCCTGCAAATATTTTAAATTAAAACAATTATTTTGACAAAATATAATTGTTTAGGTATATACTGAAAATTTTTAAGGTTATCATTTTTATTCAACTTTTTCCAGCCGCATACGCTCTGCGGACTTCGTCAAAGTTTTTATCCTTCGGATACGCTATGCGAAAAACGCAATTGTTAGAACTTTATATTAAAAATATATGTATTAAATGTATGGTACAACCTAAATTTAGACTACACCTTGCCACAGGCACGCAGAGCGTCGGTAAAAGAACTGGGGTATGACACGTCTGTACGCTTCGCAGCAAAGCCCCAGATATTAAAAACAAAATATAACTTTATTTTTTGACAAAGTTAAAAATTTTTAGAATACTAATAAATTTATGATATTTTCCTAATGATAATACAGGCTATAAAACCAAAAATCACTCCGCTGAAAGCTAAATATTCTCTATTACTTTCCATATATATTGCTATTACTATTAAAATGAATGCTATTAATGCCAGAGTAATAAACACTACTAATATTGTTGTTATAGTCTCTCTAATATCTTCTTTTATTTTTATATCTTCATGATAATATTTTTGGGCTATAATTGCGGTAGTTGCAAGCGATAATACATAAGTCAGTGTATATACAATTAATACTCTCACACCAATAATTTTCAAATCCACTTTTGAGCCGCTATATTTAGATAATAAACTTCCTTTTAATAATATTGTTATTATTTTTTGAAGTACTTCTTCTTTGTCAAAATTTGATGCATTAGTTTGTTTATTATTATCTATTATTTCTTTTTTTTCTTGTATATTTTTATCAGCCTTAGCAAAAAATGATATTGCAGTAGGAGGTATAGTACAAGATAAGAAGATATATATTATTAAAGCTATTACATTAACTTTGCTGTCATTTTTTTCTTTTTAATTTTCATTTTTATTTAAGTACTCTTTAATTATCATATAAAGTTTTTCAATTCTAATGTATATAGTTTTTTTGTCAATACGGTATAGATGTTTATTGAATTATAAATTGAGTTAGTTTATTGTAAGCGTAAAATAAAAGTATTAAACAAAAAATTGCAGTACATATAAAAAAGCAATAGAATTAATTTGATATATAAAAAACTATAATTGTTAAAATAAAAAATTTAGTATATACCTAAACAACTATATTTTGTCAAAAATTATTTTATTATTTTTATTATTTGTGGGGACTAGCCCCACCGCTCTGCGTACTTCGTAACACCCCCACTTCTTTTGCGACCGAAGGAAGTACTGTTAAGTATTGCCACAAAGAAGCTATATCCTCGATAAACTCGGATACGCTTCGCGAAAGGCTACATTTTGTCTTTAATTTTATGAATTACATTACATTATATATTATTTCTTTTTTTTCTTTTATATTTTTATCAGCCATAGCAAAAAATGATATTGCAGTAGACGGTATAATTAAAGATAAGAAGAGATATAGTATAAGAACTATTACATTATCTTTGCTGTCATTTTTTTCTTTTTAATTTTCATTTTTATTTAAGTACTCTTTAATTATCATATATAGTTTTTCAATTCTAATGTATATAGTTTTTTTGTCAATACAGTATATATGTTCATTTAATTAATCACGGGGTGCATATTTTTTTAATTTAATAAATATATAATAGATTTAAAATAACATAGCAAAATAACTTTAATTAAGAAATAAAACTTATTCATTAATTTTTTATTAATTTCTAATATAGGCAATATATGTGTTGTATGTATCATTATTACATTTTTATATATAGAAACACTATCGTTATTACAACAAAATTTGTAAATGAACAACATTTTTATATTGATTTATACCTCACATAAATATATTTTTATAAAAAACAAAAAATGGAGATATTATGAAAGCTATTCAAATAAAAAAAATATTCAAAAGAAATAGATACAAATATTGCAGATATTCCTATGCCTGAGATTTCTGATAATGAAGTATTAATTAAAGTAAAGGCTGCAGCAGTAAATCCTCTTGAAATATTGATATTAACAGGTGCAGTAAGACTTATACAGGATTATAAAATGCCTTTAACATTAGGCAATGAATGTTCTGGAGTAGTTGAAAGTGTAGGTAAAAATGTAACCGGTTTTAAAACAGGAGATAAAGTTTATACTCGTTTGCCTACATCAAAAATAGGAGCTTTTGCTAAGTATGTAGCAGTAGACAGTAAGTTTATATCTCTTATACCTAAAGATTATGATTTTATTACATCTGCTGCAATACCTTTAACTGCCCTTACAGCATATCAAGCATTTAGAGAAGAATTAGAAGCAAAATCAGGACAAACTATTTTAATAACAGGAGGTTCTGGAAGTTTTGGAGAGCTTGCCGTTCCAATTGCTAAATATTTAGGTTTAAATGTTATAGTTTCTGGAAGTGAAAGATTAAAAGAACATTTCATGAATTTAGGTACTGATAAATATATTAGTTATAATAAAGAAAATTACTCAAAATTAGTTTCAAATGTTGATCATGTTATAGATACGCTTGGTGCAAATGAATTTGACAAAGAATTATCAGTATTAAAAAAGGGTGGACGTCTTTTAAGTTTTAGAACCAGCCCCAACAAAAAGTTTGCTGAAGATAATAAACTTCCTTTCTTCAAAAAATTATTATTTTCTCTTGCCGGTTCCAAATATGATAAAAAAGCTATGAAAGATCAAAAAGAATACCATTTTATGTTTGTGCGTGCTGACGGAGAACAGCTTCGTAAAATTACAAAAATTGTAGAAGATAAAAATATAAAGCCTAAAATATATTCTACTGTATTTAATATGGATAATGCATCAGAAGCTTTAAGAACAGTTCTAAAAAAACATACAGACGGAAAAATAATAATATCCATCTAATTAGTTTTTATTGCTTTACGCACGGTGTGCAGATTTTTATACATAATGAAAATTATAATTAAAAATAAGCAAATATTTATAATGTTATTATTCGTGCGGTGAATATATTTTTAAACTTAAATAAATTCAGGGTGGGTGTTAAAATAACAGGACAAAACTAAAAAGAAAGATAATACCAAAATAACAGTGAGTTTAAAAAGCCTAGAGGGGGGGCAAATGTAATTTAAGCTTTAAAACTTTATTTACATACCCCGCCCTTTATGCTTTATAATCTATTTTACAATTAAAATTTTATTTAAACTTTTTGCTTGATTAGAATTTTCAGTACCCGCCCAAGCTGTGATTAGATTTAAAAATTTATACAACGCACGTTTAACTGAATTTTATATATAATTTTAATTCGATTTATAATTAACTTATATTTATAATTTTATTTAGCGTGCGTAAAAAGAATAAAACAAAAATGCAATCACCCAAAATTGAAGCGATTGCATTTTTGTTTACTTTTTTTCATATATTCTCTTAGTTTTATTATTTTATTATATAACAGTTTTTTGTCAATACCCTACACCCCTTTATTTGATTTTTTCATAATAAATAATTTGTTTTATAAAATTTAAAAAATATTACAAATTTCGGGCTTAAAATGATAAAAAAATTTGTTTAACTATATGTATATAAAAATTAATATAACGGAGTTTTATATGCATACAAAAATATATTCAGAAGCTCTTTATGGAATAGAAGGAATACCCATTGTAATAGAAGTTAATATATCAGAAGGACTGCCTAAATTCGATGTTGTAGGCTTACCAGATCAGGCAGTAAATGAAGCAAAAGAAAGAGTAATTGCCGCAATAAATAATAGTGACAGATTTTTCCCGCCTAAAAGAATAACTATAAATCTAGCACCGGCAGATTTGAAGAAAACAGGAAGCATGTACGATTTGCCTTTCGCTTTGGGAATACTTTCATCAAGTGCCCAAGTATTTTTTTCTGACTTTATGGAAAAAACTATTATACTTGGTGAATTAGCATTGGACGGAAGTGTAAGAGATGTGAAAGGAATATTCTCAATGCTTTTAAATGCTAAAGAATTGGGTATAACAAATGCTATAATACCATTTAATAATATGGAAGAAGCTAATATCATTGACGGACTTAATCTATATCCAGTAAAAACTTTGAAAGACGCAATAGATGCCATCGAAGGCAAAAAAGCCCCTATTGTATCAGAAGGTAAATTTAATTTTAACAGCGAAGAAAATGAAAATATAGACTTTTCAGATGTTAAAGGTCAGGAATATGCTAAAAGAGCAGCTATGATAGCAGCAGCAGGAGGACATAACTTTATAATGATAGGCTCTCCCGGATGCGGTAAAACTTTAATAGCAAAAAGAATACCTACAATACTTCCTCCGCTAACTTTTGAAGAAGCTTTGGAAGTTACAAAAATTTATTCTTCTTATGGGCTATTATCAAAAAATATGCCTATAGTAAAAAAACGTCCTTTTAGAATACCTCATCATACTTCTTCTTATGTAAGTTTAGTAGGAGGCGGAAGAAATATAAAGGCTGGAGAAATCACATTAGCACATAATGGAGTTTTATTTCTTGATGAGTTTGTAGAGTTTCAAAGCTCAGCACTTCAAACTTTAAGAGAACCAATGGAAGAAAAAACTATAACTATAAGCAGAGCAAATGGAAGCATTTCTTTTCCTGCTAACTTTACTTTGATTGCCGCTATGAATCCTTGCCCTTGCGGATACTATGGAGATGAAAAACATACATGCAGATGTTCTGATATAGCTAGAAAAAAATACATTGCCAAACTTTCAGGTCCTATACTTGACAGAATAGATATATCAATAGAAGTACGTGCTGTTGAATATGCTAAAATGACTTCAAAAGCTGATGGTGAGAGTTCGGCCTCTATGCGTAAAATAGTTACTGAAGCTAGAAAAAAACAAGAAAAAAGATTCAAAGATAATGGACTTAAAATATTCTCAAATTCATCTATGGGTATAAAAGATACTGAAAAATTCTGCATATTAGATGATAAAGCTAAAAGCCTACTTAATATGGCTATGGAAAAATTTTCAATGAGTGCAAGAAGTTATAATAAAATCTTGAAAGTATCAAGAACTATAGCCGACTTAGATGACAAAGATATTATAGGAGTTGATCATGTTACAGAGGCCTTACAGTACAGATTTAATTTAAATTAATTTTAACAACTAAAAAGTATGCAAATAAAAAGAGTTTAACTTAATTAAAAGCTAAACTCTTTTTTAAATTTTAAAATTAACAATAATATTAAAAATAATGTATACTTGCACTTTTTTCTATGCGTACCTGTGATCGAAGAAAAATTTATGCATTGCATGTGGTACTACATTTTATTCCATAGAGAATGAATTTAAAACTGCTCACCTATACCCTCATCTTCGTTCGGGTACGCTTCGCGAGGGCTTCCCGCACCATATTGCTAAACATTCAAGACAGTCAACTATAGGTGCGGATGATTACCCAATAATTACCCATACTTATTATAAATAATAAAATTACCCTTTCATATCAGGGAATGAGTTTAAAAACGCTCTTCTAGATTTAGCAGAGCTCAAATTTTCCGAATCCAGTTTTCGTCCCCTTACGGGGAATGAGTTTAAAAACATTACATTTACATATACATTATCCTCACCAAAAATAAAAGAAATTTTTTCATTCATATTAATTTCTGAAGAAAATATTTCAAAAGAATTTTCTGTTTTTTCAACATACTCTAATGATTCTGGGTTATTTAATTTTGTGTTAATTAGAAAATTTATTCTCTCATCAATATTATCAGTTTTTATTTTTGATAAATAATTTAATATTTTATCTACCCCGTTTAATAATGTATTTGGTTTTGTTATTATGTAATCCTTCATATTGAAGCTCCTTTTAATATAATATTTATATTTTTATTTTAAAACCAAGTTTAATATTTGTAATAATTTATATCTTTTTTATTATAATTATATTTAAATTATCTATTACTTACTTTAGTTAATATTACAATACCATCATCTGTAAATTTTACATCTTTATAATTATTTGAATAATTATTTGGAAAATCTTCACTGATATTTACTATTAAAGTATTTGTTTTAGTTTTTTCAAAAGAATATACAATAATTAATTGATTATACGCATATTGATTATAAACTAATAAATTTTTATCTTTGTGAATTAATTCTGTTCTAATTGATAATAATTCACTAGTAAAATCATTGAAAGAATTCCAAAATTGTTCTTCTGATCTAATAATAAAATTAGTATCAGTAAAGATATAATAATTTATTCCTGGATCTTTCCATACAGTATCTGTTAACTCATTAGCTAAAGTTTTGTTATCACAAGAGATGATAACAAATAAAAATAAAATTGATAAAATAATTGTAAATAATTTTTTGAACATATAGTTCCTCCTTATTAATTTAATAAATTTTTAATTTTGTTTATTGTATCTTGTAATTCTAATATTTCTAGTTTTCGTCCCCTTACGGGGAATGAGTTTAAAAACTCTTATACAGTTTAATTCCTTTGTGGAAACAGACTAATTTTGTTTTCGTCCCCTTACGGGGAATGAGTTTAAAAACAAATACGATAGAGGCGTTTATGAGTTGGTTAGTGTTAGAGTTTTCGTCCCCTTACGGGGAATGAGTTTAAAAACGCTTTAAATTGAATTTCACCACCACCTGCAGGTATTCTAACGTTTTCGTCCCCTTACGGGGAATGAGTTTAAAAACCCGTAATTTTTTCTTAAATTTTTTGTAAAAATTTAGTAATTTTTATTTACAATACGAGATTTTTAAACTGGTTTCTTCCTATATATGTTTTTAAACTCATTATGTAATTATCAATTCTCTTTGTAAATTCACTTTACTTTCGCCTAGCTATGTAATTATCAAGTCATTTTCTATGTAATTATCAAAAAATAACACTCTCGTGCGAAATTGATATGTCAAAGAACTGATGCATATATTATAATACATTTTTTATCTATTTTCAACTATTTAATAATATTAAATAGTTTATATAAATTAAATAACTATATTCATTTTCTAGTAAAATAATATGCATATAAAGAATACCAAAAACAGTTTATACTGCACTTCGATAAAGCCCATACAAATTTATCTAGCATATAACCTTATTTGTATCTGTCAAGAGAAAAGTTCAAAGAGTTTAAAAATATTATATAAATAAAAAGAGCTTAACTTAATTAAAAGCTAAACTCTTTTTTATTAAAAATTATAAAATTAAAATCAAGCTTTGTTCAAATAATGAGTTACGCTCATAGCAGCAACTGCACCTTCTCCAACAGCATTTGCAACCTGACGAACTGGTTTTAATATAGAATCTCCGCAGGCAAATACACCCGGAATATTAGTCTCCATTGTAGACATGTCTGTAACTATATGTCCAGTTTCTTTTAATTCCAAGCCAGTATCTTTCAAGAAATGTGTTGAAGGCTCTTGACCTACGAATACAAATACACCGTCTACTGCCTGATCATGCATAGAACCATCTACAACATTTTTTATTTTTATGCTATTAACTTTGCCATCTCCGCAAATCTCATCTATTACTGAATCAAGTACATATTCTACTTTTCCAGTATCTGTTAAATGTTTTACGTTTATAGGCTCAGCTCTGAATTCTTTTCTTCTATGAACTAAATATATTTTATTAACGAATCTTGTAAGGAAATAAGCCTCATCAAAAGCACTGTTTCCGCCTCCAACTACAGCAACAGTTTTATTTCTGTAGAAAGCTCCGTCACAAGTAGCACAATATGAAACGCCTTTTCCAGCAAATGAATCTTCTCCTTTAGTACCTAATTTTTTAGATGATCCGCCCATAGCAAGTATTATTGTTTTTGTTTCATAAGTATTACCGTCAGCAGTAATGACTTTTTTTACTTCATCTTTGATATTTTCTACTTTTATAACTTCATCATAAACTATTTCATTTTTAGAAAATTTTTCGGCATGCTGCTGCATTCTAGCTACTAATTCAAAAGCACTCATCTCTTCCGGAAAACCTAAATAATTCTCAACAGCATCAGTACTCATCATCTGACCGCCTATACCTTTCTTTTCTATCAAAATAGAATTTGTTAAAGCTCTTCCTAAATAAAGCATAGCAGAAAGTCCAGCAGGACCTCCGCCTATTATAACACTATCATATACAGACATATATAAACACTCCTTTTTTATTATTAGTAACCATTATTATATAATATATATTTTAATAGTCAAGTTAGATACATCAAACATTTAAATATTTTGATTTAAAATGTTTTTTCAAGATTAAATCAAAACATTTTAATTACTTAAAATGTTTTTTTACATATGCTATTATCTCGCTAGCATTTGCAATCTCTCTAGAAGAATTTCCTACTCTTATATAGAATTTTTCTTCTTTAGCACCCTGTTTATTTGTAATCTTAGTATATACAGGCTCTCTTCCCTTTCTTATATAAACAATACATATATCTTTACCTTCATGAGTTACAAAATCAATCCTTATACCCTCAGCGGAGAAAGCATTACCATAGTATGTTTCTATAAGCGTTCTAAGATGAAGCTCAAAGAAATCTCTATTAGGCTGTCTTAATGTAGAATAATCATGCTCAAGCCCTATTATTTCTCCATCATTAGTAATACCTATGAATAATCTTCCGCCTTCAGTATTGCTGAATGCCGCAATAGACTTCATAATAACTTCTTCTAAAGCCTTATTTATTTTCTCTGTATTACTGTCATATCTTAATGTGGATTTAAACTCTACATTAGTATTTTCACCGTCTTCTATAATCTTAGTTATATTCATATGATTTCTTTTTAATTCTTCAATCATTCTAATATAATGTATAGCAAGCATTACTATTATCACTATAGTAACAATTACAAATACAACTAAGAATAGTATTATAGGTATTTGTATCTTATTTATTAAATCCTTTTCAGGAATGATTATACCTATTTGTATATTATTATTGGCTACTGCAAAAGTGCCTTTATATCCCCAATAATTATTATCCTTATATGAAACTTTTATCATATCCTCATTAGTTCCGTCAAATTCTTCTGTCATAATATCAGCTATAACATTATAATCTAAATTATCTCTTACAGCATTTGTATCAGAATATGATATAGGAAAAGTAATTTTACTGTTTCCTGTTATAAGGTATGCATGCATATTATCAATATCTCTAAGCTCTACATCGCTGAAGTTTACATTAAATTGAGAAATATATTCAAAAGCAACATTCTCATTAGCTATGTATATTAAATGTATATAAGGTTTTCCATCTTTTATATAGAAAGAATCAATACTAAGCTGTTCAAATGGTACAGATGAATATAGATTGCTGCTGCTGTTCGTTACAATATGCCCGACGACTTTATATCCGTTGCCTTCTTTAGTAATAGACATATAGTTATTACCAACCTGCATAGCTGCTTTTTCTATAAAAGTATGCTTTGGGAAGAAATTAGTTATTAAAATTTTATAAGCTTCAGGAGCCTGATTAACTATATCGAATATAGGAGTCATCTGCATAGAAAAATAGTAGGTAGGATAAAATATTTTAGAATATTCCTCTACTATTGAAGTTTTAACATCTTGAAAAAGAGATTTAAAAATAAATTTTATAGGTATAGGATTTCTAATTTGCATATAAACCAAAACGATTATAAATAAGAACAAAATAGAAATAACCACATCTCTCAATATTCTATTTCTTAATTCAGATTTAGAAAAAAATCTGCCAGATATAATCTTCATACCATATCCATTAATACCTATTATTGTATATAATAATATAACATATATACAAATATTATCAACCTATTTTATTTACATAAATAATAGCAGATAATATATGTATAATATGTAAAACACCATATATTTTAAAACTATAAATTTAAAGAATTCAAAAATTCCAATTTTCTTTCACTCTGCTCATTATCTCCGCCCTCATGTCCATTAAAAGTATAAACATTAATAGACTTATCACCGGAATAATTATTATAAGCAGCAAAAACTGTAGAAGGAGGACATAAAATATCCATAAGCCCCACAGAAAATAAAGCCTTAACTTTAGACCTTTTAGCAAAGAAAGCCCCGTCAAAATATGATAAAGTCTCAAATGCTCTATTTTCATACATTCTATTAGTTTTGCAAAATCTAGCTATTTCATTATAAGGCAGAGTATCTGTAATAGTGCATGCCCTTTTATAATCGCATAAGAAAGGCACATCTATCATAGCAGCCTCAATTTTTTCATTTTTTAGTGCTGAAAGTCCTAGAAGTGCAAGTGCTATGCCTCCGCCCTGACTAGTACCATTTACAGCAATTCTTCCTGTAAGAGGATGCTCCTTTGCAGCTTCAATGGATTTAAATGCATCTACAAAAACTCTTTTATAGAAATAGTCTTTTTTATCCAATATTCCCATAGTAAGAAAACCGTCAGCATGAGGAGTTGAACCTACAGGATCGGGAGTTGTTGCTCCGTTTCCGCCTTCTGCCCCTTGTCCTCTTACCTCCATAACAAATATGCTGTATCCTGCTGAAGGAAAAAGTAAATGGCTGTTTGGATAATCTCTTCCTCCGCCGTATCCTGGATAATGCATTATACAAGTTAATTTTTCATTATTTTCCCTTGCATATTTAGGTGCTATATACCAGCCATTTATAACATGCTTTGAATATCCTTTAAATGATACATTCCATACATCAAATAATTTTAAATATGTATCTATTAAAGTATATTCAGCCTCTGTTTTATGATTATTTTCATTTAAAGTATTAAGCCAAAATTCATCAAAATCCTTAGGCTCTTCGCCGCTTCCTTTATATTTATAAAGTTCTTCTAAACTTAAATCAAAAAAAGCCATATAAAACCTCTATAATAAAAAATCAAATTAAACATAATTCATTTATTATGCTCTATAGTATATATATATTTTTTGCAATTTAAAGTATATATTTAAAAATTATCATTAGTTACTATAAATAATTCACCTTGAGGGGTTACAATATAAGCCTCTTTATACTTAAATGCCTCATTTGTAAAGAAATTAGTACCCATCAAAAATGCTGTTGTTGATAAAGCATCAGCCTCTTCGGCATTAGTATGAACTATAGTAGCAGATATACTATTATAAGTAGGATATCCTATTTCAGCATCTATTATATGATGATAATTAGTTCCGTCCTGAGTAAAATACCTTTCATAATCACCGCTAGTTACTATAGTATAATTTGTAGATTCTAAAAGTCCCAAATATCCGTCAGCATCGTTTCTTGGATTTCTTATAGCTATTACCCAAGGCTTACCCTTACTATTAACCCCATTAGCATAAGTATCTCCGCCGTAATCTATTAAATAATTTTTTATGCCGTACTCTGCAAATACATTCTTTAATTTCTCTATTATATAACCTTTACCATAAGAACCGAAATCAAATGTTAATGGCTTTGATAATTTCAATATCTTTTTATTATCCTCATTAGTAATTATACTTGCAGCAGAATAATCTATATTGGCCAAAGCATTATCTATATCCTGTTTTAAAGGTACTGTTTGATTTTCCTTTACCCCAAATCCCCATAACTCTATCAAAGGTCTTACACTTATATCAAAAGAAGGATTTAATTTTGAATATTTTAATCCTGTAGTAAATATATGTGCCATTTCATCTGAAATTTCTATTTCAGTTTTTCCGGATAAACTTTCACTATTTATTTTTCCTATTTCGCTTGAAGTATTATACGGATTTACTATATTATCCATTCTGTTTATTTCATTTGTAATGCTGCTTATAAGCTTATCCATATTTTTATCAGAAGTTTCTGCAGTTATATTAAGTATAGTATCGCTTATTACTACTGTAGCTGTTACATATTTATCTTTTGCCCTATAAAATGAAATAGCTATTATTAATGCAACCGCTATTATTGGTATAGAAAAATAAATCTTCTTTTTCATGCTCTAATCTCTCATCATTCAAGTTAAATGTATTTAATTATAAACCATTCATAAAAAATAATCGTAAAAGTAAATAATATTTACCATAATGAGATTTTATTTTATACAAACAACTCTAAAGTACAATATGTTTTACAATATTCTTAATTTAATAATATTTTGTAAAAAAACTGTAAAATAATAGTAAATTCTATTGACATAAACCATTTTTCTGCTATACTTATAATTGTAAAGATAATTTACAGGAGATTATTAAAAAATACAATTAAATTAAGGAGATTCATTATGACAAAAAAATTATTAGCTTTATTAATATCTTTGACTATTCTTTCTACATCAAGCCTTTTTGCTGATTGGGTAGTACCAGCTTCAGCATTGCCTCAAAAAGCTAGGACTTTTATAAGAAGAGTTTATCCTAATGCTAAGATATGGAAAGTTGAAAGAGATGACGGCAAATTTGAAGTAAAATTGTCTAATGGAGCTTCTATAGATTTTATGCCTAATGGTAATTGGCTTAATATAGACGGAGAATATAACGGAGTACCTATGAGCGTTTTACCTCAGGCTGTAGCTAATACTGTTAGAAGAACTTATCCTCAGGCTAGAATGATAGATGTTGAAAAAGAATGGGGTAATTACAAAATAAAACTTAACAATATGATGGAAATATATGTAGCTGCTAATGGTCAGTTAATGGGTCAGCAATGGGACGATTAATATAGATTAAGGTTTATGAAAATATTTTACGGCTAAATGGTTTATGAAAAACTATTAAGAGATGCTTTTTAATAAGCATCTCTTTTTTTATATATACTTAAATATTATCAAAACACTTTCGCCATAAGTTTTTATATCATATTCCATAATACCGGATATTATATTTTTTAATTCTTCATTTTCTAAAAATTTCTTATAATAATCTGCCCCAAACTCTGTAGCTAAAACTCCATTATCATTTAATATATTTCTTTTTATTATATTATTTATAACATCAAAATATATCTTTGAATGGTATGGCGGATCTAAATATATAACATCGAATTTATCATTAGTCTTTTTTACATAATCTTCAGCCGATACTCTTTTTATTTTATATATATTTTCATTATCATTGAATATAGCTTTAGCATTGGAAAATATAGTTTTTACAGCCTCTCTGTCTATTTCTATAAAAGCAGCAAATTTAGCATTTCTGCTTAAAGCCTCAAACCCCATAGCACCGCTGCCGGAACATAGATCCAAAAAAGTTTTATTTTCTATATCGATTATATTAAAAAAAGCCTCTTTAACCTTACCCTGTGTAGGTCTGAAATCTCTTTTAGGGGTTATTATTTTTCTTCCCTTTTTATTTCCGGATATTATATGCATAAATAATTACTCTTTTACAATATTTCTAATAAAACATTTATTTATAAAGAACCCTGATTTGAGCAAATGCTGAACTTACATTTAAATAAAGTATTTTATCAGAGTTGCCAATAACAAAATTAGTTTCCCCAAAACTCACACTGTCGCCTGTAGGAAGAGAAACAGAACCAAAAGCACTTGAAGCCTTTATATGAACCTGCACCTTATCGCTTATAAAAACCACTGTATCTGAAAAAATTGTATTAATATCTATAGCTCTGTTTCTGTCTATTTCCAATTCGGATAAATCTATACTATCAGTTTTGAAATAAACATTATATTTAGTTTTTTTATTTTTTGGTATACTGTCTCTTACATAATGCATGCCGAATAGTATATAAACACCCAAAAATATTATTATCATACCTATAACCATTCTAAATATTGGCGTATATAATATAAAAGGCATATTGATATTAAAGCAGTATCTTATAAGTACATATATTCCTGTACCTATGACAAATAGTCCCAAAAGTATTTTAGATGCATAAAAACCTCTGGCCACAACTATAGCACAGCCCCAAGCCATTATCAAAATAGCAACTATTATAGTGAATACAGGAGTGTATGCAAGTGCCGGAATATAAATATGAAAGACATATTGCAGTAGAATATAAGCACCTATCAATATGACAATACTTCCTATCAAAAATCTGGAAAATATAAATTTCATAAATTAAAAACCTAAAATAATTTTATTTATCATTTATATAGTAACTAATATTAATAAAAAAACAAGAGTTTTATAAAAATTATTAATATTATGTTAATATACTTTTATAATATAAAATATATGTTATTATATTATTCTCTAATTTTTAAATTTTAAATAATATATATGATATTAGCAGATATATTTTTTGATATTTTTATATTTCCAATAGAATTTATTATAGAAACTCTATTTTTTCTATTTAAAAATATATTTAATTTATCTTATAGTACAAGTATATTCTTATTAAGTTTATCAGTAAATTTTTTATCTCTTCCTCTCTATAATGTAGCAGAAAAATGGCAGGAAAAAGAAAGAAACATTCAAAACAAAATGAAGCATATTATAGATAATATAAAAGCCGTTTATAAAGGTGATCAAAGATATTTACTAATAAGAACCTGTCATAGAATTAACGGATATAAAATAATTTATGCCTTCAGAGGAGTTTTAGGGCTTTTAATACAAATACCTTTCTTTATTGCAGCATATAATTTTATATACAGCCTATCCGATTTATCTCAGGGAAATTTATTTTTCATAAAAGATTTTTCAAAGCCTGATAATTTAATAAACGGTATTAATTTACTCCCATTTACTATGACTATATTCAGTATACTTGCGGGAATGGTTTACAGTAAAAAATTGACTATAAAAGAAAGTATGCCTCTATATATAACTTCATTAATATTTCTAATCATATTATATAATTCGCCTTCAGGATTATTATTTTATTGGAATATCAACTGCCTATTTTCTTTAATTAAAAATATTGTTTTGGAATATAAATTATATAAAGCATTAAATAAAGATAAAATATTAAAAATATGTAATATATCTATTATATTGGCTTTTATAATATTGATTGTGATGTCTTTTAAAAATAAAACAGATATAAAAAATATTTTAACTATTTTTGCAGTGATAATATTGACATTAAACTTTGATTATATAGAAAAATCATTGATTAAAAATAACAATTTCATTAAAAATAGATATAAACTGCTAATATTATCATGTTTGATTATAACGCTACTATCAGGGCTTTTTATACCTACATCATTGATAAATAATTCAGTATCAGAATTCAATAATCATTTAAGCCTAATAATAAATAATCTTTCAATGAGTATTGGAATATTTTTATTTTATCCTCTGTTTATATATAATATATTTTCAGATAAAACAAAAAATTATATAACATTAGCATTTATATTTTTATCTATAATATTCATAATAGATACATTTATATTCGCAGGCAATTATCCTAATATGAACTCTGATTTTATATTTGACAGTAATATAAAAATAATTAATAAAGATATAATAATAAATATTGTAATTATATTAATATCATCATCATTAATTTATTTTATAATAACAAGATCTAAATCATCTATATTGTTAAATATTGATTATATAATCATATTCGTTTTGATTGCCTCATCAATATTCTATACATATAAGATATTAAGCTATGATGATACATATACAAAAACATCATATAAATTAAAAAACGGAGAAAAAATATTTAATATCTCAAGAAATGGAGATAATATATTCGTTATAATATTGGATAGAGCCATACCTTCATATTGGTTTGATGCTTTTAATAGATATGAAAAATATAAAGATATGTTTGACGGCTTTACATTCTATCCTAATACTGTTTCATACAATTATAATACAATAACTATAGCTTCTATTTACGGAGGTTATGATTATTTACCTTATGAAATAAGCACTAATAAAAATAATAATATTACAAACATTCATAATAAAGCTTTATTAACATTGCCTTTATCATTAGAAAAATACGGATATAAATCCTATATGCTTGAGCCTGTTTATGCTAATATGTCTTTTAATGGAGATTTAAGCATATTTAAAAGCTACAGCAATATTAAAGCATACAATAAAGATTATATTTACGATTACAGTATAAATAAATATACAAATGAAAATAATATAATAACATCTAATTTGGATAATGATAAATTGATAAGATTTTCATTTTTTAGAATAATACCTGTATGGCTAAGAAAAACATTATACAGCGGAGGAAAATGGCTTATAAATGAAAATAATATCATGAATACGAGTATAGAAAATTATGCTTTATTAGACTCTATTAAAGATTTAATAAATATAGATGAAAATGGCAATAATTATAATATAATGCATAACAATACCACACATGAACCTCATTATTTTCTTCCTGATTTATTGCCTTCAGTATCTTTGAATTATATAGATACAAATGATTTAAAAATATATAAAGATACAAACAGCGTAAGACATTTTTATGCTAATGCTGCCTCAATGAAAAATATAGTTAAAATAATAGACTTTCTTAAAAAAAATAATGTTTATGATAATACAAAGATAATAATTATTTCAGATCATGGATATAGAATAAACTCTAAATATTTTGAAAAGCCTAATACAAAATTCATAGCTTTATATAATTCTTTATTAATGTACAAAGACTTTAATGCAAAAGGAAGATTAAATATTGATACCAATTTTATGACTGTAGCAGATATGCCCTATTTAGCAGTTAATCATATAAAAGATATAAAAAACATATTCAATAATAAAATAATAACTAATGATTATAAAACTAATGGTGCTAATATAATAAGAATAAGAAGTTGGAAGCCTGAAAATCAATCATCAAACACTTATGATTTTAATAGTTATTATCATGTAAATAATAATATATTTGATACTAATAATTGGAAATTTTACCGCTGGTATTATTCTAGTAATTACAGCAAGGAAACGGATTTATCATTAGGCTTTATTGAAGAAACCACTAACGATTAAATTAGTATATACTAAAAATTTTTAAGTTTGCAATTTTTTTATTCAACTTTTTCCCGCCGCTTACGCTCTGCGGGCTTCGCCAAAGTTGCAAAAAGTGCAAGTATAAAATTAATATTAATCATACTAAAATTATATTACATATAAAATAATTTATTAAATTTAAGCCAAATATAGCCTTTCTCAAAGCGTATACGAGTTTATTGAGGATATAAGCTTCTCTCCGCAGGCGTACTTCGTATGTGGCAATACCATACCTGCACTTACAGTGGACTTCGTCAGGTACTCCTTTCAGTCGCAGCACTCTCTACGGTCGCAAAAGGAGTGTGGGTAGCCCCACAAATAATACAAATTTAAATAGGTATATTAAATTTAATAAATAATAATATTTAAAAACAAAAAAACCAGCCGGATAGGCTAGTTTATTTAACGAGGTATAAAAAATATAATATGGAAAAATTCTTTCAAATATGAATAGCAGTAAGATTTAAGTCGGACAATCTCCGAATAAAGGAGGTGATCCAGCCACACCTTCCGGTACGGCTGCCTTGTTACGACTTCACCCTCATCATCAGTCCCACCTTCGGCGCCGCCCCCCTTGCGGTTAGGCTAACGACTTCAGGTAAAACCAACTCCGATGGCGTGACGGGCGGTGTGTACAAACCCCGGGAACGTATTCACCGTAGCGTTCTGATCTACGATTACTAGTGATTCCAACTTCATGGAGTCGAGTTTCAGACTCCAATCCGAACTGAGGCAACTTTTTTGAGTTTTGCTCCACCTCGCGGTCTTGCTTCTCTTTGTACTTGCCATTGTAGCACGTGTGTAGCCCTGGACATAAGGGCCATGAGGACTTGACATCATCCCCACCTTCCTCCTACTTGAACGTAGGCAGTCCCCTAAGAGTGCCCGACATTACTCGGTAGCAACAAAGGGTGAGGGTTGCGCTCGTTGCGGGACTTAACCCAACATCTCACGACACGAGCTGACGACAGGCATGCAGCACCTATGTAAAACGTCCTTGCGGTCTGACTTATCTCTAAATCATTCATCTTACAATTCAAACCCAGGTAAGGTTTTTCGCGTATCATCGAATTAAACCACATGCTCCACCACTTGTGCGGGGACCCGTCAATTTCTTTGAGTTTCACCCTTGCGGGCATACTCCTCAGGCGGTACACTTAAGACGTTAGCTACGGCACTCCTATTTAAATAGAAGCACCTAGTGTACAACGTTTACGGCTAGGACTACCAGGGTATCTAAGCCTGTTTGCTCCCCTAGCTTTCGTGATTCAGCGTCGATAAATGCCCAGATGACTGCCTTCGCTATAGGTGTTCCTCTCGATATCTGCGCATTCCACCGCTACACCGAGAATTCCATCATCCCCTACAATATCCAAGACTTACAGTATCCGAGGCGTTTCCGAAGTTGAGCTTCGGTCTTTCACCTTAGACTTATAAGTCCACCTACTCACCCTTTACGCCCAGTAAATCCGAGCAACGTTTGCCTCCTACGTATTACCGCGGCTGCTGGCACGTAGTTAGCCGAGGCTTACATTATCTACTGTCACTCATTCTTCGATAATTTCCGAGGTTTACAACCCGAAGGCCTTCATCCCTCACGCGATGTCGCTCCATCAGACTTTCGTCCATTGTGGAAGATTCTCAGCTGCTGCCTCCCGTAGGAGTCTGGGCCGTATCTCAGTCCCAATGTGGCCGGTCACCCTCTCAGGTCGGCTACCTATCGTAGCTTTGGTAGGCCGTTACCCCACCAACAGGCTAATAGGCCGCAGGCTCATCGTAAAGCGGATTGCTCCTTTCCTCTACTCTACTTATGTAGCAAGAGTATATGCGGTATTAGTCCATGTTTCCATGGGTTATCCCCCACTCTACGGCAGATTACCTACGTGTTACTCACCAGTTCGCCGCTAACTTATCCAGTTGCCCGAATAAGTCCGCTCGACTTGCATGCTTAAGACGCATCGCCAACGTTCGCTCTGAGCCAGAATCAAACTCTCCATACTCACTTTTTGTGAATCTGAAATGATTCTTTATTTTTCTATTCTACTGAATAGAGATTTACTTACTTAAAGAAATGTTACAAATTGTAACCGTTGGGTCATAGAACTTATTAAGTTCATTTACACCAGTTGTGTTTTGTTTTTCTTAAATTGCTTCTGCTATCCATATTTCAAAGAACTTTTATTTTTGTTTATGTCAGCTGATGTTTTGTTTTTTGTTTCTCATCAACTGTTTTATTATTATATCATACACCTAGAAAAACACAATAGCTAAAAAGGGTGTTTTTTATAAAATTTCAGGCTTTTTTATTAAAATATAGTATTTATAAAACATATAATACATATTAAAGCTAGCTAAAAATATATTTTGCCATTTTTGCTAAAAATGAGCCCCAAAATAGCCTAAAAATCTTGAAATTTGGGGAATTTTTGGATGATTTTTGGAAAATTTATTCTGAAAAATCCAAAATAAAATTATTAAAAACAAATCCGATAAGAAAAGTCTGATTTATATAAAATAAAGTATCAAAATATACAATGAATAAAATATTTTGTTAAAACTTGATTTTATATTAATTTAGATATATTATATACATACTGGAGTAGAATTTTGGAAAACATTATAGATATAATCAATAAAGCACAATTAAAAACAATAGATAAAGACACATTTTTGTCAATAGCATCAATGTGTTCGTTCATTCCAAAATCTATAACAGAAAATAATACTTGGAAGAAATTATCTTTATCTTCTAAAGAAGTATACAGAACTTTAGTAGCTAATTATGATTATGAGCTTGGAATAGCTAAAACAACTCATTCTCAAATATTAAATGAAGCCGGTATAGGCGGAAATGCTACTATAGTAAAATCATTGGATACTTTAGAAGAGAAAGGTTTTATTACTAGAGTAGAATCTAAGGCAAAAAGTCATCATTATCTTATGCCTTATCAAGAAAAGTTTTATGCTACTATATGTAATTTTGAAGCTAGAGACTTTTCTATACTATATACTGTAAATAAAAAAACTAAAAAAGATACGCAAATTAAACAAGTTACTAATAAACTTTTCTTTAAAGTTTGTTATAATTTAAGTTGTTTAGGTATAGATGAGCCTCAAAAATTAATAGATAAATATTCTTCTGATGGAAATCAGCTTAGAATAATTCTTTCTATGTGTAATTATGTTTATATAGCAAAAGAAAAAAATCTAAATAAAGATATAAATTTAAATAAATATCTTATAGATTCTTTAAAAAGAGGCAATATAACTGAAAACATATTCGATGAAAAGACAATGAATACTATAAAAAGTATATTAATAAACAGAAAACAAAATATAACAGAGTGAAAATATGGCAACAAAAAAAACTACAACAAACAAAAAAGACGAAACTAAAGAAACAAAGAAATCAGCAGCCGAAAAAACTACTAGCAAAAAAGAAGAACCTGTAAAGAAAACTGCAGCTAAAAAAACTGCTGAAAAAGCTGAAAAGAAAGAAGAGCCTGTAAAGAAAACTACAGCTAAAAAAACTGCTGAAAAAGCTGAAAAGAAAGAAGAGCCTGTAAAGAAAACTGCAGCTAAAAAAACTGCTGAAAAAGCTGAAAAGAAAGAAGAGCCTGTAAAGAAAACTGCAGCTAAAAAAACTGCTGAAAAAGCTGAAAAGAAAGAAGAGCCTGTAAAGAAAACCGCAGCTAAAAAAACTGTTGAAAAAGCTGAAAAGAAAGAAGAACCTGTAAAGAAAACTATAGAAAAAGTTGAAAAAAAAGAAGAACCTGTTAAAAAAGTTGCTGAAATTACTACAGCAGAAGAAAAAACAGTAGAAACTAAAGAATTAAAAGAAACTAAAACTGAAACAAAGCCATTAACTTCCATTCTGAAAAAAAATGATGATGAAAAAAGAGATTTAAAAGATATAATTAAAGAAGCTACATCTGAAATAAAAACAGCAGATAGAAAAATTGTTCTTAAAACTTCAACTCCAGTTAGAAAACTTGAGTCAATTAAGACAGAAAATACTGAAACTAAAACAGAAAGAGAGTCTATAACTCTTCTTAAAGAAGCTATAAAGGCAAAATCTAAGAATGTATCAAGACCTGTAAGCGTTAAAAAACGTATAGCTATAGTAGATGTAGATGATGATGATAATTTAGATAATACTAGAAATACTACTGAAGAAATAAGTACTTCTAAACCTGTTATAAGCAGTGTATTTGCTGCACATAATATAAAAACAGAAGAAGCTGAAAAAGCAGAAGAAAAAAATGAACAGATTGAAGATACTGCTGCTGCTACTGAAGAATCAAATACAGAAACTATAACATCATCAGCAATAGTTCATAATAATAATGCTTCATCTCCTTATTCTTTTGAAACATTTGAATCTAATAGAGAAAAAGAAGAAGAAAAAAACGAAGAAACTGAAAAAGCAGAAGAAAATAATTATACTCAAGATGAAAATACTGAAGCAATATCTGAAAATAAAGCTAGTGAAGAAAGTAAAGAAATAGAAACTAAAGAAGAATTAGCAGAAGAAGAAACAGCAGTAGAAGAAACTAAAGAACTTGATGTAATCGCCGAAGAGAAAACTGAAGCAGATACTGATGAAGTTGAAAAAATTGAAGAAACAGTGAAAGAGGAAACTGTAAAAGTAGAGGAAAAAGCTACATACAGTAAAAGCGATATATTTAAAAGACCTGTTATTATACCTACTGATGACGATCATATTCAGAAATCTAAATTCAATCAGGAAGAAATTGATACTGCTATAAAATCTGCTCCTACAATAGATGAAAATGCTTCTGTAGAAAACTATAAAGATTATTCTTCTTCAGCATCAGAAACAAAAATAGAAGAATTAAAAGAAACTATCAATGAAAAAATTCAGGAATTGAAAGATAAAGAAATAAAAATCATAGAAACAGAAGATGAATTAAAAACTTCTTCTTTACCTGAAATCGAGAAGAAACCAGCTGAACCTTATGTGGCTCCTGATCATTCTATAAGTGAAAATAAAAAATCTAATAAAATTGTTCCTATAGTGGGAATTATAATTATAATATTAGGATTATCATTCTTAGGCGTACAATTCTTCTCTGGAAGAAATAATGAAATAGATGATAATTTCTATGAAGAAATTACAAATAATAATACATTAAATACTAATGATTTAATAACAAATAATGTTATATCTGTTACTAACAATATAAACACTAATATTAATAGACCACAAACTAATAATATAAAAACTAATAATGCGGTAAACAATCAAACTAATGCTGCTAAACCTCAGACTAACAATGCATTAAATAATCAAACTAATGCTACTAGACCGCAAACTAACAATACAATAAATACTCAGACTAATACTACTAGACCGCAGACTAACAATACAGTAAATACTCAGACTAATATTACTAGACCTCAAACTAACAATGCGGCAAACAATCAGACTAATACTACTAGACCTCAAACTAACACTGCAACACCTCCTACTCCTCCGAAAGAGCCTGAGATAACACCGCCTACTCCTCCAACACCTCCGCCTAATCCGCCAACAGCAAATACAAATGCTGCTGCAAATAATACACAGGCGAATAATAATGCATTGGCATACGATACAGATACTTATAAAACAAAGTGGACTGATACATTATCATCAATAGCCACTGCAAAGCTTGGAGACAGCAGAAGATGGCCTTCAATAGCAGTACTTAATGAAAATATAATAAAAAATAATCCTGACAGTATAGTATTCAATATAGATATAAAAATCCCTAATGGGGGAAAAAAAAAAATTGAAGATATGAATGATTCAGAAAAGAGAGCTTTGTATAATGATTATATAAAAGTATCAGAAATGTACGCAAAAATGGGAAAACAAAATCTAGCTAATACAATAAAATCTCAAGCGAATTCTATACTTAAATAAAATCAATAAAATGAAAAAATACAGCAAATCAAATAATAAAAATTCTATACTAACATTTTCATGCACTGGATGCGGTATATGCTGCAAAGAAAAAGGATATGTATTTTTTAATGACGATGATATAAAAAGAGCATCTAAATTCCTAGAAATATCACCTTTAGTTTTTATAAATAAATATTTAGAATATGAAGAAGGATATGGTTATTATATAAAAGTAACCGATGATAAAGCCTGTACATTCTTAGATGAAAATAACAGATGCACTATTAATAGTGCTAAACCTAATCAATGCTCCACTTTCCCATATTGGAAGGAATATATGGACAAAAACGGCAATTTAATATCCGGCAAATTCAAAAGAGCCTGCCCAGGCGTCAAAATAAAAAAATAATTTTTTTATATTTATTTTTTTTCAAATATATTATATAATATAATCCGAAAGTATTATGTAATTTTTATTTGAGGTAATTTTTTATAATGAATGATTTGATTGAAAAATACGAAATTCTAACAGTAAAAGAGCTGAAAACCATAAAAGATCAATTAATAGCTCACAATATACCATTATTTAGATTAGACAAAGAAAGAAAAGTTATAGTATTTCCAACAGAACAATTAGGCTTAATAATTGATAATGAAAAATACAGCAATCTAAAAATATATATACCTAAAAATTTTTCTATCTTCATAGAAGAATTTAAATCTATAACTCAAACAAATAATTCAGATAATACTTCAGAAGAATCTACACCTTATGTATTTAGAACACCTAAAGAGTCAGAGAAAGAGATGGGTAAGAGAATATCTGAAATCTCTAAAATGACGTATAAGGAAAAAGTTAATACAATAAAAAATTATGATGAAAAACTAAAAGAAATAGCAGTAGATAAAGAAACAGGAATCAATAAAAATACAGCTCAGCAAATCGTAAATGTAGGTAATGATGTAGGACTTATAGCAAAAGTTACTATGTTTGAAAGTATTCAAAAGATTAAAGACGAAGAAATCACTCAGGAACAGGCTAAAGAAGAAAATCAGGAAATAACTGAAACTACTACAAATCTAGTTACTACTATAGTTGACATGCTCGCTGCTAATACTGAAACACAGAAGGTATTTGATGAACTTAGAAATTATTCTGACGGCGGAGTAATGTCGCACTCTAACAGAGTATTTATATCTTATGTGAATTTTATGGTATTCTATAACAATTTAATAAACAGAAGACATTTAGTACATAAAATAAGAACTTCATATACTAGTAAATATAAAAAATTCTATGAGCAAGTTGAAAATATGTTCAACAAAGAAGGAATTCATAAAAATTTAGCTACTGTTGAAGATTGTATAGATAAAGGTATCAAAATCATAGAAGAAAGAGAAATGAATCTTTATTCCGTAGGAGCTTTACTTCATGATATAGGAAAAGTTAAAGACTTAGACTATTTTGAGGGAGCTAATGGAAGAGATTATGAAAGAATAAAAAAACACTTATTTAACAGCTATGCTTTAGTAAGTCAAACTTCTGAATATCCTCTTGAAGTTATACTTACAGTGGCTTTACACCATGAATATTATGGATTAGGATACGGCCCTTATGAACATTTACATGCTTTGAAATTAAAAAAATATCCTAATTTCCAAATACAGAGAATAATGACTTATGATGCCAAAGCTATAGATGAATGCGAGGCTTTTGCCTATTTCCCTGCTAAAATGCTTGAAATTATAGATGTATACGATGCTTTAATAGACCCTGCTAGAAAATACAGAGGAGGAAAAACTTTCACTCCTGAAGAGGCTCTTAATATTATGAGAGAAGATTTTATAGAAAAGCATGTTAAATTAGACCCTATATTATACGATGTATTTGTAGAGTTTTTAAGCAACTCTATAGAACAGGATTTAATGTCCTGCAAATTAATATAAGAAAATTTTTATTATAATATAAAAGCCAATCAAAAGCATATTATATATACTGCTATGATTGGCTTTATTATTTTATTACTTATCTTTAATAATTATTATCATTTGTACCTTGTATTTCTTCTAAAGCATCAATACCATCTTTAAATGCTCTAAATATTTCCTGCCAATTACTTGTTGATAATATAGATATGCCTATATCTTCATAATCTTCTTCACCAAATTGATTTATAAAGTTAAATCTTATATTTGATATAGATTTATTTGCAAAACTTTCAAATTCACTGTCCTGATTGAATTTATATCTCACCTCAACATCATAATAGTTAATATCACCCATTAAATATAGATTATATATAACTTTTTGTATATTAGTAAGTTCAAGTGTGCTTCCATCATCAAATGTAAATGTTATAGGAGTACCATTATTAACATATAATTGACTAGGATATTTATATCTAAATTCTAATGTAAGAGTTCTGCCTGCTCTTTTATAAAATCTGAATCTATTATCCCTCAAATATTTATATGTTTCCTTCCAAGATGTATATATATTCATTTTGGAAGTGAGTTTATCTCTCTCTGTAAAAAATAATCTGCTCTTTAATGCATTAGTTGGGTTATCATCTAAATTATCCTGAGAATATAGAAAAGAAGAACTCAATGATATAATAAAAAATGAAATTAATAATATATATCTATTCATTTTAATTTCCTTAAATAGTTTATACTGTTAATAAATACGGAATTTAAAACTTAAAATTAAATGTAAGAAGTGTTTTTTTATAAAATTTTATTGACAAGCATATTATATTTGTTAGAATAGTATAACATTTTTTATACTAATAAAACTTTGGAGATAATAATGGAAAGCATAATAATATTATCAATTATAATTATAATAGCTGTATTCGCTGTGATAAATTATATAAAAAAGATTAAATCAGGAAACTGCTGTTCATCAGGAGGAGGATTTCAAACAATAGAAAAAGTTAAAGTAAAAGATAAAAACAAGAATAATTATCCATATAAACAAATAATTAAAATAGGCGGAATGACTTGTACGCATTGTGCTAAAATAATAGAGAATAATTTTAATAAAATTGAAGATGTATATGCAAGAGTAAGTTTTGATAATGAGGAAGCCATTATATTAACTAAAAAGCAATTAGATAATAAAGTATTTGAAGACGCTATAAAAGAATCAGGATACAGATATTATATAAAAGATTAAAAAACAAATCTAAGGGGCGGGTGGGCGGGCAGAATAAATCAAAAAGAAAAAGTATAATGTTTTTTTAAATAAACAATAAAACATAAAAAATTTTTAGTATATACTACCCTATAATTTTTTTATTTCATAGATATATAAAGATATTTTTAATATAAAAAGAAAAACATGCCAATCGAAGTTTATATTAAATAAAATAAGATTTAAATAAAAAAATAGGAAGTAAAAAATTACTCCCTATTTTTAATATTAATTATATTCTATTAATTATCTTTCACTTCTTCATTTTCTTTTTTATCATCAGTGCTTTTAGCTAAAGTAGGACTTTCTTCTTGTTTAGGTCTAGCCCTTAAAGAATTAAGTAAAGTATATGCAACCGCTACATTCTCCTCACCTGAAGAAGAAGCAACTCTAAATGCCATAAGTGAAGAATATCTGCTTCTGCCATAAGCATATCTGAATCCTACCTCAACAGTTTCCCCAGGCCCAATATCAACGGTTTCAGTATCAAGCACTATAGTAGATAAAGCCTGAGCCAAATCAGTTTTAATAGTTACATCACTTTGTCTTTTAGAAGTTCTATTAACTATAGTAAGTACTCCTGTTCTGTTTCTTTCATCCAATTTAACAGTAACATTAAATGGGTTTTCAGAATATTTTTCTTCTATTCTTGAAACAATAGAAGCATTTATATTAGCCCATTCTCTTATACCATTTCCTGAACCTCTAAATTTAGACCATAACATTCTTGATATATCATGGAAGAATATTCCTCTTATTCTGCTGCTTCTATTAAATTTAGCTTCAGATTCATATACTCTTCTCATATATTCAAGTTCCGGTCTTAAACTTCCGTCCTGAAGTCTGTTGTCTATCATATTTCCAACTAACACATTGTATTCGCCTGATAGATATTGAGGCCAAGCAGTAAGCATACTTACATGCTGAGGACGGCTAGCTTCATATATCATAACTGCATCATAATCTATACCAGCATCAAAGAACATATAAGGATCCTGTCCATGCTCCTGTCCATGATTCCAACCTAAAGTAAATGCCCATAATTTTTTTCTTATTCCAGAATCTTTTATGGCTTTTATTATTAAAGCTTCTTTATGAGCTCTAAACCATCTCCATTTCATACCTATTTCTTTTCTGCCTCTATTTATAGCAAGCCAACGCATACGAGCAGCTTTACTCATAGTAGACCAGTTAGCAGGTACATAAACTCCTGTAAGCTCTACCATTTCATCAACCATCTCATATCCATCAACCTCGCCTGTTCTTATGAAGTCAAGACCTAAATATGATATATTAGGATTAGAATCATATCTTTTTAATATATCTATAATATCCTGTACTCTTTTAGGATCGTCCAAAGATATATGTCTGCTCTCTACAAGACTTTGAGTAGCAGAATTGTATCCTATAGAAACCTCATAACCGCCTTTTCTAGCACCGCCGCCTGCAGCAAAATAACTCATAACATAAGCACCAAGCTCTACATTACCTTTAGCTTTGCTAGAAGCAAGATTTTCTATATTTTTAATCATATCCCTAGCCCAAGGCTCTTCAGGAGTGATTCCGGCAGTCCAGCCTGTAGTCTGTCCTCCTATAGCCCAGAACATATCGCATTTCATATATCTTATCCAATCATATATAGCATCATAAGTAGTAGGCTCTCCTGTTTCTACGCTAGGAATCTTTTTAGTTGTTAAATCTATTGCGTATTCTAAAGTAGCTATTTTTTTAGTTTCTTTAGCAGGAGGTGACTGTCTGCCTTTAACAGTAAAGTCTTTAGTATAACCATACACGCCATTTTTAGTTTGAACCAATACAACAGCCTGATATTCTCCTAAATCTCCGCCGAATGGATGTAAATAAGTTCCTTTATACTCTGAATTTTTAACTTTAAATACATTGATAGAATGTCTTTCATCTCCATTCATTCTAACTATTTTATCTTTTTTATACCTTACATATATACTTATATTTTTTACAACATCTTCAGTATATACAGAAGCATTAATAACTACCGGTTCATATCTGAATACTGATATTTTAGATAAATCTATTGCCACTCTTGGAGCTTCTCTGCTTCTTGCATTTTGTATAGCTAAATCTACAGCTACACTAAGCTTATCTGCAGTTCTATCTATATTATTAGCATTATATGCCATAGCAGGAAGTATATTAGGATTAGGCATTTCACTGCTCATCTCTTCATCGCTAAGAAGCATATTTTGATTCAAATATTCTATATCCGAATCTGCACTAATTTCTTCTTCAGTATATATATCTTCTAAATCTACTGATAAATCATAATCATATATAGGCTTTGAAGTAACAAGAGAAAGAGAATCAGGATTATACATATCTATTCTATGATTCTTTTCTGTTTCATCAAAAAGATAATCTGGAGTATTATCATTATAACTGACTATTGTCATTCGCTCACCTATACCGAAAGTCAATGCTACCAATGATATAGATATAAGTAATAATATTGTTGTGGCTATTATGCTTCTTTTCATTTACTATTTCCAATTCGTTATATTTTATTATATATTAGTGTTTTGTCTAGCATGTTTAGAATGTTTAGGGTGTTTTGCTATTTGCTTTTTTAGATGTGAAGAATCAACATGCGTATAAATCTCTGTTGTAGTAATATCAGAATGTCCGAGCATTCTTTGTACTGCTCTTAAATCTGCACCATGCTGTATAAGATGTGTTGCAAAACTATGTCTTAAAGTATGAGGATAAATATTTTTTTCTATTTTACTTTTTTTCATAGCCTCTTTAACTATTTTCCAAATACCTACTCTTGAAATTTTATCACCTCTGAAGTTTAAAAATAATTCGGAAGTCTTTTTACCCTTCACCATTATAACTCTACTGGTTTGAATATATCTTTGCAAAATATCTAAAGCTCTGTCATTAATAGGTACTATCCTCTCTCTCTTACCCTTACCGCATATCTTTAAATACTTTCCTTCAAAAAATATATCATCAATCTTCAAAGAACAAATTTCGCTTACTCTAAGTCCTGAAGAATACATAAGTTCAAATATAGCTTTATCCCTTAATCCTTTATCAGTTTTCTCATTATGAACTGCAAGCAAATCATCTACTTCTGTATCTGTAAGAGATTCAGGCAATACTCTTTTTAATCTTATAACTTCTAAATTATCTGTAGGATTCTTAGATATATAATTCTCCATTACTAAAAATTTATAAAGGTTAACTATACTTACTTTATTTCTTGCCACAGTTCTTGACTTTGAACCTTGCTCTTTTCTTTCACTTAAAAATTTTTCAATATCTTTTCTTGTAGCTTTTAAAATAGATTTTTTATTTCTGCTTAAAAAATCAAGATATATTACAATATCTCTTTTATAAGATTCTAAAGTATTGGAAGATAATCCTTTCTCCACTGCTTCATAATTTAAATACATTGATAATATTTCTTGATCGGAAACCTGTTTTACTGACATTGAAATCTGCCTCTTAATTTAAGATATAATATACAAAATTTAAGCTGATTTTGAATAATCAACCTAACATAATTATCGACAAAATTCTTCATTTATTTAAACATAATACATTACTTAATAAAAATATTACATTAACTAAACATAAAATTTAAAAGTGTAAACTAATTTAAAAATAATAAGATAATTATAAATGATATATTTTAAATATTAAAAAGCTAAATATAAGCGGGCTTAAGAATTGGTTTGATTTATTAAGTCAATCCTTTGGGCGTAGGCGAGCATAATAATAATGAACAAAGAAATTTTTTTAGACAAAAATGAAAATCCATACAAGCCGTCCAAAAATATTATTAAAGAGCTTGAAAAATTTGATATTGATTCTCTAAGATTCTTTCCTGAGTATAGTCCTCAGCAATTAGATGAAGAAATGTCTAAATATCTTAATGTGGAAAATAATAATATAATTTCTGTTAATGGTATGTATGAAGCTTTCGCCTGTATTATCAACTCTTATGATAAATACAAAATATTTATTCAAGAGCCTTACAGAGATTTATATACAAGAATTTTTCTATATTATAAAATGCATTATGAGGTAATTGAAGCTAGAGAAGATTATAATATTTGTCTGAAAAAACATATAAGAAATAAAAATTCTATAATAATAGCAAGCAACCCTAATGCTGAAACTGGAATGTTCATAAATATAAAAGAAATAGAAGAGTTCCTAAAACATTATGAAGGAATATATGTTATAGATGAATCATATATAAACTTTGCCGGAGAAAGTGCTATAAAATTAATTAACGAATATAAAAATTTAATTATAATAAGATCTATTGCACATTCTCATTCTTTATCAGGACTTAATATTAACTTTATAATATCCAATTCAGAAAACATAGAAAACATGTCAAAATTAAGACAAAAATACGGAATAAATAAAATATCTGAAACTATAACTCTTGCCGCTTTGAGAGATGAAAAAACTTCGTATAATAATATATTCGATATAGTTTTAGAAAGAGAAAGATTAGATACACTCTTAAGCAAAGAAGGTTTTATAGTAGTGCCTTCAAGAGCGAATTTCCTCTTAATAAAACATGTCAATAAAACTTCTGATTATATATACGAAGAACTTCTAAAAAGAAATATATTCGTAAAAAAATATGATAAAGAAAACATACTAGCTAATTTTCTAAGGGTTACAGTATCAACTCATAAAATAAATAACATGTTTTTAAATGAGTTAAAAGACATAATATATACCTAAACAACTATATTTTGTAAAAAATTATTTATTATTTGTGTGGACTAGTCCCCACCCCCCTAGTTCTTTTATTGGTATAAAAGAACCAAAAGAACTGCATTTTTAGTATAAATTTGTGGAATATTCTACATTTAATAAATATTTTTTAAATATAAAGTTCTAGAAATTGAGTTCTCTAGAATCGTACATGGCGGAGGCTTTTAACTGGGGAAGTGAGTATTTAAAGTTTTAAATATAATTGTGTAATGAGAAGTAATCAGCCGCACGTATAAAGGACATTCGTTAAGAATAAGCAATACCGTGCGGGTTGCTACTACGGCTAGTAGTTGACAAACTTAAAAATTTTCAGTATTTAATAATTAATAAATATCATTTAGTTAAAACATTGATAGGATTTCCTTCCAAAAATGCTTTTATATTCTCATAAACTTTATGCATAAGTCTAGTTCTAGCCTCTAAGGTATTGCCTGCAAAATGCGGAGTTATATAACAATTCTTAGCAGTAAGCAGAGGATTATCTTCTGTAGGAGGCTCTTTTGAAAGTACATCCAAAGCGGCACCGGCTATAATATCATTATTCAAAGCATAAGCCAAATCTTTTTCAACTATCACTCCGCCCCTTGAAGTATTTATTAAAAATGCTGTTTTTTCATCTTTGAAATCAAATCTATATTAACAATATTTTCTGTTTCTTTATTTAAAGGTGCATTAAGAGATAAAAAGTCGGATCTCTCAAAAAGTTCATCTATACTAGAAGCATTTTCAATATTTTCTTTTTTACTTCTTGAATAAACTAAAACTTTCATTCCCATTGCCTCAGCCATTTTTGCAACTTCTTTTCCTATATCTCCAAATCCAAATATACCCATAGTTTTATTTTCTATCTCCATTAAAGGATAAGAACTAAAAGAATAATCTTTGCATTTTATCCAATCGCCATTATGAACCTGATTATTATGTTCAACTATCCTAAAAGAAAGAGATAATACAAAAGCCATTACAAGCTGAGCCACAGACTGAGGTCCTTATCCTCTTACATTAGTAACAGTAATTCCTAATTCTTTAGCAGCTTCAATATCTACAACATTATATCCTGTAGCAAGCATTCCTATATATTTTAAATTTGGAAGCGACTGCATTAACTTTTTATCAATTACAACTTTACTGTTTAATATTCCCCAAGCATCTTTAGCTGCTTCATACACTTTATTATAATCGGTTCTATCATAAACAGTTAAATCTGATATGCTTTCTATTTCTCCCCAAGATATATCTCCCGGGTTCAATATAAATCCGTCAAGCACCACTATTTTTGGTTTATTCATGTTTAATTCCTTTTATCATTTTTATATATAGTATATACATAAATAACTATATTTTGTCAATTTCTATATTTTCTAAATATATTATCAACTTTTTTGTCGCTCAAAAAAGTTGCAAAAAACGCAAGTGCTGCAACCTCATATTATTACAATATGTATTAAATATGTGATAATACCTGAAATTCAAGTTAAAAATGCAGCCTTCCGCGAAGCGTATCCGAGTTTATCGAGGATATAAGGTTCTTTTTTGGCTAATCAAAAAAGAACGAAGAAAAAAAGATTTTATATACTAAAAAGCATTCCTTAAACCAAAAAGCGTACAAATAATATAAAATCAAAAAATAAATCAAACTTTAAAAAGCAATCCCATAAATAAAAGGCAAACAAATACCATAAAAACAAAACCTTCTTATATTCTAACTTCACCTGTTAATAATTTCTGCATAAGCCCTTTCTTCTGCTGTTTACGAAGTTCTAACTGCTTTTTAAGATTCTCTATCTCCTCATCTATAACCGAAAGCAGCCCTGCAATCTTTTTCTGTTCTTCTAGGCTTGGAACTTTTATTTTCATTGTAGACATAGCATCAAATGATAATATACTTCTTACACTACCTGCAGATAGTGATTTTATATAACCATTAAAATTATGTGATTGAATCCAATATTTTAAAAAATATTTATATATAATTTCATGGTTTATACTAAATACTACATACATAGGGCTAACTATACAAACATCAAAATTTTCTAACATTGATATTGAACCAACATTTACTCTTGCAGGATTATAGGCAAAATCCCATTTATCAACTATTTTATAATTAGATAAATCTTTACTTGCTATAGTTTTTCCAAAGAATTCATTCTGTATTACAAATCCATCTTTATTAGTTACACTCAAAACCAAATTTATTTTATTATTTTTATTTTTGACAGTTTTTTCTTTTATAACTTCATTTAAAGTAGTATTTTTCCACTCGTCCGTAAATTCTTTGAATCGCACTTCACCGCTTAGCAGTCTTTGCATTACGCCTTTCTTATACTGCTCTTTTTTCTCTATTAACTCCGTAAGGTTCTCTATAACTTCATCGCATAATGACAATACTTCTGCTATGCGTTTTTGTTCCTCTAGGGGTGGGATAATAAAATTTATTTCTGACATATAACTCCAATCTGCTCTTGGCATTTTAGTACCACAAGATATGTTAGCGATATGATCAAATTTATATGATTGAATAAAATAATATAAAAATTCATTAATTACTTTTTTACCTTTTAAAACCCATATTTCACTTGAACATACTCCGTTAAATTTAGCGTTATGAAATTTTCTCAAATATGGTCTTAATTTTCCATAAAGTATATCTCCATTTTCAAATATATTTTTTATACTAAGTTGATCATTAGAATTAATGTATCCTTTTAAAATTCCTGTATCGCTTTCTATATGTTCTAGTTCAATACATTTATAATTAGTTTTATTTTTTTGCGGATCATATTTTTTTGATGATATAAATAAAATGTCTCTTAATTTTGCTTCTTGCCAGCCTGTTGGAAGATGTGTATTTTTCATAAATATACCTTTATTAAATATAATATGTACTTCTTTACTATATTATACTATGATATATAAAAAAATTGAAACTATTTTAATATCACTTTTGATACTGAAAAAAAAATTACTATAAAATAAAAAAGACACAGGATATTTTATCTACCCTGTGTCCCTATTATTATGGATTATATCTTATGAATTGAATTTACATATAGGCTTTAATTATTCTCCTTTGATTTCTATCTTCTTCTCATATTTAAGTTCTTCTTTCTTTGGAAGTGTTACCATAAGTACGCCGTTATTCAAATTGGCAGCTATATTTTCAACATCAATTCCTTTTGTGCTGATATTAAAGCTTTGCTCATAGCTTGAAATAACTTCCTCTCTTGACTCTCCATTTTCTGATTTGAAAGTTTTTTTCCTTTTAGCAGAAATGGAAAGTATATTCTCTTTTATTCCTATTTCTAAATCTTCTTTTTTTACGCCCGGCATATCCATTTCTATAATGTAATTTTTATCATCTTCTTCTATTCTGTAATTTGATACTCTATTATGATAATCATTATAAGCATTGTAGCCGTTATAATGACCGCAGTTTCCTGTTGAATTACATCTATTAGCATTTGAAAAAATTGAATGTAAAGTTGGTACAAATATTCTTCTTGACATATTAAAACTCCTTAATTTATATTAACTTATCTCTTATTTTTTAATTTTTAATAATTTTCCATAAACCTCTATATTTTATAGCCTTCATTTAATTAATAACAATTAACCTATACTAATTTTTTTCTCATATTTTACTTCCTCTTTTTTAGGAAGAACTATTTTTAAAACACCGTCTGTCAAATTAGCTTCAATGTTCTCAACATCTATTCCTTTTGTGCTGATATTAAAGCTTTGTTCATATTTAGAAACAACCACTTCATTATCATTTTCTTTATTCTCACTATTTTCTGCTGAAGACTCAATAAGTTTTTGTTTATTAACTCTCTTTCTTTCAGCATATATAGAAAGTACATTTTCTTTTATACCTATTTCTAAATCTTCTTTTCTTACACCCGGCATATCCATTTCTATAGTGTAATTTTTATCATCTTCTTCTATATTGTAATGAGATAATTTTCTAACCTCATCATTGTTATATAAACTGCCGAATGCCTCGTCAAAACTTCTAAAATCATCTAACATAGAATGTAAAGCTGGAAAAAATAATCTTTTAGTCATAATTAAACTCCTTTTTATGTAAACTTTTATATTTCTAAATCTAATCAGCGATTAACTATCATTTGTTTTAACTCTCACCGAGTCATCATCGCTTACACTATTATATATGCAAGAAATATGCCAATTATTTTTAAAGTATTGTATATTTATAAAACACTATTAATAATTAAGACAGTGTATAGAGTATATAAATCATAAAAGATGTACAATATTGATACATTGAATTTTTATAGTATGTATATCAATTATACGATATGACTCCTAATCAAAAATAGATGTTCATACTTTATACAATTTAAATAAAAATTGTAAACTTATTATGTTTTTAAAGTTGACAATTATAGTTATTATGTTATTATTCTCAATTATGGGAAAAAATTTAAAAGAAAATATAATATCAATACTAGAATCAAATAAGGGATTATTCATATCAGGCGAAAAACTAGCAAATGATCTGAATGTAAGCAGGGCTGCCATTTGGAAAGTTATAAAATCTTTGAAAAATGAAGGTTATGATATTCTTTCTGTATCAAATAAAGGCTATGCTCTATCAAAAGAAACAGACATATTATCATCAAAAATAATAAAAGATAATATGCCTAAATATAAAGATAAATTCAACTTTGTAATATATAAAACTGTAGAATCTACAAATATTGTAGCAAGAGGCATGGCAATGAACGGAGCTGACAGCGGAACCGTAGTAATTGCAGAAGAACAAACAAGCGGATACGGAAGAAATGGAAAATCTTTCTTCTCGCCTTATGGTACAGGCATATATATGAGCATTATACTAAATCTAAAAAAAGAGAAAAAGATTTTTAATAGTTCATTCATCACTACTGCTGCAGCTATGGCTGTGTCAAAATCTATAGAAGAAATTTCAAATGAAAATACACAGATTAAATGGGTTAATGATGTATTTATAAATGGTAAAAAAGTATGCGGAATACTTACTGAAGGAGCTTTCAGTTTTGAAGACGGTAAATTGGATTATGCCGTTATAGGAATAGGTATAAATGTTAATTTCCCTAAAAATGGTTTTCCTGAAGAAATTAATAATATAGCTGTTTCAATAAATAAAATGCAAAATAACAAAGATATAAGAAATATTTTAATAGCTAAGATATTAGAAAGAATGTATGAATACTATTTTAATAATGTGGCATTCTATGATGAATACAAAAAACGTTCTTTTTTAATAGGAAAAAAAGTTTCGCTTAATATAGACAATGAAGAGCATATAGTAAAAGTATTGGATATAGATAAAACTTTTGCTCTTGTAGCGGAATTTCAGGACGGTAAAATAGACAGAATAGTTTCAGGGAGTGTAAATCATAGAGTATCATAAATAGGAGGTTATAATATATGAGTAATATAGATTTAATTATCAAAAAAGAAATATCTTTAGAAGAATTAAGAGAGAAAATAATAAAAGGTTATGATATAACAAAAGAAGAAGCCATGAAATTAGTAGAAGCACCATTAGAAGATTTATGCTCTGTAGCTAATGGAATAAGAAAATATTTCTGCTCTAATATATTCGATATGTGTTCAATAATCAATGCTAAAAGCGGAAAATGCTCAGAAAACTGTAAATTCTGTGCACAGTCATCTCATTATGATACAAAATGCGATGAGTACGATATTCTAGATAAAGAAAAAATATTAGAGCAAGGAAAAAGCGATTTTAATAAAGGTGTATTAAGATATTCTATAGTAACATCAGGAAGAGCTTTATACGGAAAAGAGATTGATGAAGTTTATGATGCAATAGAAACCATTAATAAAGAAACTGAAGGATATGTATGTGCATCTTTAGGTTTGCTTGATGAGAAAGTATTCAGAAAAATGAAGAATGCAGGACTTAAAAGAGTTCATAATAATTTAGAGGCTTCAAGAAATTTCTTCCCTAAAGTATGCACTACTCATACTTATGATGATAAAATCAATGCTATAAAATCAGCACAAAAAGCAGGAATGGTAGTATGCAGCGGCGGTATTATGGGAATGGGCGAAACTTGGGAAGATAGAATAGATATGGCAATAGAGCTTAGAGAATTAGGGATAATGTCAATACCTGTTAATATGCTTAATCCTATAGCAAGTACTCCTTTTGAAAATATTAAGCCTCTTACTGAAGATGATATGAGAAGAATAGTTGCTATTTATAGATTTATTAATCCTAGAGCATTCATAAGACTTGCAGGAGGAAGAGGACTTTTAGAAGATAAAGGAAGATCATGCTTTTTATCCGGAGCTAATGCCGCTATAACAGGCGACATGCTCACAACTGCAGGCATTTCAATAGAAACAGATAAAAAAATGGTTGAAGAATTAGGATATAAAATAGAGTTAAAAGAAGACTAACTCATAATAAAGATTAATTTATTAGGAAATATTTATGGCTAAAGCTATTTTTATAACAGCAACAGGTACTGATATAGGTAAAACTTATGTATCAGGATTAATTGCAAAACACATGAAAGATAAAGGATTGAATATAGGATACTATAAAGCAGCATTAAGCGGAAGCTCTGATATAACAGACAGCGATGCTTGGTATGTAAAACAGCAGGCCGATTTATTAGATTCTTATGATGAAATGGTGTCATACACTTATAAGCATGCCTATTCCCCTCATTTGGCAGCACAAATTGAGGGGAATCCTCCGGATATAAAGGTTATAAAAAATGCTTATAAAAATATAGATAACAGGCATGATTATATGATAGTAGAGGGAAGCGGCGGTATAATATGCCCTATTCGCTATGATAATAATCAAAAAATATTTTTAGAAGATATCATAAAAGAATTAAATATACCTTCTCTTATAATAGCAGATGCCGGACTTGGAACAATCAATTCTACAGTTTTAACTATAGAGTATATGAGAAGTAAAAATCTAAAAGTTAATGGTGTTATATTAAATAGATTTGAAATGGCAAATGAAATGCATGATGATAATAGAAAAATGATAGAGGAGATGACAGGAGTAAAAATTATAGGCGTTGTTATAGACGGTATTTTAAAACTAGATGAAAAAAATATAGAAAATCTATTTGAATAGAATAATATTTTTACTTAATATATACATAAAAAAATATACTTTGTCAAAAATAATTTATACTTTTGTTGTTATTCTGGGGCTTTGCCCCAGACCCCACTTCTTTTGTTGCCACAAAGAAGCAAAAAGGCTATATTGTAGCTTAAATTTAATAGTTTATATACATGTAAAATGAAATTAGTATTATTAGTACTAATTTTATACTTGCACTTTCGCGTAGCGTATCCGAGTTTATCGAGGATATAAGGTTCTTTGACGAAGTCGCTGGAAAAATAACAACAAAAAAATTGACAAACTTACAAATTTTTAGTATATGTACTTAATAAAGGACTAGTTATGACATTAGAAGAAAAGGATTTAAAATATATTTGGCATCCTTGCTCACAAATGAAAGATTATGAAGAGCTTCCTCCAATCATTATAGACAGAGGAAAAGGAATTTATTTATACGATAAAGACGGAAAAGAGTATATTGATATTGTAAGTTCTTGGTGGTGCAATTTACTTGGGCATTGCAATGAAAAAATAAATGCCAATATCAAAGCACAGCTTGACAGATTAGAGCATGTTATATTTGCAAACTTCTCTCATGAAGGAGCTATTAAATTATGCGAAGAGCTTATAAAAATAATTCCGAAAGGATTAACTAAATTCAATTTTTCTGATAATGGTTCTTCATCTGTAGAAGCTGCATTAAAAATGGCTTTTCAATATCAGCATCAAATAGGAAATACAAAAAGAACAAGATTCATGTGTTTTACTGACGGTTATCATGGTGAAACTATTGGAGCATTATCCGTTGGAAGTTTGGACTTGTATGCAAAAATATACAAACCGATGTTAATGGACACTATACATATAGAAGCACCTGACTGCTACAGATGTAAATACAATCAAAACAGAGAAACTTGCAAATGCGAATGTTTTGAAGATGCTGAAAAAAAGTTTAAAGAATACGGAGAAGAAACTTGTGCCGTTATAGTAGAGCCTTTGCTTCAGGCTTCTGCTGGAATGAGAATATATCCTCCCCTATACTTGAAAAAATTAAGGGAGCTTTGCGATAAATACAATGTAGTTTTTATAGTTGATGAGATAGCTACAAATTTCGGACGCACAGGAAAAATGTTTGCATGCGATCATGCTAATATAAGCCCAGATATAATGTGTATTTCAAAAGGCTTAACAGGCGGATACATGCCTATGGCAATAACAATAACCACCGACAAAATATACGATGCTTTCTATGCTGACTACAATGAAGGAAAAGCTTTTATGCATAGTCATACTTACAGCGGAAATCCTCTTGGCTGTTCTGCTGCTTTGGCTGTACAAAAAGTTTTAAGGGAAGATGATATTATAAACAAGGCTCAAGTAAGAGCGAAATATTTAAATAATAAATTAAAAGAAAAATTACTTGATCATAAAAATATAGGAGAGATTAGAAATATAGGGCTTATTAATGCTATGGAATTAGTCACTGATAAAAATACAAAAGAAGGATTTGACTCTAAACTTAGAATGGGTTATCAAATATATAAAAAGGCACTTCAAAGAGGACTTCTATTAAGACCTTTGGGAAATGTAATTTATTTTAATCCGCCTTTAATTATAAATGAAGATGAAATAGATAAGGCTGTTGATTTATGTGTATCTTCTATAAATGATATACTGAAATGATTAATTTTAAATGCACTATTTTAGAAATAATAATAAAGTATTATTTATGAGTAAAAAAAGCATATATTAAATTCATTACAGTATAAACTTAAAATTTATAGTATATACTAAAAATTTTTAAGTTTATAAAAATTTAGATTTTTAATTTTATTGCTTGTGGTGGCTTTGCCCCCACACCCCCAGTTCTTTTTGTGACCAAAAGAACCAAAAAGACTGCATTTTTACATAAAACTATGGTATTATATTACATTTAATACACATTCTTAAAATATTAAGTTGTAGTATATGCGTTTTTTGCAACTTTTTTGAGCGACAAAAAAGTTGATAATATATTTACAAAATATAAAAATTGACAAAATGTAATTGTTTAGGTATATACTGAAAATTTTTAAGTTTCTCAATTTTTACGTTGTTCTTTTTACCTCGACTTCGTCAGAGAACCATACTAAGTATGCCTCACGAAGCGTGACTTTGGCAGGCAAAAGTGCATATATTAATTATTTGTATACAAGTAATTATTAAATATAAGCTTACTTTTTATAAATTAATCAAAGGAAAAACAAATGTTCAAAAAAATAATTACTGCTGGTTTATTAATGCTGTTAATTGTATTCGTATCTTGTTCAAAAAAAGAAATGAGTGATAATGATATAGTTATAAATCTTGCTCCGGAACCTTTAACTATGGATCCCACTTTAAACACAGATAATCTTACTATGATATATATTCTTCATGCTTTTGAAGGTCTTACAAAAAAAGATGCCAACAATAAAATAATAGGCGGAGCTGCTGAAAGCTGGGATATTAATAAAGCAGGCAATATCTACACTTTTCATTTGAGAACCAATGCTAAATGGAGCGACGGTAAAGAAGTTAAAGCACAGGACTTTGTTTATACTTGGAAGAGAGCCGTTGATCCAAAAACTGCCAATAAATACAGCTATTATTTTGAAGTGATAAAAAATGCAAAAAAAGTTATAAGCGGCGAAAAAACTATAGAAGAGCTTGGAGTAAGAGCAATAGACGATTATACATTTGAAGTGGAATTGAACAGCCCTACTGCATACTTTTTAGAGCTTGCTGCTTATCCGCCTTTTTATCCTGTTCGTGAAAATATAATAAATGAATACGGAGATGATTGGACTTTAAAGCCCGCAACATATATTGGAAATGGTGCTTTTAAAATGACTGAAAGGAATTTCGATAAAAGCATAATACTAGAAAGAAATACCAACTATTGGAACAATGAAAATATAAAGCCTAATAAATTAACTTTTCTTTTGATGGAAGAGCCTAATACTTCTCTTGCAGGTGTGCTTAATAATTCAATTCATTTTGCAAAGCCTTTTCCTAGAAATGATATTGAAAACCTAAAGCAAAAAGGAATAGTTCATATTGTACCAGTTGCTGCATCATATTATTATAGATTCAATCTAAACAAAGAAGTTTTAAAAAATGAAAAGGTAAGAAAAGCTATATCTTTAGCAATTGACAGAGATTATATAGTAAAATCAATCACAAGATGCGGAGAGCGTCCTGCTGGAAGTTTGGTTCCTTATGGCATTAATGACATAAACGGAGATTTCAGAACTAAAGCAGGAGAGTATATAATATCTTCCAATTATCAGAAAAACATAGAAGAAGCTAAAAAATTATTATCTCAGGCAGGATACAAAAACGGAAGAAATTTTCCTGTAATTGATTTGCTTATAGCTACAAGGGAGTTTGACATAAATATTGCCGATGCTGTTCAAAGTATGCTTAAAGAGAATTTAAACATTGATGTAAGAATAGTTAAGCATGAATGGGCTTCTTATCTACAAAACATGTATGACAGAAATTTTGATTTAGCTGTTTATTTATGGTATGCCGATTATAATGATCCTATAAACTTTTTAAACATTTTTAAAAGTGATGCTCCAAACAATTACGGCTCATATTCAAACAAGGCTTTCGATGATTACATTGATATAGCATCCACAAACAAAAACAATCAAATAAGGATGCATTCACTTCATTTAGCAGAGAATGTTTTTATGAATGACAATGCTATAGTACCGATATATTTTTATTCTGAGGCACTTTTAGTATCTCCTA
>NZ_CALXYQ010000008.1 GCF_944393015.1 uncultured Brachyspira sp.
GTCAACAGTCAACAGTCAACAGTCAACAGTCAACAGTCAACAGTCAACAGTCAACAGTCAACAGTCAACAGTCAACAGTCAACAGTCAACAGTCAACAGTCAACAGTCAACACATAACACATAAATTATGTTTTTTATATAAATTATCATCTTATCATAAGAATCACAAACTCGAAGAAAATAATTTCCTGGGGTATTGTGATGTTTTTTGATATTCTTTACAATATAACAATATATCCAATAGAATTTATTATAGAAATATTATTTTATTTATTTAATAACGTATTTAAATCAAATTATGGTGTAAGTTTATTTTTACTTAGTTTATGTATAAATTTTTTATCCTTACCTTTATATAATATAGCAGAATCTTGGCAAGCTAAAGAAAGAACTATTCAAGATAAAATGAAGCCAATGATAGATAATATCAAGGCAGTATATAAAGGAGATCAAAGATATTTATTAATAAGAGCTTGTCAAAGGATAAATGGATACAAAACAATATATGCTTTTAGAGGTACTTTAGGACTTTTAATACAAATACCATTTTTTATGGCAGCTTATAATTTTGTGCATAGTTTATCTGGTTTGAATGGAGTTCCTTTCTTATTTATAAAAGATTTATCTAAACCAGATGCTTTAATTCATGTCGGAAATATTAGTATAAATTTACTTCCATTTGTAATGACTTTATTTAGTTTATTGGCTGGTTTTGTTTATTCTAAAAAGTTAAAGTTTAAAGAAAGTTTGCCTTTATATATTGTATCATTGATATTTTTAGTATTGCTATATAATTCACCTTCAGGGCTTTTATTTTATTGGACTATTAACTGTTTATTTTCTTTAATTAAGAATATTATAATGGAGTATAAATTATATAATATATTTGTGATTAATAGGTATAAGATACTAAAAGGTTATAATATATTTTTTATAATAATTACAGTATTATTTATATTACTTATTTCATTGGCTGGAATAGAAAGGAAAGCATATTTATCAGATTTTAATTTTCTTTTTATAAAAGATAATAATTATTTATATTCAGCTAAAGTTAAATATTACAGCAAAATTTTTAAAAGCAGCGATATATTTGAATTTAATGGTAATGTTAAGAAACTTACAAAACATATAAAAAGAATAGAATTTAATGGACCTAATACAAAAAATGCTATTTTAGAATTAGATTCTGATATAAATAATATAAAAGAAAATGTGGATATATATTATAATTTAAAACCTAAATCATATTCTATTAACATATATACATTTTTATTAATATTGACTTTTATAATAAATATAGGATATATCTATAAATATATTTTTAATGATAAAAATATTAATGATTTTTTTATTATTTATAGAGATAAATTGTTATTTTTATCTTGTTTATTAATATTTTTGCTTTCAGGATTATTTATTCCTACATCTTTGATAGGAGCTTCTCCTCAGGAATTTTCTAATCCGTTTTATTTGATATTAAATAACTTATCTATGAGTTTTGGATTATTTTTATTTTATCCTTTATTTATATATTTATTGTTTTCAGAAAAAATTAAAAATTATCTGACATTATTATCGGTGTTTGCAGTTTTTACTGTGTTAATAAATGTATTTATATTAACGGGAAATTATTTGAATATCAATGCAGATTTAATATTTGATGATAGTATGTTGCTTATATCATCTTTTAAAGATATATTATTGATGATAATATTAATACTATTATCTAGTATGCTAGTTATTTTTATCTTAAAAAAGAAAAAAAACTTTATACTTATAAATATTTATTCTATAATATTAATAGTATTTATATTTATATCAGTATTTAACGTTTATACAATTATTAAATCTCATAAAAATATTGTAAAAAATAATGCTTTATATAACAATAATGAAGATATAAAAATATTTAATTTATCTAAAACAGGTGAAAATATATTTGTTTTTATATTAGATAGAGCAATAAACTCTTATTGGACAGATGCTTTAGAAAGATATCCTAAATATAAAGAAAAATTAGACGGATTTATTATTTATCCAAATACAGTATCATTTTCTGATTTTACAACAACTATAGCTTCTTTACTTGGAGGATATGATTATTTACCTTATGAATTAAGTACAAACGCTAATTACAGTATTAAAGATAAGCATAATGAAGCTCTTTTGATGCTGCCTTTATCATTAGAAAAATATGGATATAAAACATCTATATTAGAACCAGTATATGCTAATTTTAAAAATATTCCTGATTTAAGTATTTTTCAAAATTACACAAATATAAACGCTTATAATAATATTATTATTGATAATTATAGCATTTCTAATTATTTAAATAATAATAATCTTGATATTAGTTATTCGGATATTAATGAACATAATAAAGTAAATCAAAAATATAGATTTATAAGGTTTTCCATATTTAAAATGCTACCTATAAATTTGAGATATGATTTTTATAGAAATGGAAGTTGGTTTAATTTTGATGATTTTATTGTTAATTCTAGTATATATACTTATGCTATTTTATCAAATACTAAAAATTTTATTAATATAAAAGAAGAAGGAAATTATTATAATATACTTCATAATATGCTGACACATGAACCTATGTTTGTTTCTTCAGACTATTTACCTTATTCAAAAGTGAAAAACATTAAAGATGAAGATTTATTATTTTATAAAAATGAAGTTAGTGTAAGACATTTTTATGCTAATGTAGCATCTATGAATATCTTAATTGAATTTATACAATATCTAAAGGAAAATAATGTATATGATAATACCAAAATTATACTTGTTTCAGATCATGGAAGAGATGTTAATACAACAGTATTTGAAGATAAATTGAAATTTGTTTCTTGGTATAATGCTTTATTAATTTATAAAGATTTTAATAGCAGAGGAAACATACAAATAGATACAAACTTTATGACTATAGCTGATGTGCCATATATTGCTGTAAAGCATATACCAAATATAAAAAACATATTTAACAATAATATTATAACTAATAGCTATAAAACAAATGGTATTGATATAATACAATTAAATAGCTTTGACATTACCAAACAATTTTACAATCGTTATAATTTTAATGTATTTTATAATGTTAGAGATAATATATTTGATATAAATAATTGGAAAAAATTTGAAATAGATTGGGAAACTAAAGAATCCAAAGAAATAGAATTAAAATAAATAAAGTAAGTATATAAACTGTCGATAATATTTCAGAATAAGTGTAACTAAACATAACTATTGAAATTTATCGTTAATTATATATAATACTTATTCAAATTAATTGAAATTTTACAAATAATGGATTTTTACTAAATGTCAAATAAGAAATTTAATTTAAAAATAGCTACATTAGCATCTTGGGTATTATTATTTTTTGCTTGGATTTTCTTTTATGCAGTAACCCAAACTCCTACTCCAGTTTTTTGGGCAGTATTAGCATTGACTTCTATAATAACTATTACTACATTAATAGTAGATAGAAAACAGATAGTATCTTTTTTAAAGATGCGATTCGTACATAAAGCTTTTTTTGGAATATTATCATTAATAATAATTCTTGCTATACTTGTAGGATTATATATTATAAGTATAAATTTCCCTATAAGATTTGACTTGACACAAAATAAATCATACACAGTATCTCAGCAAACTATGGATGTTTTATCAAGAATAGATAGTCCTCTTTCTATAGTGGTATTGAGATCGCCTAGTACAGATCCAACTTCAGCAGATTGGAGAGCTGATTTATTATTAGAACAATATAAAAGAATAAATAAACATATAAGTGTTGAATATATTAACCCTATAGAAAAACCTTCCGCTAAAAGTAAATATCAAATGACTCAAGTTGGAGAAATAGTATTTACTTATGGGCAAGGAAAACAAGTAAGAGTATACAGAAAAGATTTAACAACTCAGTCAAAAGTAACTTCTGATCCTTTATTTGTTGGAGAGGAAAAATTTACACAATCTATATATACTTTGCTTGATACAGAATCTTATACTGTATATTTCACAGTAGGACATGGTGAAAGACAAATACAAGACAGAGGCGGTGAAGGTTTATCTTATGTTAAAACTTATTTAGAAAATGAAAATTATAAAGTAAAAGAATTGAATATAATACTTGAAAATATTCCAACAGATGCATCATTAATAGTAATAGCTGCACCTGTGGAAACATTCAGCGATTTTGAAATAGACAAATTAAATAATTATGTAAAAACAGGCGGAAAACTTCTTGTTTTATATGATAGCTTTATGGATAGAAGTAAATTTAACAGCAATTTAGGAAACTTCTTATCTGATTGGGGATTTAAAACTAAAAATGACTATATAATAGATACTGCTTCAAGCGTAGTTATACCTGTTAATATAGTACCTCAATATACTTCTCACCCAATAACTCAAACATTAAAAGAAGGAAATGTGTTTGCTTGTTTGGTTGTTGCAAGAAGTATATTAAGCGGTGAAAATAAATACAATGGAAGTTTTGAAAATATAATTACAACTACACCTCAAGGTTACGGAAAAGAAGAAGCTACTTTCGATTTATCAAGAGCTAGATTCAATCCTAGAACAGATGTACCAGGACCTGTTCCTTTGGCTATAAGCGGTACTTATGAAATAGAAGGAAGAAAAGACCCTGCAAGAATTGTAGTATTTGGAGATGCTACATTTGCTTTGAATGCATACATCAATCCTGAACAAGGTCAGTCTGTAGATATTGCTTTTGCTGGAAATAAAGACTTATTTATGAATACTGTTGCTTATCTATTAGAAGCAAGACAGAAAATCACAATAAGACCTAAAGAAGCAAGCATTAAAAACCTTACTCTTACAACAACTCAAACTAATTTTATTAGATATGTTGCTCAAATAGGTTTACCTTGTTTATTCGGTATACTTGGTATATTAATATGGTTCTTAAGAAGAAGATAATTATTACAATAAGAGATTGCATAAGTTAATATAATATGAATAATATCAAAAATCTATACAAAAAATATTCATATTATATCAACTATGCTTTATTAGTTTTTATAAATGGCATTGCCAGCGTATTAAATTATGTATCTTCTATATATGTAAATAGAAGTTTATCAATATCTGATTTTGCCCACTATAATGGTATAATCAATATATATTCAATAATAGTTTTAACAGTTTCAAGTTTCAGTTATTATATTATGCATCATTATAAAGATGATGAAGATGCTAAAAGTTATTGGGCTTATGGCTACATTATAGCTTTTATAATATCTTTATTGTATATATTATCAATACCATTAATAGATATACTCTTTAATATAAAAAGCTACTCTTCACTTTTTATAATATCTATTGGAATATTCGCAACAATTTTAGGTATAGTTTCTCAATCCATATTAAAAATAAATAATTATATAGCCTATGATTATACAGCGAGTTTAATAGCAATATTTATAGCTAAAATTTTATTATTAGCTTATTTCATTATCACAGGATTAACATTATTCAAATCTATAATAACAGTTACTTTATTCTGCGTTCTTTATTTAATAATAAATTTAATAGAATTAAAAAAAGTAAATCTCCCCTACTTTATACCATTAAATAAAATAAAATTATATTTATCTAAACAAAATTTATCAGTATTTTTAAATTATATAATACATATTGTAATAATAAATTTTATATTCAATTGGATATCATTAAGCGATGTATTAATGGCAAACAGATATTTGGATAAAACAAGTGCAGGCTACTACTCTACTATATCATTAATAATAAAAATGTTTTTCTATATAGGTACTCCTGTTGCATCAGTTATGTTTTCTTATATTTTAATAGCTAAAAAGGATAATAATAAAAATAAAGAAAGAAAGATAGTTTATTATTCTATTGCTCTTTTTGTATTCGCATCTATTTGTCTGTCAGCATTTTTGATTATATTTGCAAAACAAATAGTATTAATACAATTTACAAATAGATATGAAGCCATTATTCCATTGATTCCACAGGCTGTAATATTTGGATTTTCCTTAGGCTTTACAGTTATTGCCTTCAATTACGGACTTGCTTATAAACTATTTGCACCATTTTATGGATACTTGATTATATTTGCTTATGTATATTTCTCATTAAGAAACGGACTTAGAACATTTGAAAATTTTATGTTCATAATGAAAATATTTTTTATAGCATTACTTATATATAATATATTAATCATATTAATACATAGAATAATATTAAGAACTAATGAAAAACTAAAATAAAAATAGTAATTTAAAAATATTATAAAGCTAGTTATAAAAATTATTTTTAGAATCTGCCGCCTTTGTCAGAAATCAACTTCGTTATTTTACTATTATTTTTAGTTATTGCATAATATAATGCTGTGTTTCCATCTTTATCTTTAGCATTAAGATCAGCTCCAGCTTCTATAAATAACTCAGCTACTTCTGTATCTACATTAAATGTCAAAGGAGTAAAATCTTTTAAATATAATCCATCTGTCTTGAATGATACTTTTGTATTTACATCAGATTTTTTTTCTATAAGCATTTTTGATAAATCTGTTTTCTCACGTTGTATAGCATGTATTAAAGCTGTAAATCCAGAATTGTCTTTTATATTAACATTAGCACCTTTTTCTATTAGTATTTCTGATATTTCATATCGCTTATAAAGAATAGATAAGATTAAAGGTGTAGCACCGCTTTCTTTCTCTTTTCTATTGAGATCAGCACCTTTTTCTATTAACAGCTTTGCAATTTCATCTTGCTCATAAATAATAGATAAAATCAAAGGTGTAGCACCATCTACAATATCTAAATTTACATTAGCTTTTTTATTATTTAAAAAAGCTAAAACTTTTTCTTTATTACCATTCACTATATATGATACAAATTCTTTTTCATCTTTACTAAGCTCTGGATACAAAGTATTAAAACTAAATAAAGTACACAATACTGCCATTAATACAATTTTTCTCATATAAACCTCTTTTAAAATATTTTACAAAAAAGATATGTTAATTATATTATTTTGTCAAGTATATACTTCATTAGGGTATATAATTTCACGATGCTAACATTTAATTATTTAGTTTATTTTATGTATATTAGAAATATTTATATATTTAACTTTTTAATGATTTACAAATAAAAAATCTCTATCAGCTTTAACTAATAAATATTTTAACACTACATATTCTTTATTATTTAGCACCTTTGGTTATAAGTAACTCTTCTATTTTAGTATTGTTTTTTTCTTTCGCATAATATAATGCAGTTTTTCCGCTTTTATCTTTAGCATTGATATCAGCTCCGGATTCTATCAATAACTTAACTATTTCAGAATTATCAGTAAAAATAAACCATATTAAAGGTGTAATATTTTCTAATTTTATATTTTCTCCAGCATCTTGAAAAGAGAATTTAATATTAATGTCTGCACTAGAATTTATTAATGATTGAGCTACTTCTTTATTTTCATTAAGTATTAAAGGAGTAACATTTTTCATATATACTCCATTTTCATTTAATGATACTTTTGTATTTACATCAGCTTTTTTTTCTATAAGTATTTTTGATACTTTTGTTCTATTATAAATTATAGAATATATTAAAGCTGTGAATCCTGAATTGTCTTTGATATTAAGATTTGCACCTTTTTCTATAAGCATTTTTGCTATTTCATCTTGCTTAAAAATAATAGAAAATATTAATGGTGTCGCACTATTTTTTATTATAGCATTTATATTAATTTTTTTATTATCTATAAAATTTGAAACTTCTTCAATATCACCAGATGCTATATACGATAAAAATAGGGCTTCATTTTCAGAGTTTGCCGGATACAGAGCATTAAAACTAAATAAAGTATACAATACTGCCATTAATACAATTTTTTTCATATAAACCTCTTTTTTTAAAATATTTTAATATATATATTATTATTTTCTCAATTTTATATTTATTAGTTATTATTTAGGCAATACAGAATTTATATTTAATTACTATATTGCCTACACTATTGAATTATATAACAACTAATAAAAATTATTTATGAACTTTTTAAAGTGATAAATAAGTAGTTGTCAGCTAGCTATCTTTCAGCAAGTTTATCGCTATAAATAATAATAGATTATTAATTAGCATTTTTTGCTATAAGTAACTCTTCTATTTTAGTATTGTTTTTTTCTTTTGCATAATCTAATGCTGTTTTTCCGCTTTTATCTTTAGCATTGATATCAGCTCCGGATTCTATCAATAACTCAGCTATTTCAGTATTATCATTCAAAATAAACCACATTAAAGGTGTAGCATTTTCTAATTTTATATCTTGTCCAGGATATTTTGCAGTCAATTTTATATTAATATCAGCACCAGCACTTATTAATGATTGAGCTACTTCTTTATCTTCATTAAGTATTAAAGGAGTAAAATTTTTCATATATATTCCATTTTCATTTAATGAAAGCTTTATATTTACATCAGCTTTTTTTTCTATAAGCATTTTTGATACTTCTGTTCTATTTTTCATTATAGAATGTATTAAAGCTGTAAATCCTGACTTATCTTTGATATTAAGATTTGCACCTTTTTCTATAAGCATTTTTGCTATTTTATCTTGCTTATAAACAATAGATAATATTAATGGTGTCATACCATCATCTAATTTGGCATTTATATTGATTTTTTTATCATCTATATAATTTGAAACTTCTTCAATATTACCAGATCCTATATACAAGAAGAACTGTGCTTCTGTTTCTTCGTTTGCCGGATACAAAGCATTAAAACTAAATAAAGTATACAATACTGCCATTAATACAATTTTTTTCATATAAACCTCTTTTGTAAAAATATTTTATAATAAAAAATATATATATTAATTATATTATTTTGTCAATATGAATATTTTAAAATAAAGAATAAAGAGAATCATCATATATTTTAACTTCATAATATTGTGAATTATTACACTATTAATATGCCTTTTTAGATGAATATAGTTGAATAATTAATGAAAAATAAATATTTTTTACATGATTATAATGTTATTGATAAAATAAAAGCTGATAACCAAAATAATCAGTCATCAGCTAATTTATTCAATCATATAGTAAAATTATTTACTATTATGATTTCTTTCTCTTTAAATCGATTTGTCTTTGAATTTCTTTTAAGTTTTTAACATATATGGTATTAGTTCTTATATCTATTTTACCTGTTTTTACCAATGTATTTAAAACTTTTTGTACATCAACTACTTTTACACCGCACCAATTTGCTATATCATTTATAGTGGCATTTAGTTCCTGAGGTTCATAATAATGATCTCTAGGTATATTTTGAAGCTCTGCCAAAAGTAAAAGACAGTCATATACTCTCAAGTCAGTTTCATTTAATTGAAGTATTAAAAGTCTTCTTTTAGCATCAAATATTCTTTTAGCAAAAGTTTTTGAAAGTTTCAAAGCCATAACTGTATTATTAGCCAATATGCTTTGGAAGTTTTCTTTTCTCAACTCTAAAAGCACAGTAGGTTCATTTGCTATAGCCGATGCACTTCTTGTAGTATCTTCTAATATAGCCATTTCACCGAAAAACTCACCAGCATAAACTATGTCTAATAATTTTTCAACATCTTTTATAACTTTTGTAATTTTTACTGAACCGCTTTGAACTAAATAGAATTTATCACCTTTTTCATATTCCAGAAATATAACATCATCAGTATTATATTTTTTTGTATGAGAACTTAAATTATTATCCATATTTGTTCCTTAATTTCTTTTTATATTACAGTCTTGAAATACTTGCATTTGCTTCCTTTGAAAAATTATCCATAGGAGGCATTGAAATAACTTTTTGATAATATGCTTTTGCTTTAGTTTTATTTCCGCTGCCCTCACAGCTTTTAGCTAAAAATAGTATAGCCTCTTTAACATTTTGAGATTTAGGATATTTTTTTATTGCTGACAACAATACAGTAGAAGCATTATCATATTTGTTTATATTATAATAACATTTGCCCATATAAAATATAGAATTCTCAGCAATAGCAGTATCAGGACTTTTAATTAAATTATTGAATGCTTTTAATGAGTTAACATAATCATTATTATTATATAACTCAACAGCCTTATTGTATGCAGGGTCATTAATTGCTGCTTTAGCCTGAGTTTTTGAAGCTGAAGCAGGAGCATTTGAAACAGGAGGTGCTATATCACTATCATCTGTGATATCTAATTCTTCTTTACATTCTTCGATTTTCTCTTTTACAGTATTATAAAATGCGGAATCTTCATCTGCATATTGTATATATCTTTTATAAGCATATAGAGCATTTCTATACTTTTTATTCTTGAAGTAGAATTCCCCTATTCCATATAATCCCTCTAAAGGATCCTGTCCTTCTTCGCTTATATCATTTTCAACAAGTTCTCTTACTCTTTTATTTATTCTTCTAAGCTGATTTGAAAATACCTTAAGCATTTTTATGATTATAGGTTTATTTTTTTCAATCAAACTTTCAAATTCTTCATAAGTAATGATAATAACAACACAATCTGTTAAGCACTGAACCGTATCTTCCTGCGGATAAGTACCAAGTATACTTTTTACCCCAAAAAACTCGCCTATATTAATAAGTTCCCTAGTTTCATAACCTGTTTCTTCTGATAAAAAGATACTTTGAGCCTGACCTTGTTTCAAGATATAAACTCTGTCTGAGGTGTCGCCTGTAAAATATACTATAGAACCTGCTTTATATACTCTTGTTTGCATTAACTTTTTTCCTCAACTAATAATTTAATTATATCTAAAGTTTTTTAGAATAAAAAAAGATTATTTTATTTTTTTATTCTATCACTTATAATACTTTTTTCAAGTTATTTTTTTCATTTTCTTAGTTTATTTATCATATCTACAGTTTCAATATCAATATCTTCAGACCTTGTATTTAGATCATCTATTATAATTGTAATTTCTTCATCTTGCATATTCTGACCGAATTTGGCTTTTGCTGTGAGATTTTCAATTTTTATAACGCCTATAAGCATATTATTTTGTGCATAATCAAACATCTTATTGTCTATAGACAGATTATAATTATTAGGTTCGTATTTTTTTACTATTTCATATAAAATTTCTTTTCTTCTTGATATATCATCTATAGTTTCAAATTTACCTTCTATAAAAACAGAAAAGAAAAACTGTGTCGGTATCATTTTACCATTTAAAAATTCAGACGGTATATATGAATATGGTTTTGAAGCACTAAAAGAAACTTTAGGATTATTCTTTAGAATTTCATATTTCCTACCTGCCATAGCTCCATGAAAATATATTTCGTTATTTTTATAGCAGAAACTTATAGGAACAGCATAAGGTATATCATCAGGCAAAGCCATAACACCAAATTCTATACTATTAAGCATACTGTATATTTCTTCTTTATCTTCAAATATAAAATCTTTTCTTCTCATATACCAATGTATAACCTTTCTAATTATAAATTATAACTGTAGACTAAATCAATAAATTTTATTATAATATATATAACGGTTTATTATATTTTTTCTTTATAATTTAATTAATATAAATACATTTGGAGTTCGTTTAATATGAAAATAGCTGTTTCTCAATTAGAGATAATACCATCTATGCCTTGCGATAATACTGTAAGAATAATAAGTTTTATAAGCAAAGCTAAAAAAGAAAATGCTGATATAGTAATATTTCCGGAATTATGCGTTTCAGGTTATATGATTGGGGATATGTTTGAAAGCGAAGGATTCATAAAAGAATGTGAGGAACTTGGAGAAGAAATAATAAAATCTTCAAATGGAATATATGTTATTTTTGGAAATATTGCATCTGATAAGAATAAAAAGAATTTCGATGGAAGAATAAGAAAATATAATGCTATGTTTGTAGCTAAAGACGGTAAATTAATACATAATAATACAACTGAATACCCTTTTATAATAAAATCATTACTACCCAATTATAAAGAATTTGAAGATCCAAGACATTTTTTCAGCTTAAAAGACTTGGCTTTTGAGAATAATGCTGATATAAAAGATTATTTAAAACCTTTAGAAATAGAATGTAATGGAGAAAAGATAAAATTAGGACTTACTATATGTGAGGATGCATGGAGTAAGAATTATACATTTTCTCCTATGGATATTATAAATTCTAACAAAGATGTAGATTTATTTATCAATATATCAAGTTCACCATATACTTTAGTTAAAGATGCTAAAAGACATAGTATGTATGGAGAAATTGCAAGTAAACATAATACTCCACTTGTATATATTAATAATGTAGGAATACAAAATAATGGAAAAACAGTGTATACATTTGACGGCAGAAGTTCTGTTTATGATAATAAAGGTAATTTACTATTAACAGGAAAAAGATATGAAGAAGATTTGTATTTTATTGATATAGATGTAAAAAATAAAGAATTTGGAAAAACTATAGAGATAAAAGAAGAAAATGAATATAAATTGATATATGAAACTGTTATTTATGGAATAAGAAAATTTATGAAATCTATAGGAATAAACAAGGTTGTTATAGGCGTATCTGGAGGTATTGATTCTGCATTATCATCTGCAATGTATGTAAATGCCATTGGAAAAGATAATGTTTTACTTGTTAATATGCCTAGTAAGTTCAATTCTGATACAACTAAAAACCTTGCAAAGACTTTATCTGATAATTTAGGCTGTGCTTATATGGTAGTACCTATACAGGAATCTGTAGATTATACTGTAAAACAATTAGAAACCTCCCCTATTATAAAAGACGGTAAGGAAGATCACCTAAAATTATCATCATTTGTTATAGAGAATATACAGGCAAGAGATAGGTCATCAAGAGTATTATCCGCTATAGCTGCTAGTTTCGGCGGTGTATTTACATGCAATGCCAATAAAACAGAAACTATGGTTGGATATTCAACTATGTATGGAGATGGTGCAGGATTTTTTGCTTGTTTGGCTGATTTATGGAAATATCAGATATACGGACTTGCTAATTATGTTAACAGAGAAGTATTTAAAAAGGAAATTATTCCTGAAGGCACTATAAACATTGTACCTAGTGCTGAACTTTCAACTGCTCAGGCTGTAGATGAAGGTAAAGGCGATCCTATAAAATATGATTATCATGATTATTTATTCAAATTTTTAATGGAATCTTGGAACAGAGCTATATTAGAAGATATACTAGAACTCTATATAGAAGGAAATTTGGAAGAAAAAATAGGATGTCAAAAAGGAACATTAAAAAAATATTTTAAAAGCGGTGCTGAATTTGTAGATGATTTAGAAAGATGGTGGAAACAGTACATGGGAATGGGTATATCTAAAAGAATACAAGCTCCTCCAATACTTGCAGTAAGCAGAAGAAGTTTTGGATTCGGAAATAGAGAGTCGCAAAATAGAATATATTATACTGCAAAATACTTGAATTTGAAAAATAAAATTTTTGAAATTAATTAAAAAAACTTTAATTAAATATATTTTTACTGTAAAATTATAGTGTAATAAAAATTTTACTTGCAAAAAGCAATAATAAATGTTATATTTATAACGTGATATATAATTTTTTTAGAATGTTGGGAAATTATAAAAAGTGGCAGCAACTATTATAGACAATAATATAAGGCAGGATATCCTTGACTATTCTGCAATATTGGAAACAACTGTAAAGGATATTAACTCTTTCCTTGAAGAAGTTGGAAGAGTATATAGCTTTATAGGTGAAAAATTTCCTATGATTGAACAGGAAATGAAAAATGAAAACGAAAAAGCTAATAAGCTGCTTTCATATTTTACCAATAAAGAAAAAGGAGAAAAAAACTTCTCTAATGATTTAGATGAAAACCAAGAAGATTTTTTTAGATCCTTTGATAGAATGCAAAGTTTTATATCACAAGACAATGAACTTTCTGATTCCTTAGTAGAAGACGTTGGCAGAACAAGTAATATTATGGATTCCATAGAGCAAATTAGGATGCTTGCTGACCAAATTAAAGTTTATTCATTGAATGCCATTATCATATCTTCTAAATATGGTGCCGGCGGTAAAGCTTTTGGAGAAATATCCAAAAATATAATCAAAATGTCTGAAACATCAAATGAACAGGCAGATCAAATGAATAGAATCGGTAAGGAATTATTTGTAAGGTTCGAGTCATTTAAAACTGAAATATTAAAAACAAATGAATTGCAAAGACAGAATTTTACAATTATGAGAGAGCAGCTCGATAAAGAGCATAATAACATGGTTAATTCCTTTGCAGTATTCTCTAATATAATATCAGATATAATATCAAGAGTTGATAATACTTATGATTTTATATTTGAAGTAATGATGGTTCTTCCTCGTGAGGATATAGTAAGACAGCAGACAGAACATATAATAGAGTCTATGAATTCGATAGTTTATGAAAATAGAAATTTCATTGAATTTTATGGAAAAGAAGTAGAAACTATGGATGCTGCCGATCTTGAAAAAGAAGAAAATCAAAGTTTGGAGCATAAACTTCTTGACTTACTTACTTTTGATGATGTTGTTTTAACTTTAATAATAGAAAACTTTAAATCAATACATGAGGAAATTGACCTTACAAACTCAGATATTTATAAAAGTTTGAAAGGTTTAAAAGATGCTTTAACAGATATTACATTAGATAGAACTACTATAGTTGAATATATGATTGGAGGCGAAAGCGGTAAATCAGAGTTTCCTTTCACAGTTTCAGAGTCTTTGTTTAATGAGTATATGGGTTTCATTAAACTTTATTTGGAAAACTTCAAATTGTTTTTAACTAATAAATATAGAATATCCGACAGCAATATAGCTATCATAGACTCAATAGAAGAATTGGAAAGTATGTTCTTAGAAACAAAAAATATTGCTAAAACATTTAACTCTATTAACTTTTTAGCTAAAATAGAACTTGAAAAGAATAGTGATATATTTAATAATTCACAAACTTTCTCTATAGAAAGTGTTGAATCAATAGCTACTAACATTACAGAAACAGTAGATGGATGTTTAGAGCAGTTCCATAATATTAAATCAGCTATTTTCAGTTCAATTAATAAATTTAAATCTAATATTAATCAGCAGTCAAGCGAGCATTCTTTTATAGAATCTATGACAGACAGTGTAAGTAAACGTTTAGATGAATCAAAATATATCATTAATAATAACATAAAAAGATTAGATAGTTATGCTGATGAATTATTTGGACTTATAGACAAAACCCTAATAGATTTAAGTTCATTAAGTACATTGCTTACAAAGATTAATGAAATAATAGAAATCTTTAACAGTATGAGAAATGTTATAAGAGATAAGAAAAATGAATATTATAATTTATTAGGTATAGAAAATTGGAAAATAGAAAGTGATAAATATTTGGATATAGTTAATTCTTATACAATAAAGAAAGAAAGAGCTATTGCTAATAGTATTTTATCTGGAGAAGATGCGCCTAATGTCGATATAAGTATAGATGTAGGTGCTGACAGCGGCGATTTTACTATGTTTTAATAAAAGTAATGGAGGTATTTATTTATGTCAGTTATAGAGATAAATGATAATCTTAATATAAGAACTATGAGTAAATATTTTAAGAATGTCATAAAAAGTGCTAATTATAACGAAGATATGACTGTAAAATTTAATTGTGAGGGTGATGCCCATGTAGATTTAGCAGGACTTCAAATACTGTATGCTATGAAAAAAGAACTTGCTAAAAATCAAAAAAACCTTATAGTAGAAGGTATGGATAATTTGTTTGTAGAATATTTAAATATAATTAATGATAAAAATAATTAATGATTAAGAGGTTAAATCTATGGCTAAAACAATACTAATTGTAGACGATTCTAATACAGCTAGAGCATCTGTTGAATATACTTTGAAGAAAGGCAGCTATACTGTAGTGTCTGCAGATGATGGTACTACAGGATTAGAGGTTCTTGGTAAAACACCAAATGTTGATATGATAATAACAGACCTTAACATGCCAAAAATGGACGGTATAGAGTTTATTAAGCATGTAAGAAAAGTAGATCAGCATAAATATACCCCTATTCTAATGCTTACAACAGAATCTCAAGATGAGAAAAAAATGGAGGGTAAAGCTGCAGGTGCTAGTGGTTGGCTAGTAAAGCCATTTAACCCGACTCAGCTTTTAGATGTAGTAAAACGTTTTTTAAATTGATTTCTAACCATCTTATTTTATATAATAAGGATTTTATAAAGGTAGAGGTGCTATATGTTTGATAGTGATGAATTTATTTCGATATTCCTAAGTGAAGCCAATGAAATTGTAGAAGGTCTTGAAAACGATCTTGTTTTGTTGGAAGATAATAAAAGTGATGAAGATCTTTTAAATAAAATATTTAGAAGTGCTCACACTCTTAAATCTTCAGCAGGTACAGTTGGCTTTACAACTATGAGTGAGTTAAACCACGTTGCTGAAAACTTATTAGAAAAAGTTAGAAGCGGTAAGTTGGATGTTACTCCTCAAATGATTACAGTATTATTAGAGTTCTTAGATACTGTAAAATTAATGCTGCAAAATATTGTAGATGGTAAAAGTGAAACTGAAGGTGTTACTAATATAGATTCACTAAAAGCTAAAATAAAAGCTATAGCTGACGGTAATGATGTAAGTACTGCAGCAGCTGCACCAAAAGCATCTCCTGAACCCAAAAAAGAAGAGCCTAAGAAAGAAGAGGCTAAAGCAACAGAAACTAAACCTGAAGAGAAAAAGGAAGATACAAAAGCTGAATCATCTTCTGCTTCAGGAGGAGAAAATTCATTCCATATCGAAATGGGATTTAAAGCTACTATTTTTGATAATGGTATAGACCCTCTTATGTTCTTGAACGACCTTAGAGCTATAGGTACTATTAGCAACTTGAAAATAGAATGTAATAGCTTACCTACTATCTTAAATCTTGAAGATCCTTATGTTTGTTATACTCAGTTCTCTTTAGATTTTGAAACTAATGCTCCTGAAGAACAAGTTCAGAATATTTTCTTATTTGTAATAGATGATAATGATATTAATATTATAAATACTAAAGCTGAAATAAAAGATGATGAGGAAGCAAATAAAGCTCCTGAAGCTAAAGAAGAACAGCCAGCAAAAGAAGAAGCTAAAGAAGAAACTGCTTCTAAACCTGAAGAAAAGCCTGCAGAAACAGCTGCAGCTGCTAGTAAACCTGCTGCTGCTCCTAAAACTGGCACAAAAGTTCAGGCGCCTTCAACAGTAAGGGTTGATACAAGAAAATTAGACAGCTTAATGAACTTAATCGGAGAGCTTGTTATAGCACAGTCAAGAATAATGCAGCTTACTCAAAGTTTGGATATAGATAATGGACTTAAAGAAGCTGTAAGTTCAATGGATAGAACTTCCAGACAAATACAAGAAGAAGTTATGAATATCCGAATGATGCCTATTGGTCCTATATTTACTCAGTTCCATAGATATGTTAGGGACTTGAATTTAGAATTAAACAAAGAAGTAAAACTAGTTCTTAAAGGTGAAACTACAGAAATAGATAAAAATATGTTAGAGCAGTTATCTGACCCTCTTAAACATATTATAAGAAACTCTATGGACCATGGTATAGAGAAAACAAAAGAAGAAAGAATAGCAAGAGGTAAGCCTGAATATGGTACAATAACAATGTCTGCTGCTCACCAAGAAGGACATGTTGTTATAGAAGTATCAGATGATGGTAATGGATTGAATAAAGAAAAAATCTTTAATAAAGCCGTTGAAAAAGGACTCCTTTCAAAAGATGGCAAATATTCTGATATAGAAATATACAGAACTATTTTCTCTCCTGGTCTTTCTACTGCTGAAAAAATAACTGACATATCAGGAAGAGGTGTTGGTATGGATGTTGTTAGAGCTAACGTAGAAAAGATGAAAGGTAAAATAGAAATTAAATCTGCTGAAGGTCAAGGCAGTACATTTATAATTAAATTACCTTTAACATTGGCTATTATTGAAGGTATTACTTTTGCTTTAGGTAAGCAAATATACATAATGCCTTTGATTTCAATTATAGAGCAAATAAAAGTAAAAAATGAACAGGTAAAACCTTTTGAAGGCAAAGGTGAAATGATAAAAATCAGAGATGAGTATTTACCTTTGATTAGATTGCATAAAGTATTTGAAATAGATACGCAAGTTGAAAATATAGACGATGGTATAGTTGTAGTTGTTGAAGCTGGATATAGAAAATGTGCTATATTTGTTGATGAGCTTTTGGATCAGCAGCAAGTAGTTATTAAATCTTTAGATTCAGCATTCAGTAAACATGCAGGAATAGCCGGAGGTACTATACTTGGAGACGGAAGAATAGCCCTTATTATAGATATACAAGGACTAGTTAATATGTCTTTACAAGGAAAAATCAATAACGGCGTTAAATAAAGGATTGTAATATGTTAGATAATCAAAAAATAAATGCAGCTAATATACCTCAGGTTGGAGGTACATCTTTAGAACATGATGAAAACATTTCTATTGAACCTAGTCAGCAATTTTTAGTGTTTAAAATCGATAATGAAGAATATGCTCTTGATGTATTGAGTATTGAAGGTATTGTAGGTGTAACTAATATAACTCCTGTTCCTGGAAGCCCTAAATTTATGAGAGGTCTTATGAATTTAAGAGGCAATATTCTTCATATCGTTGATATAAGAATAAGATTCGGTTTAGATAGAAGAGATGATCATTCTATTGAAGATGATGTTATTATAGTTATATCTACTACTAATAGAAAATTTGGTATATTGGCAGATATGGTAAGTGATGTTATTACAGTTTATGAAAGCCAGATGACAGAAACTCCTATTGATAATATGAGAGGACTTCAAATTTCTAATGTTATTAGATTGGAAAATAAGATTATTATGGTTCTTCCTATAGAAGAAATCATAAAATCTAATGAAACTACCAATCAAACAGTATAATATCATTGAGGTATAAAAATGGAAGATATGAATGAGCATATGCCGGCTCTGAGTGATGCTGAGTTTAATGAATTAGTTAAAATTATTTATGACAAAACTAGAATACAAATGACTAGCCATAAAAGGGCTCTAGTAACCTCTAGATTAAGTAAGAGATTAAGGGCCTTAAAAATGGACTCTTTTAGGGAGTATATAGATTTTGTTAAGAATGCTAAAGATGAAGAATTAACTAATTTTGTTAATGCTGTTACCACAAACAAAACTGACTTTTTCAGGGAAAATAAGCATTTTGAGTATATGAAGAGCACATTTCTTCCAGATTGGGAAAAGAATTTTAAAGCCGGCAAAGTAAAAAATCTTAGAATATGGTCTGCAGCATGTTCAACTGGAGAAGAACCCTACACTATTCAAATGACTTTGCATGAATATTTTGGTGCTAATTATGATAAATATGATATAAAGGTTTTAGCCAGCGATATAGATACAAATGTATTGGCACATGGCAGAGCTGGTATTTATAAAGAAGAATCTGTTGAACCAATACAAGAAAATATATTAAGAAAATATTTTTTGAAAGGTACAGGTGATAAAGAAGGATTATACAAAGTTAAAGATATTTTGAAAAAGAATCTATTTTTTAGACAATTAAATTTCAAAGATGAAGATTTTGATATTCATACACAATTCGATTTGATATTTTGCAGGAATGTTATTATTTATTTTGATAAAGAATTCCAAAAGGAATTATTTAATAAATTTCATAGATATTTGAAAGAAGACAGTTTAGTATTTATAGGACATTCAGAAACATTGTTTGGAGTGTCAGATAAATTTAAATATGTAGCAAGCAATATTTATAAAAAGATTTAACTAGGGGTGTATAATAATGATTGATTTTCCAGCAGCGGCCAATAGCAATTTTAAGAGAATCACAATATATATAGGTGGTTATTATGCTTCAAAAGAACCTGCTGTAATAAAAACAGTTCTAGGCAGTTGTATATCTGTATGCCTGTTTGAGAATAAATTAAAATTCGGAGGTATGAATCACTTTATGCTTCCTGAAATGAGAGAATGGGAAAATCCGGCTGAAGATTATAATAATACTAGATACGGTGTTTTTGCAATGGAGGTTCTTATAAACGAAATCATTAAATTAGGCGGTAAAAAAGAAAACCTCACAGCCAAAATATTCGGAGGCGGACATGTACTCTCAGGTATGACTAGCAATATTCTTCAAGTACCTGATAAGAACATACAATTTGCTAAAAAATTTTTGGCAGATGAAAAAATACCTATAGTAAGTGAGGATATAGGAGGTTCTTGGCCTAGAAAAGTATTCTTCTTCAATACCGAAAATAGAGTGCTTATGAAAAAACTAGAAGGTAAAACTAAAGAGTTCTCAGCTGAACAGGAAATTAAATATTCTAAAAATTTACAGCATAAACTTGAAGAAAAATCAGACATTACTTTGTTTTAATATATTAATAATTAAGGATTTTATATGGCTACAAAAATTAAAGTATTAGCTATTGATGATAGCGCATTAATAAGACAGTTGCTTACTAAAATTGTAAACTCAGACCCTGCATTAGAAATGGTAGGAACTGCAGCAAATCCAATTTTAGCTGAAAATAAGGTCAAAAATCTTAAACCTGACATTATTACGTTAGATATTGAAATGCCGGAAATGGATGGTATTACATATCTCAAAAAGCTTATGCTTAACAACCCTATTCCTGTAATAATGTTTAGTTCTCTTTTGGATAAACATAGAGAATTAGCTTTAGATGCTTTAAATATTGGAGCTTTTGATTATGTTATAAAACCTTCTGCAAATGTTAGAGATGGTGTAGAAGAATTAGCTACAGATTTAGTTGAAAAAATTAAAAATGCTTATGCAAACAGAGCTAAGTTTTATAGAAAACATGGTGTTACAGTTCCAACAGAACCTGTTGCAGCTACAGAAAGAAGTTCTATTAGCTTAGAAGCACCAAAAACAGCTGGATTCAAAGTTTATCAAAAAAATACTGCAGATATCATACTTCCTCTTACTCCTTCAAGAGAAACTCCTATGGATAAAATCATTCTTATAGGTTCTTCAACAGGAGGTACAGAGGCTTTAATAGAATGTCTTAAAAATGTTACTCCTTCTGCTCCTCCTATAGTTATTGCTCAGCATATGCCTGAACACTTTACTACTTCATTTGCTAAAAGATTAAATAGTATTCTTAAAATAGATGTATTTGAATCTGAAGACGGTATGAGTGTTGGAAGAGGACAAGCTGTATTAGCAAGAGGTGCTAAGCATACTATGATTAAAGTTAGAGGCGGTAAATATTACATAGAAGTAAGAGATGGTGAGCCTGTTACAAGACATAAACCTTCTGTAGATGTACTTTTCAGAAGCGGTGCCGTTTATGCTAAAAACAAAGCTATCGGAATAATACTTACAGGTATGGGTGATGACGGTGCTAATGGTATGAAAGAAATGAAAGATGCAGGTGCTTACAATATCGCTCAAAATGAAGAAACTTGTACAGTTTTCGGAATGCCTAGAGAAGCAATCGCAAGAGGCGGTGTTGATGAGGTTTTACCATTAGATAAAATACTTGCTGCTGCTCTAAAAAGAGTATAAAATGGATAATAATATAGATTTATATGAATATATAAATAGATGGGTAAGCGGATTTAAAGCTTACCCATATTATAAAATAGAAAAAAAATTGGATTTCATATCCAAATTAATATCTTCTCATAAGCAGTTCAATAATATTTCTATTATTCCTACTGGTTCAAAAAGAAATAGAACAGATATAAACTATATGGAATATTTAAATGTATTTTTAATATTAGATGATACAACTAATACAGCTGATACTAGAAAATTTAAATCTTCTATTTTAGAATTAATTAAAAATAATGATTTATATTCAAATAAGGTTAATGTTACATCGTCATCTTTAATTTTAGAATACGAAAGTGAAAAAATTGTATTAATACCTTCATTCAAAAATTTAGATAATAATGTAGAGGGTGCTTTAGTTACAAATAATAATGAAAAAAATGAAATTTTCTATCCTAAACTAGATAATAGGAATTTTGATAAAAAAGAACATGATTGTGGGGCTAATTTTATCAATTTAATAAAATTATTTAAGAATTTATTCTTGGCTTTTTCTGCCGAAATTAAATACATTAATGAATTAACTCCTGCTATAACAGAAGCACTTATTTGGAATTTACCAAATGAATATTTTCAATTCAAAGATTATACTGATGCTATATTAAAAGCTCTTGACTATATTTATCAAAGAATAGCTAGTGATGATTATATGTCTCTTTCTGAAATCAATGATATAAAAGTACTATTTTCATCTAGAAATAATATGGACAGGAAAGAATTATTAAAAGCATTGTACAAATTAAAACAATTTATACATGAAAATATATAAAATTCTAATTTTTTTCTCATAACTTCTAATAGTAATATTGAATTAATTTAAAGTAATGATATAATAGTTCTAATTTTTTATAATAAATTTCTTAGGGAGAAATATATAAAATGAAAAAAATACCAGAAATTTTTGGTAGTATGGTTTTTAATGATAATGTAATGAAGGATAAACTTCCTAAAGACATTTATAAAAAACTCATAAAAACCATAAAAAATGGAGAGCGTTTAAATTTAGAAGTTGCCAATGTAGTAGCTCATGCTATGAAAGAATGGGCTATAGAAAAAGGTGCTACTCATTTTACCCATTGGTTTCAGCCTATGACAGGAATAACAGCTGAGAAACATACAAGCTTTATTACTCAAACCGATGACGGTTCCATCCGTATGGAATTCACAGGTAAAGAATTAGTTCAGGGTGAGCCTGATGCTTCTAGTTTCCCTTCAGGAGGGCTTAGAGCTACATTTGAAGCTAGAGGATACACCGCTTGGGATCCTACATCTTATGCTTTCATAAAAGATGATACATTATGCATTCCTAGTGCCTTTTGTTCGTATAGCGGAGAATCTTTAGACAAGAAGACTCCCCTACTTCGTTCTATGGAAGTTATAGAAAAAGAAGCAAAAAGAATATTGAAATTATTCGGCTATAATGATGTCAATAGAGTATTTACTACTGTAGGTGCTGAACAAGAATATTTCTTAATAGACAGAGATCTATATTTACAAAGACCTGATTTAAGATATTGTAAAAGAACATTGTTTGGTGCTTGTCCTCCTAAAGGTCAGGAATTAGAGGATCATTATTTCGGGGCTATTAAACCTAGAGTTCTTGCTTTTATGAAAGAACTTGATCATGAGCTTTGGAAACTTGGAATAGTTGCTAAAACAGAACATAATGAAGCTGCTCCAGGACAATATGAATTGGCTCCTGAATTTACAGTTACAAATATGGCTACAGATCAGAACCAGATCACTATGGAGCTTATGAAAGTAATAGCTGAAAAACATAATTTGGCATGCATACTTCATGAAAAACCTTTTACAGGAGTAAATGGAAGCGGTAAACATAATAACTGGTCTATCGCTACAGATACAGGATTAAACTTGCTAGATCCGGGAGATAATCCTTCTAAAAATAAAAGATTTTTATTGTTTTTAGTTGCTATACTAAAAGCAGTTGATGAATATCAGGATCTTTTAAGAATAACTACTGCTAGTGCTAGTAATGATCATAGACTCGGTGCTGCTGAGGCTCCTCCTGCTATTATATCTATATTTCTTGGAGATGATATTACAGAGATACTTGAATCTTTGGAAAGCTCTAAAAAATATAAAGGAAAAGAAAAAGTTGAAATGGAAATGGGGGTTAATTCTTTAGCAAGATTAACTAAAGATACAACTGATAGAAATAGAACTTCTCCTTTGGCATTTACTGGAAATAAATTTGAATTTAGAATGGTTGGATCAAGTCTTTCTGTATCAGGTCCTAATATTATTTTAAATACTATAGTAGCTGAAGCATTATCACAGTTTGCTGATATTTTAGAAAAATCTGATAACTTAGAAAAAGATATCGATGAGTTAATAAGAGAAACTTTCAAAAAACATAAAAGAATAGTATATAATGGAAACAACTATTCTAATGAATGGGTTAAAGAAGCAGAAAAGAGAGGTTTATTTAATTTAAAAACTACTCCTGAAGCATTGCCTCATTTCATATCTAAAAAGAATATTGAAGTATTAACTAAACATAAAGTTTTAACAGAAGCAGAAATACATTCAAGATATGAAATAAGTATGGAAGAGTATGTTAAAGAAATTAATATAGAGACCTTAACATTAATAGATATGGTGCATAAACAAATACTTCCATACTCAATAGAATATGTTGGCGAGCTTGCAAATACAGCTGATAAAAAAAGAAATTTAAAATTAAAATTTGATGTTGAAAAAAAGTTAATTAATAAACTCAATGATTTAATCAAAGATCTTGATTCTAAATTAGAAAAATTAGAAGGATATACTGCAGAAGCTAAGAAAATTAATGATATAGCTAAATCAGCAAAATTCTCAAGAGATAAAATATTTGCTTGTTTAGAAGATATGAGAGTTACAATAGATGAGTTAGAAAGAACAGTATCAAAAAAATATTGGAAACTTCCAACTTACGGTGATATGCTATACAGTTTATCATAAAGTAAAATATAACAAAGGGCATAGATTATATAATTTATGCCCTTTTATTTTTTTACTTATTTTATTTATTTTCTTCATTTTTTTCATTCATAATATATAAAGAATAGTTTAAATGCTCTATAAGTTCATCATTAAATTTTTTGGGTGATATTATCTTGAAAGAACTAAGCCAAGGACTTACAAATATTCTAAACTCTGTAAATGATGAAAAATCAAAATTAACTATTATAGAACCGTCTTCTAATTCTTTTTTTATTTTTTGATTGAATCCATAATCTCTATTCTTAAAATAGTGAGAGACATCTGAATTAAAATGAATAGTAGTTTTTATTAATTCATTATCACTCCAATATATACTTCTTTTCTTCTCTATTAATTTTATTAATTTTTCTCTGTATTCAATTCTATTTTTATGTTCCTTGTCATATTCTTCTTTTTCTTTATTACTATTGAACTTTAATTTTTGTATTATTTCTATGTTAGATATATTGCTTATAGAATAAGTTTTTATCTTTTGATGTTTATGATCATAAGCAACTAAATACCATATACCCTGAAAATAATAAATGAGGTACGCTATGGCTTTAACTTTATAATTTATATTGCTGCTTTGAATATAATAATCAAACCTAATATCATTCAAATCTTTAACACATGAAAGTAATTTTTCTATATTTTCACTATCACCGGATATATTATTTATATCATTATTTGAAATTACAATAACATCATAATACTCATTGTCCACATTTTGAGGTAATAATTTTGATATTGTTGAATGAGGTATAAGAGATAAATTTGAACTTATCTTTTTCATAAATACAGAAAATAGTATATCCACATTATTTTTTAGATTATCATTATCAAAAATAAGTCCCTTTTTTAATTTTTTTAAATCTTCTTTTTTTGTGGTATATCTGTCATTTTCTAAAATCAAATCTATTTGTAAATATTTCTCTATCTCTTCTATATCTCTTTGGAATGTTCTTAAAGACATATGATTAGAATTCATAAGTTTATTTTTATCTATAAATCCGTCTAATATCAATGAAGTATACAATCCAAACAATCTCTCAAATTTCTTTTTATCTGACATACTATATCCTTTTATTAAAATACACTATGAACAAATTCTTTAACAGCATTACCATTAATATTAAACTGCTCATTATTTATAGTGAAATATCCGTCTAATATGCCTTTGGTAGTTTCCATATCTATTTTACTAAATCCGCCAAAAGACTCATATAGATAATTTCCTGTAACTGTAAATACAAAACTAAAGCCTTCTTCTTTAGAATAATAATCTATAACATCTTTATATTCATGCGATTCAAAGTTTTTATATACATACCATTTATTTTTAAATAAGAATTTAATAATTCTTGAATTCTGTGATTCAGGCTTAGAGTCATAAATAAATACTGGAATTGGCTCTGTAGTATAAGAAGTATAAACTAAAGCAGCTGTTATATTATGAGCATATCTTGAAGGATTTCTTCCTACTGTATTAACCGCTATGACTGAACTTGTATCAGTTATAGCATTTTCACTTCCAGGAACAACTAAATATCCGCTTGGAAGTCCATAATAAAATGCTGTATATAATGCCCTATTATATTTCCAATTTACCATAGAAGCTGTGAAATTAGTAAATTTAAATGAAAACTCTGCATCAATCAAATTCTCTATAGAGGATTTGATATTTATTTTAGTATTATAAAAGTTTGGAATTTCTATGCTAAATTCACCAACATTTTTTCTAAATTGAGCCCTTACAAAATTATCATAAAAATCTAAAAAATCTTTTTCATTTTCTTTTATGATAAAAGATTGAGAATCACCATCAAATATATTAAAAGCATAATATGAGAAATACCTTTTTAATCCATATTTATAAAGTTTCCAAAATATTATATGATTATCATGAAACAAGTATAAATATAAATTTTCTACCATATCATCATTTATATGAATAGATTTTGGAATACTAGTAAAATCTCCAGTGTAGTAAATACCATTATTATTAGTAATAGAAACAGCATTGGCATCAAGTACAGGAGTATCACTTCTCATATATGCTTTTGAAGGTATTACTCTATAATTAATATGTGTAAATATAAGTATGAATAATAAAATAAATAAAGCTGCAGCTATAAGAACAATGTATTTTCTTATATAGCTTGAAGAATATTCATAATAATTATCATTTGCTATAAGCTTCTTTTTTATACGCATAATGTTTCTTCTGTTGCATTATCCTTTATATTATCATTATTTTCCAAACTCTTTTTAATATCAGCCTGCACTTCTTCTTCAGTTCTTTTTTCTATAGATGTATCTAATAATTTACTCAAAGCAAATAATGCTACTTCTATTTCATCATCTTGCGGTCTTCTAGTAGTTATTTTTTGAAGAGCTAAACCCGGAAGTATAGCAAGTCTCATAAGAGGGAAATTATAAAATTTAAATCCTAATTTCAATATTTCATAAGATATCCCTGAAACTATAGGAAGTAAAATTATATTAATAGCCAATACAGTTAAATTTCCAACTATTTTAGGCGGAGTATAAGAAGCATATATATATGTATATACAAAATAACTTGTAAACATATAAAGCAATATAGAAACTGTTAATACTAAAAACATAAATGTAGTACCGCATCTAGGGTGTATAGTTGTATAATCTCTAATGTTTCCTGTATCAGGATCAAGCCCATGTTCATAAGCATTAACAACCATATGCTCTGCTCCATGATATTCAAATACTCTTTTTATATCTTTAAAGAATGATATTATAAGAAGATATAAAACAAATATAGATAATTTTATGCAGCCTCTTACTAAATTAAATACAACAAAATTACTTTTCTCATCTATGCCAATAAGTGTAGTTATAAAATAAGGTAAAGCTATGAAAAGTCCCACAGCAAATGCCAAAGACACTAACATACTTAAAGTCATAGCTATATTTTCACTTTTTTCGGATTTAGGTTTATTGTCCTTTTTATTGTTTTCTTCTTCAAGGCCTGCAGTATTAGCAGAAAACACCAAAGTTTTATAGCCTAATCTCATCATATCTACAAAATTTACAACACCTCTGATAAAAGGCATTTTACTTAATTTGTTTTTATTTTCAGGAATGGCAGCCTTAATAAAATCTATTTGCTTATCAGGCTTTCTAACAGCTACAACATAATGACTTTTATTTCTAAGCATTATACCTTCTATAACAGCCTGACCGCCTACTCCTTCTTTGATTCTATTTTCATCTAATTGTTTACTCAAATTATACACCTCATCTATTTTAAAGTTAAAGTAAGATATATAATATACTAAATACAATATTCTTTCAAGCATAAAAAAAACTTGAATTTGTAAAAAAAATTTATATATTATATGATATGAAGTCCTTACCGATATTAATTATTAATTTTATAATTCTTGCTTTTATTTCATGCAAAAGCACAACTCCTCAAATGAAAGAAGTACAAGAAAAAGCACCAGTAAAAAAAGAAGAACAAGTACCAAAAGCAATAACTTTAAAAGATAGAGCCGGATATTATAAAAGTAAAAGTCCATATTTCACATTTGATGCTGATTTAAAAGAAAATGGATATGCTTATGTAGTATTGAAAGGCTGGATGGTTTATAGGGGCTATGTAAAAGTTGGAGACCCAGCATCTGAAGCTACAAAGTTTAGATTAGATATTGATAATATTACTTATGTCATATTAGAGTTTAAAGATTTAAACAATGCAAAAGCATCAGTAGTATTAAAAGAAGTAGTACAGCAAGTGCTGCCAATGAGTAAAGTACAAAAATAAATGCTATTAAAAGAATCCTTCGCTTTTAGCATCTTTGCTCATAAGTTCAGTTAAAGTATCTTGTATATTCGCATTATTAAAAAGTATATTGTATATAGCTTCTGTTATTGGCATATAAATATTATTCTTTTGAGCATATTCATAAGCTGCAGTAGTAGCATATACTCCTTCAGCAACCTGACCATGACTTTCAGCTATTACATCTTGATATTTTTTGCCCTTAGCGAGTTCTCTGCCTAGTCTATTATTTCTGCTTAGTCCGCTTGAACATGTAACTATTAAATCACCTATTCCAGAAAGTCCGTACATAGTGTCTATTCTAGCACCTTTACTCAATGCAAATCTCACTATCTCATGCAATCCTCTTGTTATAAGAGCCGCTTTTGTATTGTCTCCAAGTTTAAGCCCATCAACTATACCGCCTGCAATGGCTATTATATTTTTTAAAGCCCCGCCTATCTCAACACCTTTTTGATCAGTAGAGTTATATATTCTAAATTTAGGAGGTACTGTCAATGTATCTCTTACATATTCAGAAACACCTTTCTCCCCTCCCACAACAACTGCAGTAGGTACTCCTTTTGCAGCCTCTTCAGCATGAGAAGGTCCTGAAAGTGTTAATATAGATAAATCTCCTGATATTATGCTTCTTGCAACTTCGCTCATAGTTTTTCCTGTTTTTCTATCAAGCCCCTTAGTTGCAGATACTAATATTTGATCATTACTTATATAAGGCTCTATATTTGTGCATGCTTCAGCAAATGCAAATGATGGAGTTACTATTATTACTATCTCACTATCATTTACTGCATCACCTATATCCATAGTAAATTGTATGTTTCTATTTAATTCTATGTTTTCCAAATAATTATCATTTCTATATGAAGTGCTTAATAATTTATAACTGTCTTCACTATGTACCCATACTTTAACATTATGTTTTTCTGAAAATATATTTGCAAGGGCAAGTCCCCATCCGCCAGCACCTATGACTCCAACATTTATCATAATATACCCCATAATCCATTGTTTTTTAATATAGTATACACAAAAAATAACTATTATCAATACAAAATTGTAAAAATATTATGTAAACTCTTTATTTAAATGACTTTTCAAGTAAAATACATATATTATTAAGTAAATCTTCTTTATTTATCTTATTATTATCCTTAACCCAGCAGAATATTACAGAAACTAAAGCACCTGAAAAGAATTGAGAAGTTATTTTTGTATTTTCAATATTATCTTCTTTCATAGTTTCACCTAAATAGTCTATAAATATTTTGTGCAATGATGAAACGAATAAAATAGTATTATTATGATCTATTAATGATACATCGAAATATTGTTTATTATCATCAAAGTAATTAATAACCTTTTCTAATATTTTTCTATAATTTTTTTTGAAATCATATATTGAATTATCTTTCTTTAATTCTTTTATAATATCTTGTTTAATATCTTCTATAATTGCATTTAGTAATTCTTCTTTATTATTGAAATGATCATAAAATGTAACTCTATTTATCATAGCATGCTCGCATATTTCTGTTACACTTATGTCTTTTAATGAATTAGTTTTTAAAAGTTCTAGGAGTGATTCTTTTAATAATTTTTCAGTTTTTAATATTCTTAAATCTTTTTTGTTATTTTTCATAAATAATTCAAAATATTAGAAAATATATTTTATTTAAACAATATTACAATAAAAATAAAGTTTGTCAAAGAAAAATTATTTTTTAATCTTGATATATTGTGTATTACACAGTATAATATACTAAACAATATATAAAGGATTTAATATTGAACTATGATGATATAGTATCAAATTTGATGCAGGAACTAAGACGCGGAACTTTAATAATAGCAGTTCTAAGTCAATTAAAAAAAGAAGAATACGGATACAATTTGATTACTAAATTAAAAAAAAACGGCATCACTGTTGAAGCTAATACTTTATACCCTCTTTTGAGAAGATTAGAAAATCAGGGTCTTTTAAAAAGTGAATGGAATACCAAAGAGGATAAACCAAGAAAATATTATTCTATAACAAAAGACGGAAAAGAAGTTTTAAAAAAAGCTGTTCATCATTGGAAGGAATTTTCATCTAATGTTAATAAAATAATAGATGAATAAATTTTTTAATATATAGGAGTTTATATGATTGAAAATAAAGAAAATAAAAAGGCAGAAGATATTATTGAAAGATATATTTATACCGTTACAAAATCAATGCCCGATAAAATAAAAGAAGATGTTTCAAATGAAATAAGAACTCTTATTGATGATATAATAAAAGAAAGATTTTCAAACTCAGAGTATAAACTAAACGATATAAAAAATATTTTAATGGAAATTGGAAATCCTTATGAACTTGCATACAAATATGATACTGATTACAATAAATGTTTGATAGGATATCCATATTATATATATTATAAACTTGTATTAAAAATTGTATTATCTTCAACATTGCTTGGAATAGTAGTTTCATCAATAATTAATATATTTATAAATAATGAGGCTTTAAATTTTATTAATATAGCAAGTAATATTTTTACAGCATTGTTATTAGCATTTTCATTTGTAACATTAATATTCATATTTATTTCAAATAAGAATATAGATATTTCCAATATTACAATAGATTTTGATAATCTTCCAAAGCCTTCAAATAAAAAAAGGAATTTATATAATTCAATTATTAAAATATCAGCAGCAATTATATTTTTATTGCTTTTATTTTTATCTCCAAGTATTTTTTCAATAAAAATAAATAATGAATATTTTGCATTCTTTAATATAGACATTATAAAAGATACTTTTTTATTTCCTTTAATATTCATTTTAATGCTCATATCAAGAGAAATTATCAAAATGTTTTCAAATACATACAATAAAAAAACAGTTACTTTGTTTATTATTATTGATATAGTATCAGCTATTGCATCATCATTATGGCTATTATCATACAATGTAATTAATATTAATTTTATAAATGCATTAACAAAATTAGAATCAGCAAATTCTCTAGCTTTTAATATATTTAATAATTTTCAGTTGTTTTGTTTAATCTGTATATTATTTGCTTTAATTCTTGATAGCATATATGTTTTATTAAAATTAAAAAATAACCTTGCATATAAAGTCTAATATATGCAAGGTGTGATAATAAAAATTTATATGAAGGACAAATCTGCAATTATTTATTATTATATAACACTATAGATTCATAAGGTCTCAACTTTAAAGTATTATCAAGTACTGCCTCATCATAATTTGAAAGAAGGAATTTTGAACTCTTTATATCAAAATCAATATTACTTAAATTTATAGTACATTCATTACCGTAAAAATTATTTATTACTAAAAGTTTTTCATTATTATATTCTCTTATAAAAGCGAATACATTTTGATCGTCTTTTAATATAGGTATAGTTTTACCTTCTGAAATAACTTTATAATCTTTTCTTAATTTGATTAATTTTTTATAATGATTAAATATAGAGTTTTCATCATTAATATTATTTTCTGAATTAATCTCTTTATAATTAGAAATCACTTCTATCCATGGCTTAGCATTTGAAAATCCTGCATTCTCTTTGTCATTCCATTGCATAGGAGTTCTTGAATTATCTCTTGATCTACTTTGAAGTATTTTATATATTTCTTTTTCTTCTATACCATTATTTTTAAGTATATTGAAATAGTTTATTGACTCAACATCTTTGTACTGATTAATATTATTAAAATAAGCATTAGTCATACCTATTTCTTCGCCTTGATAAATATAAGGAGTACCTCTCAAACAATGCATAACTGTAGCAAGCATTTTAGCAGATTCTTTATGGTATTTTTTGTCATCTCCAAATCTTGATACTATTCTAGGCTGATCATGATTGCACCAAAATAAAGCTGACCATGCATTATTATCCTGCATTCCTTCCTGCCAAGAGAATAAAATATTTTTTAACTCTTGAAAATCAAAATCCATTAACTGCCATTTATCATTATTTTTATAATCAACTTTCAAATGATGAAAGCTAAATACCATACTAAGTTCATTTTCTTTTTCACCGGAATATTTAATGCAGTTTTCTATGCTTGTTGATGACATCTCGCCTACTGTGATAGCATTATCATATTTTCCAAAAGTATTTTTATTTAACTCTTTTAAATATTTATGTATATTGTGTCCATCAGTATAGAAACGTCTTCCGTCGCCTTCAAAATCATCTTCAAAAACTTCAGGCTTTGATATAAGATTTATAACATCAAATCTGAATCCATAAACTCCTTTTTTTATCCAGAAGTTAACTATATCAAAAATTTCTTTTCTTACTTCTTCATTATCCCAATTCAAATCGGCCTGACTAACATCGAACAGATGCAAATAATACTCATCAAATTTTTCTACATACTGCCAAGCGTTGCCTCCGAATTTAGATACCCAATTTGTAGGAGGTTCTTTTTTTCCGTTAACTACTCTGCCCTTTTTGAATATATAATAATTTTTATATTTTTCTTCTCCATTCATAGCCTTCTTAAACCATTCATGCTCTGTGGAAGTATGATTGAATACCATATCAAACATTATATCTATATTTCTTTTTTTGGCTTCTTTTATAAGTTCTTCAACATCTTCCATAGTTCCATAAGAAGGATCAACATTATAATAGTCAGCAACATCGTATCCATTATCTTTTTGAGGAGAAACGAAGAAAGGTGTACTCCAAATAATATCTACTCCTAAATTTTGTAGATAGTCTAATTTTGATATTATTCCTTTTATATCTCCAAATCCATCATTGTTGCTGTCCATAAAAGATTTTGGATATATTTGATAAACAACTTTATTTTTAAAATTCATAATTCATTCCTGTTTTAATTAGATTTATAATAAATTCTTGAGTTATACCTAAACAACTACATTTTGTCAATTTTGACATTTTTGCAGATGTATTATCAACTTTTTTGTTGTTCTTTTTTTATTGTTCTTTTTCCCGCCGCAAAAAGAACAATACGAAGTACGCCTGTGGCGAAAGTGCATGTATAAAATTAGTACTAAATAATACTAATCTTGTTTTACATGTAAGATAAAACATTAAATTTAGGCTAAAATATAGCCTTTTTGCTTCTTTGTGGCAACAAAAGAAGTGGGGGTTCGGGGGCTAGTCCCCGAAAATAATAAAAACATAAAAACTATTTTTTGACAAACTATAGTTATTTATGTATATAGTAAAAATTTTTAAGTTATAACGGCAGCTAATTAACATAATATTTAACTGCCGTGTATATAATAAAATCCTATAAATATTTACCCCGCTTTGTTATTTTATTTCTATAATTTTTCCTTCGCCGTTTTTTATTATAGTATTTTCCTTTAATAAATTAATTTTAGTTCCATCTGTAAATACAACAGGAGATACTAGAGATTTTCCATGATTTTTTACGTATTCTAAATCAACCTTAGCTATTTTGTCTCCTTTTTTTATTTTATCTCCCACTTTTACAAAAGATTCAAAACCTTCTCCATTAAGCTCTACAGTATCCATACCTATATGAATAAGTATTTCATTTCCGTTTGCAGTTTCTATACCATAGGCATGTTTTGTAGGGAAAACAGCTATTACTTCACCATCGCAAGGAGAAGTTACCATACCATCAGCTAATTCTATTGCAAAACCTTCACCCATAGCACCGCTTGAAAATGCCTCGTCTGCTATATCTGATAATTTATAAAGTTTTCCATTCATAGGTGAAACAAAATTATCATCATCTAAAGTTATCGCTTCTGCAGTTGATGTATTATCTGAAACAGTTTCTGTATTATCAGTTAAATCTTCTGGTTTTAATTTTTTCTTTCCTACTATGAGAGTTAATACTAATGGTATAGCTATAGCAAAAATCATAGCAACAGCAAACATTAACATATGCTTTGGCTGTATTGAAAGTATTCCCGGTATTCCGCCAATACCAATAGATGTAGCCATAACCTTAGAACCAACTGATATAATTGCAGCCACAGAAGAACCTATCAAACCGCATATAAATGGAAAACCATATTTTAAATTTACACCGAATAATGCAGGCTCTGTAACTCCTAAATAACATGATATAAATGCCGGTATATTTATTTGTTTAGCTTTATTATTTCTTTTCTGAAGTATAGACATAGCAACTACTGCAGAACCTTGAGCTATATTTGATAAAGCTATCATAGGCCATAGCATAGTACCGCCAAACTGACTCATAAGCTGCAAGTCAATAGCATTAGACATGTGATGAAGTCCTGTTATTACTAAAGGAGCATAGAAGAATCCAAATACACCAGCAAATAAAACTCCAAATTTTGATGTTAAGCCAGTATATACAACATAAGAAACAGCCTCACCTATTTTCCAACCTATAGGACCGACAACTGCATGTGCTATTATAACTGTTGGTATTAATGAAGCAAAAGGTATTATAACCATAGAAACATATTCAGGTACAATCTTCCTCCAAAACTTCTCTAAATAAACTAAAATAAATCCTGCCATTATAGCCGGTATAACTTGTGCCTGATAACCAACCATAGGCATTTTAAATATTCCGAAATCATAAAATTTAGAATCAACAGTACCAACCAAATAAGCATTAACAAGCTGAGGAGAAACCAATGTTATACCTAAAACAATACCTAATATTTGAGTAGTGCCCATTTTTCTAGTAATAGACCATGTGATACCTACAGGAAGGAAATGGAAAATTGCTTCACCTATTAACCATAAAAAATCATTTGTTCCAGCCCAGAACTGAGATATTTGAGTTAAGCTCTTTGTACCCTCTTCAAAAAATTTTATATCCGATATTACGCTTCTAAAACCTAATATAAAACCTCCGCATATAATTGCAGGAATAAGTGGTGAAAATATTTCGGCTATGTTAGACATTAAACGCTGCAAGAATGTTTGATTGCCTTTTGCTGATTCTTTTACAGCATCTTTACTTACTCCCTCTATTCCTGAAATCTTAACAAATTCATTATAATATTCTGAAACTTCATTACCTATTATAACTTGAAATTGTCCTGATTGAGTAAAAGTACCTTTAGTAGATTTTAAATTTTCAATAGCTTTAATATCTGCTTTTTTAGTATCTACCAAAACAAAACGCATTCTTGTAACACAATGAGTTATTGCTTTAACATTTTCTTTACCGCCAACATATTTTAATAATAAGGTGGCGTCTTCAGTGAATTTTCCCATAATATGCCTCCATAGCTTTTATATATTTCTATTATCATTAACTTGTACGTACATATTAACATATACGTACAAGTTTGTCAATTATCTTTTTATGATTTTTTATTAATTTTAATTATTGATAAATACTTATAGTAAGATTATAATTACATTATAGCGAGGTATTATAATTATGGGATTATTTAATTATTTGGCTTATAAAATTCTTGGAAATATATTCTACAGTGATTCACTTAAAGGAAAAATTGGAGAATTGGAAGTAGATAATGCTTTAAATCCATTATTTTTTGGTAAAGCAGAACATAGACAAATAAATAATTTAGTAATAATTGATGATAATGGAAAAAGCCATCAAATAGATCATATAGAAATAAGATCAAATGGTATATTTTGTATAGAAACTAAAAATTACAGCGGGCTTATATTTGGAAGTGAAAAAGATCAAAAATGGACTCAATGTTTAAGACATGGTAAAAAGAACTATTTTTATAACCCAATAAAGCAAAATAAATCTCATATATTTCATTTAAAAAGATTATTGGATAACAAATATAATGTTTATTCATTAATTGTATTTACTCAAAATAATGCTGATAAAATAAATATAAATAATGTAATTAATTTATACGATTTAAAAAATTATTTAAATAATTTTAATGAAGGAAATAATTATACTATTGATGAAATGAATTATATTTATGATAAACTAATATCAAATCACAATAATATTTCAAATTCACAACATATAAAAAATATAAATGATACTAAAGAAGAAATAAGCAATGGTATATGTCCGAGATGCAAAGGAAAATTAATTTTAAGAGAAGGTAAATACGGACAATTTTATGGATGCAGTAATTATCCAAATTGTAAATTTACGATAAAAAAATAATAGCAGTAAATTAATTATCTTCTTGCAAAATCTCTGAATTTAAATTTATCCGGTCTATGTCTTGCTGAAGTTATTTGAAAAACTCTGGTATCTGATAAAAAAGTCCTAGATTCTACATTTATTATCATATCATAATCTTTTAAATCTAAAAGTTTCTTATCATTATTATTTATTTTTTCACATGATATTTCTCTTTCAGCATATGATATTTTTAACTGAAGATTTTTTTCTATATGCTCGTATAAAGAGTCTTTTAAAATATTTTCATCTATAAACGGTATAATAGATGCATTGATAAAGTCTATATCAAGTATAATATTTTCTCCGTCTATATTTCTTATTCTCTCTATGGCCCATACTTTATCATCATCATTTAATTTCAATGCTTTTTTTACTAATGCATCAGGTTTTATGCATTCACATCTATGCACTATAGTTTCTACTTTTTTACCATACATTTTTGAAGCAACTTCTTTAAAACTGAATATTCCTCCAAATTCAAAATTATATATATTGGAATTAATAACTATAGAACCTTTGCCTTTATGTTTTTGAATGCATCCATTATTAGATAATAGCTGCAATGACTTTCTTATAGTATCCCTTGAGGCATCATATTCTTTCATCAAATCATATTCGCTTGGAAGTATATCTCCCTTCTTATAGTATCCAAATCTTATTTTATCCAGCAAACTATTATAAATTTCTTCGTATTTCGATGCCATATTAACCTCTTAATTGATTTAAAGATTATAATATAAAAAATTATGTTTGTAAATATATCTTTTTCATAGTCTTAATTTACAAAAAAATAAAAATGTAGTTTATCATACAATAGTAATTTTTTTGTACTTGATAAAAAAGTCAAAAATAATAGAATAGATACAATATTTATTTTAGGTGAATAAAAGTGTTGAGGAAATTGATATATATTATTTTTTTACATTCAGTTTTTTTTAATTTTTTTATTTTTGCACAAACTAACAATACAAATACTATAATACTTCCTTATACTCAGTATATGGAAAGAATAAAATTATTAATACCAGAAATGAAATTGACAGCTTCTCAAGAAAGTAATGCGGCAAACAATTTAACAAAGGCAAAAAGCTCCGGAGATGTTAAATTTGATTTGCAGGCTGGTGCTATAGGAAAGCAAAGCCATTTTGATGAATATAGTTTTTTACCAACATCAGATTTTAATTATAATGGTTTTAGAATAGGTGCAGGTTTCAGCGGACTTATACCCTACTCTGGAACTAGATGGTCTGTAGAAATTAAGCATGACAGTTTTTTCGGCGATTTTAATACTGGAGATATTTCATTACCGGTTGATACGCCTCTAGGTACAATAAATGGAAAACTTCCAAATTTAAGTACTAATAATTTTAAATATTATTATCCAAGTATTAAAATACAAATTGCACAGCCTATACTAAGAGATTTTTTTGGTAAATTAGACAGATACCCTATAAAGGATGCAGAATATCAGCTTACTATAGCAAAATTAAAAAGAATAATAGATGATAACAGCGTATTAACATCCTATCAGAAAATTTATTATCAATGGATAATGGCTAGAAAATTAATAGCTTTATATAATGAAATGATAAGAGAAGCAAGAAGTTTTGAAAATCAAGTATACAGAAGATATACAAGCGGTGTTATAGATAATGATTCATATCAAAATGCAAAAAGACAAACATTAAAATATATAGAAGCAAGAGATAAATCAGAATTAATGCTGAAAAAAGTTATGAGAAATATTCAATTCTTTATACCTGAAGAAAATATACAGCCTAATGAAGATGATTGGAATCAAACATTAGAAACTTCTATAAATTCCAAAATAGATATAGTACCATTTTTAGAAAGTGCTCAAGGACAAATGGCCTATCAATTAAAATTAAGAAGTGAATATGCTATTTCAGTAATGAAGAATAATGCATTGCCTGATTTATCTATAGTAGGAAGTGTATCATTATCAAGTTTAGACGACAGCGGATATTTTAAGTCTTTTTCTACTATGACAAATGTTGATTATTTTGTAGGTCTTATGTTCTCCTACCCTATAGGCGGAAGAGATGCTAAAGCAAAAATGGAAGATGCTTATGCAGCTTTGAATGCTGTTACTGCTGATTTTGATAGAGTTAATAGAGATTTCGATGTGCAGATAGGTACTTATTATGATGAGTTTGAAACATACAAAAAAATGCTAGAAAATAAAAAATTAGAAGTTAATACAATAGTATCAAGAATAAATACACAAAATGCCAAATTCAGACAAGGACGACTCCCTATAGATGAAATAATAAATGCAAGGCTTGATTTAGCACAGGCAAGAGCAGAACTTCTTAATTTGCAGTATTTAATAATAACTACTGTTATGGATTATAATTCTCTAGTACTGCTTAATAATTAATATTTTTTATTGGAATTGAATATGGATAAAATAATAGAACTATTTGCAAAAAACAGATTATTAGTTAATGTTATTATTTTGGTTACTTTAGCTGTCGGAATATACTCTTATCTTAATATAAAGAAAGAAGCTTTTCCATCAACTAACTTCGATGTTATGATAGTTCAGGTTATATATCCGGGTGCTTCTCCGGAAGACGTTGAGCAATATGCAATGATTCCATTAGAAGATGAACTGCAAACTATAGCAGGTATTGATGAGTTTTATTCTATAATAATAGAAAACGCCGGAATACTTACTATAAGAATAGATATGAATCTTAAAGACTCAAGACCTGTAAAAGATGAAATATTTAGACGTCTTCAAAATGCTCCTAATGTATCGAAAGATGTTTCAGAAATAAAGATTTTTGAAGCTAATGCAAACAGACTTCCTATATACAATTTAGGTATAAGATTCAAAAAAGGAATGGAAGGAAGTGAAAAAGAACTTTATGATATATCCAAAAAATTTGAAAAAGAATTAAAATATGTAGATGGAGTTGCAAATATTGAAGTATATGGAAGAACAGATCCTGAAATTCAAATACTAGCAGATCCTAATAAATTAAATGAGTACTATACTTCATTAACAGAAATAGTACAGGCATTGTCTTTAAGAAATATACGGTCTACAAGCGGAAGTATGAAGCCTGATGAAAATGCTGATTTAGAAGAAAAAAATAAACTTCTTGTAACTACAGGACAATTTCAAGATCCATTGTCTATTACAAATGTTATTATACGTTCTATATTCAATGGTCAGCCAATAAGAATCGGAGATGTGGCAAGAGTTGAAGAATTATTTGTTGATAAAAGCGTATATATGAGAGTTAATAGTCAGCATGGATATTCAATAAACATTATAAAAAAAGAAGATGCTGATATATTAAAAACTATAGACAATGTTAATAAATATTTTGATAATAACAAAGCATCTATACCTAATAATATAGAAATAGTACCTATGGCTGATAACTCAAGAACAATTAATGATTTGCTTAATGCCGTTTCTTCAAATATTATAACAGGATTCATAATCATATTTGTAATACTTATAATATTTTTAGATTTCAAAAGTGCAATATTTACTTCGCTTGGAATGCTTATAGTTATTTCCGTTTCTCTTATTTATATGACATACTCTGGAATAACTTTCAATATAATTTCTTTAGGCGGTATTATAACGGTTTTAGGTATGATAGTTGATAACTCAATAGTAGTTTCAGAAAACATTTTTAATTATCATCAAAGGGGAATAAAAGGACTTGATGCCACAAAAAGTGCTGTAGGCGAAGTGTTTATGCCTATGCTTGTTTCTACTCTCACAACCGTTGCATCTTTTGCACCTATAATATTTGTTACTGGAACTATGGGAAGATTAATCAATCAATATCCTAGAGTTGTAATAGTAGCTTTGATTGTAAGTATATTTCAGGCAGTACTTCTTTTGCCTAATAACTTAATTACTAAAGAAGAACTTACAGGAGAGCATAAAAGAAAAAGATTTAATTTCAAAAATCCTCTTGATTTCGACAAAGATAAATTATTCGATAAATTAAAAATACCTTTTATTAAATTTTTAAGATTTACATTAAAATTTAGATATATTGTATTAATATTTTTTGTAGTTACGTTACTCATCACTTTAGCAATAGCAAAAGTAATATTTGCAAAATTTACTTTAGTTTATGATACTAGTGCTGATGTTATAGTTGTTAATATGGATACAGGAGTTGGAAGTTCTTTATATAAAACAGAAAAATATCTTCAGCAGGTAGAAAATATTATTTATGAAACTGTAAACACTAATGATATAATAGCAGTATACAGCCTATTAGGAAAGCAATTAGATAAAAACACTGTGGAAGTGTCCGAAGAAATGGATAATCTTGCCGGTATTATGATATATTTAGTTCCTGCCAATAACAGGAAAAAAATAGCTTATGATATAGCAGATGATTTAAATCTAGCTATAGAAAAAAGCGGCATAAAAAAAGAATTGGCATTAATCACAGTAAATACTAAACTTCCAATAAACCCTGGTAAAGCAGTTGATATAAAAATAATAGGCAATGATACTGCTATAGTTAAAGAAGTAAAAGATAAAATGAAAGAGCATCTTTTAAGTTTAAATGGAATAATAAACTACGATGATGATGATAAAATCGGACAGGAAGAATTAAGAATAATATTTGATTATGACAGAATGGGAGAACTAGGTGTTAATGTTGCTTATGCTGCAAGAGAATTGAGAGCGGCTTATGCTGGAATAGTCGCTACTTCAATTCAGCAGTTTGAAAATAAATTAGACTTCAGAGTAAGATTAGATAAAAAATATACTTATGATACAAATGTACTTAATAATCTTTACATACCAAATACATATAACAGACTTATACAATTAAAAGATATAGCACATATATATATTACAAACAATCAATCAAGCATAAGACATTATAACGGTAAAAAATCTATAACGATGACAGCGGATATTGAACAGGGAAAAAATACTGCCATACAAGTAACTTATGCAATGCAGGATTATTTTAATTCTATATCAAAAGAATACCCTAATATAAGTGTAGAGTTTGCAGGAGAGGTAAAAGAAACTAGAGGCTCTATAATAGGTATTGCTTGGGGATATGTTGTTGCTATAATTGCAATATATGTAATACTTCTTCTTCAATTTAATAAATTTGTTCAGCCTTTCATGATTTTGGGTATAATACCATTTGGAATAATAGGAGTTATACTTGGATTTGCAGCACATAGAATGCCTATGTCATTTGTTGGTGCTGTTGGTATAGTTGGGCTTGCAGGTGTAGTTGTAAATAATGGTATTATAATGGTGGACTTGATAAACAGAATACTTGAACAAGGAAACATACATGCAAAAGAAGATGTACTTAATGCGGTAGTAGAAGGTGCAGGCGACAGATTCAGAGCAATATTTCTAACAACAGTTACTACAATATTCGGACTTCTTCCAACTGTTTATGGTATAGGCGGAAGTGCTGATTTGATAGTACCTATGGTTATGGCTATGGCTTATGGGCTTTTATTCGCTGCCCTTTTGACATTGATACTGTTGCCTTCTCTATTCATGATATCAGCGGATTTGAAACTTATTAAAATAAATTATAAAAACTGATTGAATATTTATAGTTTTATAGTATATACCTAAACAATTATATTTTGTCAAAATAATTTTTTCTAATTTAAAATATTTGCATGGCTTTGCCCTTACGAAGTACACAGAGTGCAGCCACCCACTTCTTTTGTTGACACAAAGAAGCTTATATCCTCGACAAGCTCGGATACGCTTCACGAAAGGCTATATTGAGCTTAAATTTAATAAATTATTTTACATGTAATACAATTTTAGTATGATTTAACACTAATTTTATACTTGCACTTTTTGCAACTTTTTGCGGCGGGAAAAAGTTGAATAAAAAAATTGATAAAATATAGTTGTTTAGGCATATACAATTAAAAAATGAGTTCGCTCACATTAATACAAAATGTAATTAAAAAATTATTAATATTATTTAATACTCTAGTAAATTGCTATTAAGTATTGCACCGAGTTCATATCTGTTATTATCGCTGTTGTAATTATATATATAAAATGTTAAATAATCATATTTATAATCAGCCATTTTTTGTCCTACATATAAAAGTCCATTAGCAGGTATTGAACTTAATATATGAACTTCTTCTAAATTTCTATATTTTACTATATCATCAAAAATCTCATCTATCTTTTTAGTAAATAAATAATAACATCTTTTATTTACCAAACTTTTATGAGAATACTCTTCTAATATAACTTGATGTGTTATTGTGATGATATTGCTGTATGAATAATCGAATCCTTTATTAAGAATAAGATTTTTATCATCTTTATAAACTTGTTCTATATCATTAATATTTGATTGTCCTGATAATATTATCCCTATTGGGTGATTAATATTATCTATTCTCATAACATTTGATTTGCTTTCTACAAAACTCTTTAATTCAGGCTCATCTATCTCTATATCTTTAATGAATCTTTTGGCTTTGGGAGAAAAACAAAATTATATCCGTATTTCTCTAATATATAAGCAATAGAAACAAGTATGCTGTTAGGAGCTATTGCATAAAGCACTATTGGATAATCTTTAGTTATATTTTTTTCTTTAAACTTTGATAATATAATATTTTTTAATTTCTTTATAACATTATCTATTTTATTTTCTTTTTCATTTTTGTATTCTTTATATTCTTTATCTAAATCTATTTCCAAATCAATAGGAGGCATTTCTCCAAAGTTCTGAGCATTTCCTCTTATAGAATGAAATATTTTTACTCTTTTAATATTATCATCTTCAGTCATATAATCAAAAATTTTATTATTATCTTTCATGCTTTACTCTCTATACATGTTTTATAAATTAATCAAAATAAACTATTTACAAATAATATAAAAAAATATATATTATAGAAACATTTTCGTAATAATTTTAACATAAAATAGAATAAATTGATATTGGAGATAAAATGAAAATATTAGGTATAGACACTTCATGCGACGATACTTCTGCTGCTATAGTTGAGGACGGAAAAAATGTACTTTCTTCAGTATTAAGCTCATCAATAGATGCACATAAAGAATTTCAAGGAGTAGTTCCTGAAATTGCTGCAAGAAAACATTTGGAAGCAATACTCTATGTAATAGATAAAGCATTAAAAGATGCAAATACCACTTTAGATGATATAGATTTATTTGCAGTTACCAACAGACCAGGACTCTTAGGCTCTTTGCTTGTTGGAGTGGCAAGTGCAAAATCATTGGCATTTTCTTTAAACAAGCCGTTATTAGCTTTGGATCATATAGCCGCACATATTTATTCGCCTCATCTTACAAATGATATAGAGTTTCCTTATATAGCATTGGTTGTATCTGGAGGACATACTATAATAACAGAAGTGCATGATTACGGTGAGTATAAAGTTGTAGGCACTACTTTAGATGATGCTGTGGGCGAAGCTTATGATAAAGTTTCAAAGTTTTTAAATCTAGGATATCCTGGCGGTCCTATAATAGATAGATTAGCTAAAGAAGGAAACAAAGAAGCAATAAAGTATCCTATTGTATTATTAAACGGCATAGATGAATTTAACTTCTCATACAGCGGACTTAAAACTGCATGCGTTTATTCTACAAAAAAATATCTTAAAGAAGGATATGAAGCAACTAATGAAAATATAGCTGCTGCATTTCAAATAAGTGCAATAGAGCCTTTATATATTAAAACTTTGAAATATGCTGAAAAAAGCGGTATTAAAAGAGTTACATTATCCGGAGGAGTGGCATGCAATAGTTATTTGAGAGAGAGATTTGGAAACTCTAAAGACTTTGAATGTTATCTGCCTGCTTTAAAATACACAACAGATAATGCTGCTATGGTTGCAGGGCTTGCTTATCATATGAAAGATAAACAGGATTTTGCTGATTATAATTTAGATTGTTTCTCAAGAGTTTTGAATAAAAAATATAATAAAAACAAAAGTGCAAAATAAAATTATAATTAACTAGAATTTATTTACTAGCTTTATTATAAAATAGACTTGTTTCAAAACTTATTTATAAATAATTTTTTAAGTTTGTCAACTGATTCACTTTATGTAGAATTATCAACTTTTTTGCTGCACATTCTCTGCAAGCTTCGCCAAAGTTGCTGCCGACACCACAGGTTGACTTTGTCGTCATGCTTTGGAAAACGCAATTACTAGAACTTTATATTTTAATGATGTTTATTAAATGTATGATATATACTAAAAATTTTTAACTTTGTCAAAATTAGTTTTTATATTGCTATTATTTTCGGGGGCTAGCCCCCGACCCCCAGTTCTTTTGTTGACACAAAGAACCTATATCCTCGACAGGCTCGGATACGCTTCGCGAAAGACTGCATTTTTAACCTAAATTTTAGGTATTACCATACATTTAATATATATTGTAATAATATAAGGTTTTAGCACTTGCGTTTTTTGCAACTTTTTTGTGCGACAAAAAAGTTGATAATACATTTACAAAATATAAAAATTGACAAAATATAGTTGTTTAGTTATACACTGATTATACTAATAATTATATAACTAATTTTATAAATAAGTTTTGAAACAAGTCTAATAATTAAAATTTATGCAATAAAAAAGAATGATAACTAATTATTCTATAATCAATTATCATTCTTTTATTTTATTTAATTAAATTATATTCCAAATCTTTTCATTATAACATCAATATTTCTTAGATAGTATGCATAGTCAAAGCAGTCATCAATTTCCTGAGAGCTTAAATATTTTGTAATATCCTCATCTTTGTGAACATTCTCTCTAAAGTCTTCGTTATTGAGCCATCTTTTCATTGCATTTCTTTGTACCCATCTGTAAGCATTATCTCTGTCAATGCCTTTATTAACTAAGCTTATCAAAATTCTTTGGCTGAAAATTAAACCGCCTGTCTTTTCAATATTAGCTTTCATAGCTTCAGGATAAATTAAAAGCTTATCTACTATATCAATGAATTTGTTAATAGCATAATCAACTGCAATTGTAGAATCTGGAAGTATAACTCTCTCTACTGATGAATGGCTTATATCTCTTTCATGCCAAAGCGTAATGTCTTCCATAGAAGCTAATGCATTACCTCTTACTATTCTTGCTAAACCTGATATTCTTTCGCAAGTGATAGGGTTTCTTTTATGAGGCATAGCAGATGAACCTTTTTGCTTTTCACTGAAATATTCTTCTGCTTCTCTTATATCTGTTCTTTGAAGGTTTCTAATCTCTGTAGCAAATTTCTCTAATGAACTAGCAACTATTGCTAAAGTAGTAAGATACTGTGCATGTCTGTCTCTTTGTATTATTTGAGTAGAAACTTTATCAGCTTCTATACCTAATTTTTTACAAACTATTTCTTCTATTCTAGGATCAATATTACTGTAAGTACCAACGGCACCGGAAAGCTTACCAACCGAAACCTGTTTTTTAGCCTCCTCTACCCTTTTAATATTTCTTTCGTTCTCATCATACCATAAAATAAATTTAAGTCCTAATGTCATAGGCTCTGCATGTATACCATGAGTACGTCCTATACAAGGAGTATATTTATGTTCTTTAGCTCTTCTTAATAATACTTCTGATAATCTTTTTAAATCATCCAATATAATTTCAGCAGATCTTTTCATCATAACAGCTAATGCAGTATCTTTTACATCGCTTGAAGTTAAGCCTTTATGTATATATTGTCCGCCCTCGCCTACATTTTCCTGAACAGCAGTTACAAATGATATAATATCATGATTAGTTTCTTTTTCTATTTCAGCAATTCTCTCTACTGTGAAAGTTGCTTTTTCTTTAATATTCTTTACTGCCTCTGCAGGAATCTCTCCTATTTCAGCCATAGCCTCACAAGCAGCAATCTCAACATCAAGCATAACCTGAAACTCATTTTGCAAGCTCCAAAGTTCGCCCATCTCTTTTCTAGTATATCTCTTTATCATAGATTATTATCCTTAATATAAAATATTGAATTATTATAGACAGAATTATAAATTATTTCAATTATTTTTTAATAGTTGTAATTTATAAAAAAAGAATTAAAATTATTGCATTAAAAATATATTTTTAATATACGGAGCAATTAAAAATGAAAATTTATGATTTAAGAAGTGATACCATTACAAAACCAAGCGATGAAATGCGTAAGGCAATATATAATGCTGAATGCGGTGATGATGTATACATGGAAGATACAACCGCAAATAAATTACAAGAAATGGCAGCTGAAATTACTGGAAAAGAAAAAGCGATATTCGTTTCAAGCGGTACTATGGGTAATTTAATACCTATGATGATATTAGGAAAAAAAACTAGACAAGTTCTTTTAGAAGAAGAATCCCATATAATACATTATGAACTTGGAGGAGTTTCATCTTTGGCAGGAATAATACCATTTCCTGTAAAAGCTGAAAGAGGAATATTAACTAAAGATATTATAAAAAATTATTTAAATGAACAGCCTTATTATATGTCATCTGTTAATATAGTGGAAGTAGAAAATACTCATAACAGACATGGCGGTTCTGTTTATCCTATAGAAGTATTGAAAGAATTACATGACTTCACTAAATCAAAAAATGTTCATCTTCATATGGATGGTGCAAGAGTTTTTAATGCATCTATAGCTAGTAAAGTATCTGTTAAAGAAATAGCTTCAAATACTGATTCAATAACTTTCTGTTTATCTAAAGGCTTGGGTGCTCCGATGGGTGCTATGATATGTTCTAATAAAGATTTCATTGACGAAGCATTTAGAATAAGAAAATTAATAGGCGGAGGAATGAGACAAATAGGACTTATGGCTGCTGCCGGAATATATGCTTTAGAAAATAATATACCTTCATTAGAAGAAGATCATCAAAAAGCAAAAAAAATAGCAAATGCAATACTTGAATCAGGAATAGGAACTCTTAATTTAGAAAATGTAGAAACTAATATAGTTATAGCCGATACTAAAAAATTATCAACAGAAATATTATCAAAACTTTCAGAAAAAGGTATTAAAGCAAGTTCTTTCGGAGATTATAAAATAAGATTTGTAACTCATAGAGATATAAGTATGGATAAAGTAGATAAAGTTTGCGAAATAATAAAAGGTTTAAAAATATAATTAATCAATAAATTATAGGCTCATCACTAATTAATTAAATTGTTATATTTTTAATTGAGTTTATATAAAAAAGAGTATGCTGAATGTAAAAGCATACTCTTTTTTATTTTATTTATTTAAAATTTTTATCCAATTTGAAATACTCTAATTCAGATGTCAAATTAGTTGTTCCATTAACAACATCTTTTCCAAGTAATGAACTATCATTAACTAATTCAGCATTTTCCTGAGTAATTTTATTTAACTCATTCATAGCAGTATTGATTTGTTTAACACTTTCCTCTTCTTCAGATGTAGCCTCATATATATGAATCAATATATCAGCAACTTCTTTAGCAGAATTTTCTATTTCTACAAGTATATCCAAAGATTTTCTTACAGACTCATCTCCAATCTCTATTTTAGAAACAGTATTTTCTATAATGCTTGTAATATTTCCAGCAGCTTCATTAACATTTTGTGCTAAACTTCTTATTTCTGAAGCAACAACAGCAAATCCTCTTCCTTGATCACCAGCACGTGCAGCTTCAACTGCCGCATTTAATGCTAATATATTAGTTTGAAAAGCTATTGATTGTATTAATTTTGTAATATTTGATATTTCTTTACTAGACTCTGAAATTTCAATCATATTATGGGATATTTCATTAACAGCAGCTACTCCATTCTGTGTAGATTCTGTAACCCTAGAACTCATATTCTTAGCATCATAAGAATTTTTAGAAGTACTTGAAATAGCTGTGAGTAAATTTTCTATAGAACTTGTTATCTCTTCAACAGCTGCCGCCTGAGAAGATGTTCTATCTGATAAATTATCTATACCTCTTGATATCTTTTCAGAAGAATCATTAATTAATGATATATTTTGTTTTAATTCGGAAACAATAGTATACATTATATGCTGCATATCATTAATAGAATTAGCCAAAGTACCTGAAACATCTTTTCTTTTTAAATCTCTTTCTTCAAATTGACTGTCGAATCTTCCGTCCTGCATTAATGTCATTATTGTAATGGCATGATATAAATTATTTGATAACGGTATTACTATTCTAGCAACTAAAAGAAATTCTAACACTATAAGTAAGAATATGCATAAAAAGAAACTTAACATTAAAAATCTGAATTGAGAATAAAATATATCGGCACTTCCTTTGAACACCAGTATCCAAGGAGCATTATCTGTCTTTTTAATAGAATACCATTCATTACCTATTATATCTAAATCCCCTATATGAGATGATAAATTATTTTTAAAATCAGCAAATATAGGATATGTAAATAAATTATTAGTTTCATTTAGTATATAATCTTTATTATCATGTGTCATGAAAATACCATTATCAGAAACTATATAAATTTCATCTTCAAAATTTTTCTTTAAACTTTCAGTTATGGTACTTATATTAGCAAAATCTATTGCACATACACCTTTTAAACTGCCATTAGTATAAACTGCCTTTCCAAATGTAATAGTAAGTTTATTAACAGCAAAATCTATATAAGGATCACTAATCATTATATTATTAGTAGCTACAGAATCTTTATACCAATCTCTAGAAGTTTGATCATAAGTACGCGGATAAACTTCCAAAGTATTCATAAAAACCCCGCCTTGAGGATATGGAGTGCTATTTCCAAAATATACATTCAAATAACCTTCATTAAGTTTCTGAACATTAGTAATAAAATTACCAAATTCCTCCCAATTAGGATTAGATGATAAATATGCATCCATAACATAAATAGTATTTTTTAATTCTTCAACATATCCTTCTGTTCTAGTTTTTGCCTCTAATGCTTGAAGATTCTTTTCTCTTAAAAATCTAGATTTATATAAAGGCTTATAAAAAATATATATAACAACGAATAACAACAGAAGAAATATTATGAAAGGAGCTAAAAATTTGATCATTAATTTATTTTTCATAATGACAACCTTTATAGAAATTTAGTATATATTTTAAATATACTAAATTATGTGCCTAAAGTCAAAAATAATGATAATTTTTTGTACAAAATTCTACAATTTTAAAGATTTGATATTACTCTTATATTTTCTCCATAAGACCATATGTTATTATTATCACTATAATCGATAAATATTGATTTTGGAGAAATGAGCATTTTTAATGCGAAAATAGAAAAAGAACATATATTATTTATATTGGGTAAACTACCCTCTAATATATTTGCTCTAAGCATTTCATTATTTACAGGAACTTTATAATTACTGTAATTAGATTCTATTATATTTAATCCTGATTTTTCTATAAATTTTATGAGATTATCCTTATTAAAATTTACAATATGCTCAGTAGATAAATATCTCATAAGCATTTCATAACTGCATTGATCTTTCATAGGAGAATTAGGCACTTCAATATATAAATATCCATTAGGTTTAAGCATATTTTTAATTTTTAATAATATTTCAGATGGATTTTTAAAATGCTCTATAACATGCGAAAGCATTATTATATCATATTTATCTTCACTTTCTAAAAAATTAGGTTTTAAATCAATATTATATTTATTTTTTGCATAAAGTCTGGCATTATCATTGAGTTCATAACCGTAAACATCACATCCATATTTTTTAAATATGCTCAATAATAAACCATCAAAAGCACCTATTTCACATACTTTTTTATTTTTACAGTCAATATACTTATTTACAAAATTAAACTGTGATAAGCTTCTAGCATAACGCATTTTGCTTTTAGCTTTTTCAAATAATTTATTTTTTATATTATTATGATATTCATTCTTATACAGAAGATATATTTCTTCATCAGTGGGCTGATCTATAAAATAAAGCCCGCAATTACTGCATTGATAAACCTTTTTGTGATTCTTCCATATATTTTTTATAATACCGATTTCAGTATAATTATTACTTCCGCAAACCTCACATATCATAAAAATATACTCTATTATTACTATTATTCAAAAGAAAGCTCAATTCCGCATTTAGGACATTTAGTCATATCTTCTGTAATGCTAGATCCGCAGTTAGGACATTCATAAACTTCTATCTCTTCAACAACCTCTTCGGAAGTAGTTTCATATTCATCATCAGAAGCCTCCACAACCTCAACAACATCTTTCATCACAAGCATTAAATTATCAACAACATCTTTTTCAAGATTAGTTTTTTCCATAACCTCTTCTACAGACATATTGTATAATTCTTCTATAGAGTTAATATTATTATCTATGAGAGTTTTTATAATTGCTTCATCAATACCCTGTAAAGAATATAAGTTACTTTCAAATACTTCTGCTGTTTCTAATTCTTCATCAGCAGCTTGAACTTCTTCTGCAGTATCTGAGAATATTTGATTCAAAGGAACTATATCTTTTAATAATTCAGGATTTTCTTTAATATCTGTTTCTGTTTTTATATCAAAATAATATCCTGTAAGCTGAGAAGCCAATTTTACATTATAACCGCTTTTACCCAAAGCAAGAGAAAGCTGTTCATCAGGTATAATAATCATAGCTTCTTTCTTTTCAGGGTCTGTAATGATAATTCTTATAGGCTTAGCTGGAGTTATAGCTTCTGCAATATACTCTCTTATATCTTTGGACCATTTTACAACATCTATCTTTTCACCTTCTATTTCTTTAATTATAGACTGTATACGAATACCTTTTTGACCTATACAAGCACCTATAGGATCAACTTCAGGCTTATTAGATGCAACTGCAACTTTTATTTTTAATCCTGGCTGTCTTACTACATTTTTAATTTCTATAGTACCGTCAGCAATTTCAGGTATTTCTAATTCAAAAAGTTTCTTTATGAAATCAGGTTTTGTTCTAGTAAGCAATATTTTTGTATGAACATCTTTACCTTTTTCATCTTTACCGCCCTGAACTTTATATATATAAGCTCTTATTCTATCTCCAACAGTATAATGTTCTCTAGGAGATTGGTCTTTCTTCTGTAATTCTCCTTCTGTCTTTCCTAAATTTATATAGATAGTTCCTCTATGTTCTCTTTGGAAATATCCGTTTACAAGCTGATTTTCTCTTCTTTTGAATTCATTATATATAAGATTTTTTTCTAATTCAGAAATTTTTTGTAAAAATGCAGTTCTTGCTACTGTACTTTCTATTCTTCCGAATGCTTCTACCTGATCAACAAGTATTAAAACTTCATCACCCAAATTAATATCCTGATCTAATTTCTTAGCCTCTTCTAAAGATATTTCTTTATTCTTATTTCTAACTTCTTCTACAACACTAGCACCCTTGTATACAGTAGGATTATTTTTATTGTCAAAATGAATATGAAATTTTATATCATCACCATATTTCTTCTTTAAAGCTAATTCCATAGTGGATGCTATTACTTCTTTTAAAAGCTCCACACTAATATCTTTTTCATCAGAAAGCTGCTGTAAATAAGTTCCAACATTTTCAAACATTTTGACTTCTCCATTTTTTATTTTTTATTAAACATGTTTATAGTATATAAATATTAACAATTTAATCTTGCTTTTATGATATCTTTTTTTAATATTTTTATATTTTTTTCATTAATAACATTATCTTCATCGGTTACAGTTATTATAATGTAATCATCTTCAGACTTTTTAAGCATTGCATAAGCAGTAATAAATTCTTCACCGCTTCTATATTTTATTTTTATAGGCATATCTTCAAATAATTCATATCTGTCATTGAATTTCCACCTAAATCCGGCAGAAGAAACAGTTATAGTATAATCTCCCTCATCATAACCATTAGCCTTTATACAATCCTGAATCTTTCTAGTAGTTTCTATACAATGAGTATGAGATACACTTTCTTTTTTCTTAAAAATAACAGCATATACTTTTTTATTATCAGAAATAGCTCTTACTTTCAAATCAAGCAAATATATATTATTTTTCTCTAAAACATCTTTTATACCATTAAACAATAAAGCTTCATCTATTATATTATTATCTATTTTTTTATTTGATTTTTCTTTATTTTTTAATTTCTTTTTCTTAGGCTCTCTGCCATATTCTTTTTGTTTTTGAGGTTTAGTTTTATTATTATTCATACAAATGCTGTTTTTTATTATTTTCCTAAATATAAAAAAAGAGTGTCAGTTTTTGCTGCCAAAAACCAACGCCCTTCATTACAAATATTTTCGGAAGTAATTATATTTTACCCTACTAATGATTTTTGTCAAGTATTTTAATAAAATTTATTATTATGTTAATATTAATTAATTGACTTTTATTATTTTCTATTTTATTATAAAGAAAATAAACTATGAATAGAATTATTAAATAATTGGTAGAAGATGGTATTTTATATATTAACAATTATATTCTTCTTGTATGTAGTATCTATAGCTATAAAAATGCTGCTTGAAAACAGACCTCCATATTCATTTATAGCTTGGCTTACAGTTTTAGTATTTTTGCCTTATATTGGTGTAATATTTTATATATTTCTTGGAATGGATTGGAAGAAATCAAAAAAGAAAATTTCTGCTAAACTTCCAGAGGATATGATAAAAAATTATTTTTCTTCATTGCTTAAAGAACAAATAAAAATACTTGATAATATGCAGGGTAATTATGGGAAGCATATAAATTTGGTTAAGCTTGCAATAAAAAGCGGATACTCCCCTATTACAGTTCAAAATGAAGTTTATGTATTTGATGAAGGCGACAAACTGTTTGATGCTATAATTCAGGATTTAAAATTAGCAGAAAAAACTATACATATGGAATATTTTATATGGAGAAGCGATAAGCTTGGTAATAGAATAAAAGATGTACTTATAAATAAAGCAAAACAAGGCGTTGAAATAAGGCTTATTTTTGACGGTGTAGGATCATTAAAAAGAATAAGCAGAAAATACAGAAAAGAACTAAAAGCAAATGGAATAAAATTTTTATATTATCATGACCCTTTTTCTATATTATGGACTAGATTTGTAAATTATAGAAATCACAGAAAAATAGTTGTAGTTGATGGTGTTGTAGCATATATGGGCGGAATGAATATGGGGCAGGAATATATAGATGGAGGAAAACGATTTAATTCTTGGAAAGATGTTCATATGAGAATAGTTGGGGATTCATGCAATCTTATACAGAATGTTTTCGTATGCGATTGGTATAATGCCGGAGGAAGAGATTTAGAAATTTTTAATATTGAAGAAAATAAACATAAACATTTCAAAAAAATAAAATATGCTGATAAAAATTTAAACGAAGAAAAAGTGTCAATTATAAGAAAAGATTTATTTCCGCAGTCTTTCACAGATAAATTTCTGCCTGTTCAGATAATAACTTCAGGTGCCGACTCTAAATGGGATAGCATACAAAAAGTATATTCTAAAATGATAGAAGAAGCTAAAGAAAGTATTTATATAGAAAGTCCTTACTTTGTACCTGATGACGGATTTTTAAGAACTTTAGAAAATGCTGCATTATCCGAAGTAAATGTAAACCTTATGATAACAGGAAATCCTGATAAATTGGTCGCATGGTGGGTAGCTCAAACATATTTTGAAACTTTGCTCAATGCTGGCGTAAACATATATTTATATGAAAAAGGTTTCTTGCACAGTAAATTCTGCGTAATGGACGGAAGAATAGTATCATGCGGTACTTGCAACATGGATATAAGAAGCTTTTATTTACATTACGAAATGAATGCTGTTATATATGATATTGATATAGCTAAAAAATTTGAAGATATATTTAAAAAAGATATGCTCGATTCTCATAAAATAACTATAGAGGAATATTCTAAACAGCCTATGCTTGTAAGACTTAGAAATTCGGCTTGCAGAATTATAGCTCCTGTTTTATAATATGGCATATTTTTTATACGGTAAATAATTATGATGAAGAAAATAAAAATATCTGAATTAGATAATCAAGCCCTTTTAGATTTGGGGCTTTCAAAGGAAAGACATATTCTTTTTGTGGATGATATAGGTATAAAGAAAGATAATATACCAGCTTTGAATGAACTTCTAAAAACTAGACAAGATTTCTTTATTAATTTATCATCAGAAAAGAATGAAAGTAATAAAAATTATATAAGCGGTAATGATCTGCTTACAGCTTTGCCTGAAATGAGAAATCTTATATATCATGCATCGCTAAAGTATCCTTTAAAAAATATTTCTATATTTGCCAAACTTATCAATTTGAGAAGTTTACATTTATACGGCGACTTACCTAAAGATATGGAATTAAAGCCTCTTGATAATATAGAAAATTTGGAAAGTGTTTATATAGAAAATGGACTTACATTAAGACAAGATGTTTATTTATCTATGAAAAGCACAATAAGAGAAATAGGTGCCGGAACATTTAGAATGGAATCTTTTGATAAGAATCCTAATCTAAAAAAAATAGCTGTTCTCACAGGAGTTTCTCATGAAGAAGAAATTCCTAAAAAACTTCCTGAACTAGAAGAACTTTATATTGAAAAAGGAAAAAATATAAGATCATTTAATTTTCTATCAGAAATGAAAACACTTAAAACTTTGGAATTAAATAATATACCTTCTCTAAAAGAAATTCCTGATTTAAGTAATTTAGAAAATTTAACAAAAGTTATTTTAACTAATCTAAGAAATCTTGAGAATATGGATGCAATATTAAATCACCCTAGAATAAGAACTTTAATATTAGAAAATATAAAATGCTTTAATATAGATATGCTTTCAAAAGAAACAGCTCCAAGATTAAAATATATATCAGTTGTCAGCGATGATAAAAATTGGGATAAAAGAACAAAAAAGTTACTAGAAGAAAAAGGATACAAGGACTATAATGAAGATTAGTATCTTGGAATTCGATATACAAAAAGACAAGTATAAAAACCTAGAAATAATAAATAATCATTTAAAAAATATAAGTACTAAAGAAAAATCTGATTTGATAATACTTCCTGAATTATCTTCTAATGGTTATTTATTTGAAAATAGAGATGAATTAAGTAAAACAGCTGAAAATATAAAAGACGGTATATTTATAAATGGTATATCTGAAATTTCAAAAGAATATAATACTTCTATAATAGCAGGATTTGCTGAAAAGTTTGAAGATAAAATTTATAATTCTGCTGTGATAATAGATAAAGGAAATATTAAAGGCATATACAGAAAAATACATTTATCCGATTTTTAAAAGAAATTCTTTGACTCTGGAGATATAAATAATGCTGATTTAATATTCAATATAAACGGCATTAATATATCAGTACAAATATGTTTTGATTTATGGTTCAATGAAATATCAAGAAAACAAATATTAAATGGAAGCAATTTGATATGCGTACTTGCTAATTTCGGTTCTAATACTACTTTTGAAATAGCTAGAATAAGAGCAATAGAAAATTTAACTCCTCTAGTATTATGCAATCGCATAGGTATAGAAAAAAATTCAATTATGGAAGCATCTTTCATAGGCAAAAGTTTTATATGCGATGAAACAGGAAAATTACTCACAAATATAAACGAAAATCAAAACAATAAGATAATAAAAGCTGAAATAGAAATAAAAAACAAAAGACAAAATATAATATGTTCTGATTTTATGGAAGAAATAAAAAGGCATTATACAATTTAAATAATGAGCCTGATTTACATAACCAAGCCCATTATTTATATACAATATATTATACCAAAACCCTTCTTACTAATTTATTATCATCGTTTTTGCCGCCTATAGGTATATTTGAAGCAGGTACGGCTCTTTCCCTTCCCCAATCTCTTATATACTCTATTTTTTCAGGGCTAGTCTTTGAAAGCGGAATAACATTTTTAAGTGCATTTATAATAAGCTCACTTGTAAACTTAAGATCATCATTTGCAATAACCCTATACGCTACATCTCTAATTGATGATTCTAAATCTGCACCGGTAAAGCCGTCAGTTATTTCAATAAGTTCTTTTAATGTATTTTCATCTACAGAAGAATTCAAATATTTTTTTAAATACAAATTAATAATATCTTTTCTCTCCTCTTCTGAAGGCAAATCTATAAAGAATAATTCATCAAATCTTCCTCTTCTTAAAAGCTCTGAAGGAAGTTCGGATACATCATTTGCAGTTGCAACAACGAATACCATCTTTTTGCATTCCTGCATCCAAAATAAAAACTGACCTATCATTCTAGTTGTAACGCCTGAAGAATCAGAACCGCCGCCTGAAAGTCCCTTCTCTATTTCATCTATCCATAAAACACATGGGGAAACTCTTTCAGCAGTTTGAAAAGCTTCTTTAAGCTGCTGCTCACTCTGACCAACATACTGTCCCTGAACAGTGGCAAAATCTAATCTATAAAGAGGTAAATTCCAATACGAAGCAACCGCCTTAGCAGAAAGAGATTTTCCGCATCCAGGTACTCCTACTAATAATATTCCTCTAGGCGGATTTAATCCTCTTTTTGTTAATTCATCTCTCTTTTCTGATACCTGAAGCTTCTTCTTATCATTAAGCCAATTCTTTAATCCTCCAAGTCCTCCTACATCTGCTATATCAGATGATACTTCTATTTTTTCAAGACCGTTTATATCTGAAAATAATTTATCTTTTGCAAATTTTAATTCAAGCAAATCAGCTTTCTTTATATGTCTGCTTGCTATCAAAGAAACTATTACATTCTGTATTTCTACTTTAGTAATACCTGTAAGAGTTAAAGCAGCTTCTCTATAATCATTTTCGTCCCAATCAACTTTTATGCTATTTTTATAAGGTTCTATATTTTCTGCTATAATATCATAAACCTCATCTTCTGAAGGCAAATCCAAATCTAAACTCATACCCAATCTCTGTAAATTAGACCATACAGTATCCTGAGTAATAACTATAATAGAAGCACCTTTTTCTTCTGCTAAATTTACTATATCAAAAATATATCTTGCAGTAGTTGTATCTGCATCCAATTCTGAAACATCTGTAAAAATAAAAGTTAAATTAGCCTTTAAATTTATTTGTTCAGCTATAAAATCTAAAGCTCCTATAACTGTTTTATCATCATTAACAGATTTTTCTGTAACTATATCATACATACCTTTTGATAATGTATGAACATAAAAAGGCAATGAAAGATCCTTAGCTGTTTCTCTCAAAATATCTAATGCTCTTTGTCTTTCTATTGTATAAAAAGGAATAAAAGGTATTCTAGCAAGGGAATATCTTTTTAATTTTTCTTTACATTCTTTATAATTCATATTATACTCCTAAATCATTTACTCTAGTACTCTTTATTATCTTCTTTAAAAATCCTGTTCTATCTGAAGCAGCGGAATCTTCTAAACTCTGCTGTACTGTATCAGCTGAACTTTTTATAAACTCTACAAATTTATCAGAATACTCCTTAGACACATTCAATATAGACTGTGCTTTAACTATCTTCAAAAGAAAAGTATATTCTCTTTTTAAATTGTTTAATGCAGGAGATAAAATATCAATATTTGTTGTTTTACCTGTAATAGAGTCAAATTTTTCATCTGCTTTTTTCATTCTATACTCTATAGTTTCTTGCAGCTTTGTGAATAATCTCTCATAATTTCCAGATTCTATAACACCATTATTTATTGCTTCAAGTATTTCAGTATCTGAAGGAGATGAACTTTTTAATGTATCTAAAATTTTAGTCCATTCAAAATATGTTTTTGGAGCTTTTATCATAATATATTCCTTAAATTATTTTCTTCTTACCCTTTTTATAGGTACAGCCGGAGGCATCAAATCCCATTTAGGAAAACTTTCAGACATATCATTATAAGAATTAAGAAGACTTGCCCTAGGCTGTATTATAATCTGATCATTTACAGAATTTTCTTCTTCTGTTTCTTCTTCCTCGTCATCTTCTTCGTCGTCATAGTCATCATCTTCGTCATAGTCATCATCATCGTCTTCGCTATCTTCCACATCTTCATCATCTGAATCATTATCATATTCTTCATCTTCTAAATTTTCAGCATCATTTACATCATCATAGTTATCAGTATTTTCAGACTCCTCTTGATTTTCATCTTTATCATCAATAGGTTCTAAACCATCAACTTTTTCATTGTCATCTAAAATAATCATAAACAATCCTTAATATAAATTACACATTTAAAAACTTTAATTTGTTAATGTTGCAGAAGATATACTATTCAAGAAATCTATAACCCTATTATAATCGCTGTCCTTCTCTGCATAAAAACTTCTGTAATCCACAACTTCAGCCAAAATACCTCTTAAAACCGTAAGAGATTTTTCTAAATATTCATCATATTCTCTATTGATCTTATTTATACTATCTTTATAATCCTTGTTTAATTTATATATCTTATATCCTGCCAATCCTAGTACAACAACAGATGCTATTATATGTAAATTGCTTAGTAAGAATGCAGCTATAACAGCTATAACACCTACTGTAATAGAAGCTGGAATCCATTTTTTCTTGCTGAGTTCGTATGTTCTCTCTCTATTAATATGTTCTGTTAAAGACTGAACGAGTTCTTCTTCATTTGATCCGTCCTGAGTAACACCATGCCAATCTTTTATTCTTATATCTATATTTGTTGGCACTTCTGCTCTGCTTTTAGCTGTTAAATCTGTATATGCATCTATAATCCAATCTTTAGATAAAGACACAGCAAGTTTCTGTGTGGCTACGAGAGCCCCTGTAGCCTCAGGAAACAATGCTATATTTGTAAGATGTTCTGAAAAATCACTGTATTCTTCATAAGCCTGAAACTCAGAATCAAATCTTTCTTCTGCAGTTTCTGTATCTCCCTCTTCTTCTACAATAAGTTCATTTTTTCTTAATAGTGCTCTTTTAGGTAATTCTTCATTATCATAATTATTTACTAAATTATCTAATATCTCATCTATTTTATCTGATATCATAGCTACATTTTTTACTTCGGCATTAAAGATATCATAAAAATAATCATATATATCCTCATGACTATATGCCCAATTAATTACTTCTTTAAGTTTAGGCCAAGTTTCGCTATACTCCTGCAAAAGAGGATATTCTTTATCATCTAAATCAACTATTTGATCATATAAAGCATTGCTCCATTGTTCTCTTTGATTCTCTATAAATCCGCTTTTACTTGAAAGTTCATCTATCCAAAAAGCAATTTTCTCAGAGCATAAACCTTTAGCATCAGGACCAAATAAACCGCTCGCAAATGCATCTAAAACAACAACTATTCTTCTCTCCATCTTTGACGGATCCTGCATAGAAAAATATCTGTCAAGCCAAGTTAAAGCACCATTGAATTTTCCTGCCCTTCTGCTAATCAAACAGAAAAGCAAACTTGTTTTTTCATCATCTCTTCTAATTGCTTCTTTCAGAGCTTTTTCAGCCAATTCTCTATCATCAGATATCCAAGCAGAAAGAGCTATCAATGCAGGAGCAAGCCAATACCTAGGAGCTTTCATCATAAGTTCCTCAGTAGCATTTGCCATAGTTTCTTTTCTTACAATACCCACATCATTAGCATTTAATATTCCAACAGTATGCCTTCTCACTTCATCATAATATCCGAAATTTTCTTCTATTTCCTGCTTCAATATCATTATGCTTTGTTTAGCATCTGCCAAAGCAGCTATTCTTCTTGACTCTCCTACAAATTCTTCAAACTCATCTCTTAAATTTATAAATTCAGAATAAAAATTATCAACTTTTCCATCAACCTGAATAACTCTATCATCAACATTATTAACAATAGAAGAGATATGATATACCCTCTCAGATATAGCCGCCAAATTAGCTTCTATAGCGGAAAGATTAGCTCTTGAGACTAAACGATCATTAGACATGAATAAACACCTCCCATAATAATTATTTTGATATTACTGCTGTTGAACCATCACTCATAACAGCAATCATGAACTTTTCATAAACTTCTATAAATTCGTATTGAGGATGCTGACATAAAGACCTTGCAGATTCAAAACCATTAGGTAATTTTTGATTGCTTTTATAATGTTCTATTATCATGATACCTGAAATATCTAAAGTATGAACATCATAAGTATCCCCTAAATAACATTTACCTAATACACCGATTAAATTAGATGCTACAAAAATAGAAGAAACATCAGCAAATTCTTCCTTTATTGTACTGAGCAATTCCTCTTTTTGTTTTTGAGACATCATTACATCTCCAGCATCCAAAGCTTTTATAGCTTCCATATACTTATCAGATCTCTTTTTTCTAAGTTTCTCTCTCAATACTTTCTCATCAACTTTTAATCCATTCTTTTTTGAGGTGCTTACATTAGTTTCAATTTTTTGGGATTGTGTTGTATTAAAAATCGGTTTAGGCATAAAAATACTCAACTTTTTTTTATTATAATATAATATCATGATATATAATTATGTCAATAATATTTTAAAAAAAATAATTATAATTAATTTAAAAATACGGTTTTTAAATTAATTATAATTTAAAAAACATACTTATCATGTTAAAATAAATATAAGCGTTACAAAAAAAATATTTTTTAAAAAAACAGTACATTATACATGATTTTAGGTATATAATAATAAAAAAAACAACATTTTCAAATATTAGAATTTTGATACATTTCAATCATTTATAGTATATTCAACGCTTTTCGAGAGAATTTAACTAGAGATTATTTTTCATATACTACATAATCAACTTTTTTTTATTGTATTATAATAACATAATATGTAATTATGTCAATAATATTTTAAAAAAATAAAGTATTATCAATTATTTGATAATACTTTATTAACTTCAACAAATTATTATAATTTGAAATAACTTACAACATCTATCAATTTCTGAGCTTCACTGCTTAAAGTTATGCTGGCTTCTTTTGACTGTTCAACCAAGCTAGCATTTTCCTGCGTGCTTGCATCCATTCTCAATACTGCCTGATTAACCTGATCAACACCGCTTTGCTGTTCAACTGCTGTTGTAGAAATATCCTGCATTATATTAGCTGTATTTTCTATTTTATCTTTAATATCAATAAATATCTCCTGAGATTTTCTTGCTGCTTCTGTTGCCACTCTTATTTTCTCATCTGAATCGGCTATTAAAGAAGTAATATCTTTAACAGATGTTTGAGTATTCTGTGCCAAAGTTCTAACTTCAGAAGCTACAACAGAGAAACCTCTGCCCTGCTCTCCTGCACGTGCTGCTTCAACTGATGCATTTAATGCTAATATATTAGTTTGAAAAGCAATATCTTCTATTAATTTTGTTATATTAGTTATTTTTCTGCTTGCTTCATAAACATCTTCCATACTTCTTGTTGTACTGTCTATTATGAGTCCTGCTTCTTCTACAGACTTTTTAGAATCATTCATCATATTATTTCCTATAACAGATTTTTCTGCAGAATTTTTTATTGTAGAAGCCATTTGCTCCATAGAACTAGCAGTTTGCTCTAATGATGATGATTGAGATTGAGTTCTTAAAGCTAAATCGTTATTTCCGCTTGCTAATTCTTTTGATGTCAATTCTATATTATTAGAAGAATCAATTATATTGCTTACTATATTTTTTAATTTTTCTATAGTATTATTAAATCCATTAGCTATTATTCCAAATTCATGATTTTGATATTTGTTAGTCAAAAATTTAGTTGGTGCTGATACAGTTAAATCGCCGTTTCCAAGTCTATTCAAATCGCTTGCTATTCTTGATAATACTCTTGATATATTTTTATTAACATAAACTATAACTATAAATGATGTAATAATAAGAAGTAATAAACTCAAAACTATAGTTATTTTTATTAAAGTATTTTTATTAGCAAAAAATTCACTGTCAAGCATAGTAACACACATTATCCAATCTATATTTTCAAGTCTTGAAAAAGCCATTATTTTTTTACCTTCATCTTCATAATGTAAAGCACCTTTTCTTTGTGAGGCTGCAGCAGATAATGCATTTTTAGAGCCTATAGATATAGTATTAACTTTTTTAACTTCTTTATGTGCCACTCTTCTTCCTTCTTCATTAACAATATATATATTACCTGTTTTTCCTATAGTAATTTCAGAAAAATATTTTTGAACAAAAGAATCCCATCTTAATTCAGCATATAAAACTCCGGCAGGTCTTGCATTAGTATCAAATACTCCAGCCAAAACCCCTATAACATAGTTTCCTGTAACTGATGATAAATAAATCTCATCTTCAATAGCATATTTATAATTATTGTTTTGAAGCTCTTTCCATATAGTTTTTTGACTTATAGTATTCAAATGTTCATTAGAAGCAGTATCTAAAACAACTTTTCCATTTAAATCTATTAAAGCAAAAGCTGAGAAATGAGATTCTAATTCTTTTAGAAGTTCTTTAAATTCACCGTTTGCTATAGATAATGTATATTGATTAGGATTTTCAAAATAATCTAAAAATTCAGATTCTTTTGATATAACAGAAGTCAAATCTGCCTGATCTTCAATCCATATAGAAACTAAATCTCTATATCCGTCAGCGGTTTCCATAAATCCGCTTATAGCAGTTCTCTCCATAAATATTGCCGAAGCAGATATTATTACTATCATAAGAACTAAAAGCATTATAGCTACAGAGGATATAATAGTAAAAGGCATTTTAAATTTCAAAGTTTGCATAAATTTCATAAATAATAACCCCCATATATAACTCAATTATTATAATAATAGTATATGATATTTTTTTGAAAAAGTCTATATTTTTGTAAATAATTTTTACTAAAATCTTTAAAAATCCTCTATTTTTTTACATATTAAGTAAATATTTAGTAAATTTATAATATTATTGTAAATATTTTTTGTTTTTTATTTTTTGTATTTTTCTTTGACAAAATTAATATAATTGTATATCATAAGAGTATTATTAAAATTAAGGATTTAATATGTATAATATCAGCCAATTAAAAGACTTTTTAAAAGAAAAAAAGATGGATGAAAAATTTTCTTCTATTTACGGAAATGATGCATATAGTATATCTGAAGCATATAACAGATTAAGCGATACTATAAAACATTTTGAAAGTATAGAAAAGACTCAGGAAATATATGTGTTCAGTGCTTCAGGAAGAACAGAACTTTCAGGTAATCATACAGACCATAATAATGGATGCGTATTAACAGCTTCTATAAATTTAGATAAGTTGGCAGTGGTGTCAAAAAGAGATGATAATAAAATAGTTGTTTATACTGATTATTCTAATACTCCTGACATTATAGATATTAATGACTTGAATATAAATAAAGATGAGTACGGAAAATCTAATGCCTTAACAAGAGGTGTTTGCGCAGGAATAAAAAACAAAGGATACAATATAGGCGGATGTACAGTAACTTTAAATAATAAAGTACTTATAGGAAGCGGATTAAGCAGTTCAGCTAGCTTTGAATCTTTGATTGGCGAAATACAGGATGCCCTATACAATGAAGATAAAATAAGCAAAGTTGATATAGCAAAAATTGGGCAGTATGCTGAAAATATTTATTTTGGAAAGCCTTGCGGACTTATGGATCAAATGGGATGCTCTGTAGGCGGTATTATGTCTATAGACTTCAAAGATAATGATAACCCTATAATAGAAAAAGTTGAATATGATTTTGAAAGCAAAGGCTATGCTCTTATGATAGTTGATGCTAAAGGAGATCATAGCGGACTTACAAATGAATATGCTGCTATAAGAGAAGAAATGAATGCTGTTGCAAATTATTTCGGGAAAAAAGTATGCAGAGAGATAACTAAAAAAGAATTGATTGATAATGCTTCTAAATTAAGATCTGAAATTGGAGACAGAGCTATAATGAGAGCTTATCACTTTTTAGAGGAAAATGAAAGAGTTATTAATCAAATAAATGCACTTAAAAAAGATGATATAAATACATATATAAAACTTATGAATGAATCAGGACTTTCAAGCTTTATGTATTTACAAAACTGCTATTCTGTTACAAGTTCAAAAAATATGGGAGTAGCTTTAGGACTTACTCTAACAAAAGACTTCTTAAAAGATGAAGGTGCTTGCCGTGTACATGGAGGCGGATTTGCTGGAACTATACAGGCTTTAATACCTGTAAATAAAGTTGAAGAATACAAAAAATATATGAATTCAATATTCGGTGAAGGAAGTGCAGTAAAAATAAGAGTAAGACAATCTCCTGTTTGTGAAATCTAAAAAATCATAATTGATAATTATAACTAAAAATGAAAGACAAGGCTAATTTTCTAGTCTTGTCTTTTTATATTATTAGACTTATTTCAAAACTTATTTATAAAATTAGTTATATAATTATTAGTATAATCAGTGTATAAGTAAACAACTATATTTTGTCAATTTTTATATTTTGTAAATGTATTATCAACTTTTTTGTAGCACAAAAAAGTTGCAAAAAACGCAAGTGCTACAACCTTATATTATTACAATATATATTAAATGTATGGTAATACCTAAAATTTAGGTTAAAAATGCAGTCTTTCGCGAAGCGTATCCGAGCCTGTCGAGGATATAGGTTCTTTGTGTCAACAAAAGAACTGGGGGTTTGGGGTCTAGCCCCCGAAAATAATAGCAATACAAAAACTAATTTTGATAAAGTTAAAAATTTTTTAGTATATTATGATATATTTAATAAACATAATTAAAATATAAAGTTCTATTAATTGCGTTTTCCAAAGCGTGCCTGCGACCGGAGGAAGTACCTTTAGGTAGGCAGCAACTTTGGCGAAGCCCGAAAAAAAGTTGATAATTCTACATAAAGTGAATCAGTTGACAAACTTAAAAAATTATTTATAAATAGTTTTGAAACAAGTCCATTAATTCAAAATTAATTTTTCCAAGGAACTGTATTGTTTAGCCAACCTCTCTCATTCCAATAATTAAAATCATTCTCAGTAAAATTTTTCTTTTTATGCAATGACTTTATTATCTTAAAAAATATCTTTGTTTTTATAGAAGGCTTAACTTTACCATATTCTCTTTTTATTTTTTCTGCAGCTAAATCCATTTTTCTTGCAATAGAATCTTTTATTTCGTCTTTAACATTATTCCAAGTAACTTCTCTTACTGCAAATCCATAACTATATGTTTTTGCTACACCCCAAAAGAAAGTACTGTCCGCCATATCTTTACAAGTGTTTTTCATTCCTCCGCCTGCAGCAATAGAAATACATACAGCCTGTTTTTTGAACATAGATTCATTTGGTCTGTGAACTATCCATCTGTAACCATAATGATCCAAAAAAGCCTTCATAGCACCTGTTACATGGTACACATACACTGGACTTGCCAATATTATTATATCAGCATTATCCATAGCATCTGTAATAGGTTTTAATTTCTCATAATGAGGACATAAAGTTTCAGATTTTATAAAACAATTATTACAGCCTACACAAAAAGAACTAAAATCTCTAGGAAGAAAAAATTCTGTAACTTCTCAGCCTAATCTATCATAAAGCATTTTTGCTGCATTGTATGTTGAGCATTTATGATTCTGTCCATGTATGACTGTTATTTTCATTTTTTATATTTACCTTAAAAGATTAATCTCTTTTTACTTCTCTAGGAAAATCATATTCTTCCAAAGGTAATAATTTAGGAGCTTTCTCTGATATATCTCTAAGTTCTTTTGAATAGAAATACTCTGTTCCTGAAATCTTTTTAGATATATATTTTCTCATACTTGAAATATATATTGTAACTCCAGGGAAAAATCCTTCCATAGAAGTTATGCTGCTATGAGATAATTTTTCAAATTCAGCACTCATTTCATCTCTTCTAGCCTCTAATTGAGCTGTTTCTCTTACAAGATTTGTGATTCTTCTAAGTATATCTTTTATTCCCTCTCTTTTATTAGGCGGTATTATTTGAATAAATGCTTTTGGATTTTTGAAATACTCTGTACCTAGAAGGGATTTAATCTTACTCATCTCTTCTTTATTTGTTTTAACTGTTGCAACAATATTTTTAAACTCTGCATCAGTTTCAGCATCTCTTCCAACTGTAATTGTAGTTTTTGATTCACTCATAGAGCCTATACTTTTAGCCCAAACACCATTCAAGGCCTTTACATTACCGCCTATGATAACGCCCTTACCTTCTAATATTATAACTCTATCATTTCCAGCTATTTCAGCATTAACAAGCTGCTGAGATAATACGTCGCCTTTACATATTATGTTGGCATTCCTAATGAATTGAGAATACATCTTTCCATTAACATGTATTGTACTGTTAGGGCCTCCTATTATACCGCCGGAAACTATTAAATTACCAGCACATTCTATATATGCATCCTCAATATTACCATGTACATATATATCACCCTCTGTTTTTATAGAGAATCCCGGAGCAACATTATCTCTAATGATAAGAGAACCATTAACTTCTATATTACCTGTTGATAAATCTACCTTATCTATTTCAGCTACAGTACTTACTGATAAAGTATTATTATGATTGCTTAATATTCCCCTGATACCGCTTCTAATAGTAATACCATCAGGATCAACAACAACATTTTTTCCTAATTTATAGCAAGGATCATCATCATGATGAGCTTCCATTAAAACATCATATATATCAAGTCCATCAATAGAAGGTTTTTCTTCCATAAAGTGGGCTATTTGAACTCCTGCTTCTATATTATGAATGAAACCTCTCTCTTTAAAGTCTATAGCACCTGTTTCTGATTCTTTTCCGCTATCTAAAGTAAAATCATAATCAAGTATTACTTTCTGAACGTTACCATCTATAGGTTTTCTGCCTTCAACAAAGACACACATAACGCCTTCATCATATTTCAAATTATACTCTACAAGTTCAGTTATTTTATCATAATTAACCATTAATTTTATAGGTATTTGAGATATAATAGTTTGTATTTCCTCTAGTACAAGCTGTTTTTTCTGACGCTTTTGAGGAGGAAGAACCATTACACCTCTCCATTTATCAGCTACATTGATAACTGGAATAATAGAAACAGACTTAAGCTCATCATAAAATACATATCCATAAACAGTACTTTTGTAAAGTCCTGTCATTTTATCAAATTTTACATTTTTACTAGCTTTTACACCTTCTCGTTTTGAAATTGATTTTAATACGGCATCTCCAGGACGAACATAATTTTTTAAAAGTTCCTCATATAAATTTTGATCATTGCTATCAACATCAACAATTTGATCGTAAATTTCTCTTGTATTTACAAGATTATCATAATAAAATTCATAATTATTAGGATCAATTGATAATGTTTGTGTTGTAACTTCTTTAGCCATATATTCTCCTTACAAAACGAATCAGTATATTCAAACTTTTTTACATAAGAAGAGCATAACATCTCCTCTATTAAATAATTTAACATATTTATCAAAAAAAGTTTTAATAAATTTATTGGGCTTCTTCTCTACAGGTATAGAACCCCAAGAAAAATCACTGATTATATTAAAACCTATACTTTTCATATATTTAGACAATGTAGTCTTTGAAAATAGCCATAGATGCTGCGGCATTACAGCTCTCCAAGCTCCTCCATATTTTTTAGCAAACATACCATCAGCATTTGGTGTTGTGATTGCTAAATATCCGCCTTTTGCAAGTATTCTGTAAATTTCTTTAAGAGTGTCTGCAGGATTAGGAACATGCTCTATGACATGTGAAAAATGTATGAAAGAAAAATAATCACTTTCAAATCCTACATCAAGCAAAGGTTTTTCATGCACTGTTATACCATAATTTTTTCTAGCATACTCAGCAGATGATGAGCATATTTCAATACCCTGTGCATTATAACCTTTAGTCTTCAAATAATTTAACATCATACCTGTAGCACAGCCTATATCAAGAACATTTTTATTAGGAAGTTCGCTTTCTATTTTATCAAAGCCTATATCTTTCATAGCGAGCTTCATAAGACCAAAAAAATTTTCCTGATTGGCAACCTCATATTCAAAATAATTATCACTATATATATCATTTATTTCTTCCTGACTCAAAACAGGATATTGATATATAAGTCCGCAATTTAAACATTTATTGTAGCTTACCAAATCTGTTTTTATATAAACTTCAGATTTAGTGCTGCCGCAAAATTCACATTCTTTGTTTTCCACTGTATAACTCTCCAATATTATATTCGGAAAAAAAGATTGTTTCTTTACATATTACACAAAATATTATTGCATTTAAGATTATCTGTTATTAACTGTTAAAATTATTTCAGTATTAACACCAACCACTTCATCTGCAGCTGGAATTTGTGATAATACCACATCATTTTCGTACATATCATCAGATATACTTACTTTAGGCAGAATATTAACATTTGTCATAGTATTTAAAACTTCATTACTAATTACACTAAGTGCTTTATCATACTTCATACCTGTAACATCCGGCATTTTTACAATAGCTTGCTCAGCAACATTAACTACCAAATATACAGTTCTTCCTCTTTTAACCTTTACTCCGCCTTTAGGCTCCTGACTTACAATAGTACCTAGCGGGTAATTATTAAAATAATGTGTCTGCACATTAAGATTCATACCCTCTTTTTCTAATAAATTAAATGCTTCAAATATTTCTTTTCCCTGAACATCTGGAAGTTCAAAAGACTCTCCTCCAGATTTAACAACTATAAATACTATTAAAGTTACAACGATACCTTGTAAAATAAAAAGCAAAACAGCAAAAAGTATCAATCTTCTAAATACTAAAAATGACTTAGGATCAGAGATTATTCCATCAGGTAAAATTTTATAGATAATTTTTTTTATAAAGGATATTATTTTATTAAGAAATTCTTTTATTTTAGCCATAATTTACAATCATACTCCACTTTTAATTAAAATATTCTCCAACAACTAGTTTATTTCCGCATAAAAACTCTTTAACAGTTTGTCTTTTTTTTCCTTCTCTTTGAAGTTCCTTTATAACATATATTCCATTAAGAGCATTTATATAAATACCATTATTATTAACATCAACTATCTTACCAAAATCAGTATTATTGTCTAATTTACATATATATTCACTACTAAAAACTTTTATAGAAACATCTTTGTAAAAACAGTAAGCTGTAGGCCATCTAACAAAAGCCCTTGTCATATTATGCAAACTAAGTGCATACTTCGAAAAATCAAGCTTTCCATCTTCTTTTTTAATTTTACTGCAATATGTAGCTAATGCATCATCTTGCTTTATCATATTAGATATATGCTTATCAGTATCTTTGAAAAATTCTTTAAGCAAATATACACCGCTTTCTTTTATTTTATCATATAAATCATTAAACTTCCAATCTTTATCTATATTAACCTCATGCTGAAGTATAATATCGCCTTCATCTAATTTCATATCCATTTTCTGTAAAGTAGTTCCGCTTTTTTCAAATCCATAAAGCAAAGCATGCTCAACAGGGCTAGCACCTCTAAGTACAGGCAAAAGAGAACCATGAATATTAAGAGGCATAATTTTAGGCAATGATAATGTTCTTTTATTTAGAATTTTACCATAAGCTACCACTATTAAAAAATCAGGAGATAAATCTAATAAAATATTATAGAAATCATCTTTATTTATGCTTTCAGGCTGAAAAAGATTAAGATGCTTCTCTAATGCAATTTCTACTACAGGAGAATTGATAATATTACCCTTTCTATCTTTTTTAGTATCTATAGGAGCTATTACTCCATTAAGATTAACATTATCTAATTCCATTAATTGTAAGATACAATCTCTTGTAAAATCTGTTGAACCAGCTACTATAACATTATACATAATAGATTGATTATATATTTTTATTGTTAAAAGTCAAATATAATTATGAAATAAATTATAATGTTATTCCTCTATAATATCAACACCCTTTACATTTGATAAGAATTGTATAAACAAATCTAATACTATAGGATCTACAGCTATTTTATTTTCTGTAAACATCTTTTTCATAAAAAATACTACTTCTTCAGGATTTTTATTTCTGCTTCCTTCCATAAATGTTAATGTATCATATATATCCACTACTTCTAACATTTTAGCTGGAAAATAAGCAAAACATTCAGCATTTATTATATCTTCAGGCTCAAAAGACATTAGAAAATCAACTTTATGTTTAGGATCATTTATCTTTTTATCAAAGAAATTCTTCAATATTCCGCTTCCATAACCATAACATTCATGATGAAGTCCAACTGATAAGCAGGATTCTTCTCTTTGATTTAGAACATATTTTAAAAAATAGTACGCTTTAGCAGTATGGAAATCTTTAAAATCTCCGTCTTTAATAAAATCATCTGTAGGAACAAAATCTATCATATTAAGCATAGCAACATCATGATAAAAAGCACCTATAGCATAACTTACTATTTCAGAACCTGTAAATTTTCTTATTCCAAGTCTATATACATTTTCTAGCTTCTCTATGCTTTTTACAAGATTAAATCTGCTTAAAATAGTTTTATATTTTTCAAAATAAAGATTCTTATAATCCTGTCTTAATTTACTGCTTAATCCCTTATTAAATATATTATTATAATAGTATAAGAATTCTATCATAAGTATACAAACTCTATTACTATGACTTAATATATTAGAATCATCAAGCATATCTAAATTATCAAATATATCTCTATAAAAATATTCTTTTTCCAAATATGTTACTATACTATTCATTATACTAGAAATCATAATTTCAGTTTCTGTATTAACAGTATCATTACGGTTTTTACTGGAACTTTTTATATATTTTAGATGTCTTATAAAATCTAATCTTCCAACAATACCCATTCCAGTCAATAAACGCTCTATATTTGGTGCTATTTCAGGAGTTACTTTAGGTGTTTTAGCTTCTAACTTTAATTGATCTAAATATGGCTTTAATAAATAAAGTCTATTATTTGGTTTCTCTTTTACCATTCTGTTTAAAAGATTATCATTAGCTGTTTTTAATTTCTCATTTTTTGATATACAATTTTTATATATATGATAAAAATATTCATATTCATTGAATTTACTATCATCTGATCCTTCAACTACATTATTTTTATTTGTTTGAGGGTTATTCAAATTAAAAAATTTATTAGAAAATGATGATATGTAATATTTAGAATCTTTTAATAAAACATTATCTTTCTCTTGTAAAAGAATATCTAAACAATTACCAGGCACAATAATACTTATACCTTTAGGATTAACACATGTTAATTCTATATTTTCTTTAGATATCATTTCTTTTAGTTCTATGAGTTTATCAAGATTAATCTCATAGTATTTATTCATTGCCTTAAACATAATTTACTTCCCATTTTTTATTTTTTATGATTAATCAATTTTCCATTTCTTGTAAAATTTCATCTATATGTTTAAGCTGCCTATCTGCTGTTTTATTATAGTCTATTTCTCCAAGTGCTATTTTATATGCTTTATCAATCAAATTATCCATTTCTAATTTAGCTTTATTTTTCATAACTTTTTCTGCTAATTCTTTAGTAACTGCCCATCTTTCCTTAGCTAAATTATAGAAAAATACAGCATATTCAAAACTTTTCTTTATATCCTCATCAAATTGAGAATTATAGAAATAATAATTTTTTTTATCATAAAGTCCGGCAAGATAAATATAATTTTGAGTTATAAGATAATTAAACTGCATGTGCATGAGATCTTTATATCTTGTATATGCTTCCTCTGTCTCTATAATAGTTAAAGCTCTATTAACAAAATCGAAAGGGGCATCTAATGCTCTTTCAAGATAATCTACGTTTCTAAGCAAGTCATATTCAGCATAATAGGATGGTAATGCATAAAGCCTATAATAATCCTCAGCATAAACTATATAACCATAGTCTTTTTTCTCTACTATAGTTGATTCTTTCATGCCTATTTTAGGATATAGGCTTATACTAAATATAAAAACAAATAATAATATTATTTTCTTCATGATTCGCAGCTTATAATTTAAATTATCACTGCTTTCATTAACGGTATAAATAGTATAATACTTTATTAATTATTATTCTGTTTTTCTTCGGCTTCTTTTAATATCTCGAATATAGCACTGTTATTATTATCTCTAGCTATATCAATAGGATAGTTTCCTCTGTTATTTCTAACCATAACATCAGCACCAGATAATACTAATTCACTTACTATATCAACACTTCCAGAATTAACAGCTTTATGTAAAGGAGTATCTCCATTTTGATCTTGTATATTAAGATTAGGCTTTTTTTCTAATAACATTCTTACAATAGGAAGTTTTGAATATTCAGAAGCTATATGTAAAGCTGTATCACCATATTTATCAACAGCATTAATATCTACTTTCTGAGTTAATAATATTCTAGCTATATTTTCAGCTCCGCTTTTAGCAGCTATCATTAAAGGAGTATAACTTGATATACCAGCATAGTTTATATCAGCACCTGCCTCTACTAATATCTGAAGCAAATCAACATTATCATTATTGATAGCATATTCAATTAAACTCTCTCCGTCTTTAGTTACAACTGAAAGATTAGCTTTATTAGCTATTAATAACTTTGTAAGCTCAACATCATTATTCATAACAGCAACAGTTAAAGGACTAAGCCCATTACTGTCTTCTACATTGATGTTTGCTTTGTTTTCTATTAAAAGATTTATCATATCATTTCTGCTTGATTCTATAGGACTATTCATAGCATATAAAAGAGGTGTTTTCTCTTCATAGCTTTTAGCATTAACATTGGCTTTATTTTCTATTAAAACTTTAGCAAGTTCAATATCACCGTTATTAGCAGCATACATTAAAGAAGTCCATCCGTCATTATCAGCTGAATTTACATCAGCCCCATTTGTAAGAAGCACTTTTACAGTATCTATATATGAATTTCCAGCAGCTATTATTAATGCATTTTTTCCATTGATAAGTCTATTTAATGTATTTTTATTTATATTTGTGATTATTTTACTCATAACTTTAGCACTGTCTGCAGATTTCTGCTGAACTAATACTAAATCAACAGGAGATGAACTTGTATTATTGAATTTAGAGCCGGCTGCAGCCATTATTATATTACCATACATATCGCTTTCACCAGCATCTTCTATTTTAGCACCTTTAGATACGAAATAATCTACTAATGCAGGATTAAGCGATAAAACTGCATTATAAAGTACTGTAGTTCCATCGGCATTTTTATAATTGATATCTGCCCCATTATCTATTAAATAACGAACTATACTTTCATCACTATTAGCAATAGCATAACTTAAAAGTGAAGGTTCTCTTTTTAAATCAAATGAATTTTTTAATAGAAGTTCTATCATAGTTTTATTAGTTTGAGCAACAGCATAATACATTGGATATTTTACTATATCATTACCTGTATAAGAACCGTATACATTAGCTTTTCCTTCTTTTATAAGAAGTTCAGCAATTTTTGTATTATTATTGCTTATAGCTAGTATTAAAGGAGTAATTCCTGAATCATTAGCTATTTCTGTGTCTGCTTTATTTTCTATTAGAAATTCTACAGCTTTTATATTATTATTTTGTACAGCATAAAATAATGGGCTTTGATTATTATCACCTGTTTCATTAACATCAGCACCATTATTATTAACCATTTCTTTTACAATACTATCTCCGTACTTTTTCTTATATATTTCCTCACTGTATATTTCATAGTTTATAACCATTTTCTCCATATCAGATTTGCTCTTTACAAATAAGAACAAACCTACAAGTATACCAGCACCTACAAGAAGTACGAATACAATAGCACAAGCTACTACAGCTACTTTAAATATATATTTTTTATTTTCTTCAGCTTCTTTAGCTTTATCTACTTTTTGAATAGTAGAATTTACATTATTATTTGAATTGTTTTGATTATTATTAATCAAATTATTATTTTCATTATTATTGTTATTATCCAAATTATTGTTATCCAAATTTTCCATAAACAAACTATTCCCCGCAAGTTATTTTCTAAATATGATAACATATTTTAAATAAATTAAAAGAGATTAATATAAAAAATATATATACTACCCTATTGTAATACAAAATTCCTAGTTTCTATATAAGGTGTCTCATCTGCAATATATGATTCTATAACAACAATATAATTTCCTCTAGGAAGTGATGATAATTCTTCTTTTGGTATAGTAAGTTTGAATACATCATTTTCTAAAACAGCATTATATTCCTTTTCGCCTCCATTTGGCAACTGAAGCAATATTTTTACTGTTGTATTAGGGTCAGGCATCTCTAATGCATTATCTGGATAATTATATGAAGAAACATAAATATCTATATTCATATCATTGTTTCTATTTGCTATAGCAGGCATATCAATATCTTCTATTCTGCTCATTTTTGTAGATAATTTTTCAATCCAATATTCAGCAGTGTAGCCATAATCTTTGAAAGCAGTTAATTCTATATAATTAGCTTTAGAATCTATTCTTGAAATAAAGAAAGGTCCATTTGATATATAAGCATGTCCGTATTTATCTATAAAATCAATAGCAGCCTGGTATCTTTTAACAGCTTCTTCTTTTGTTATAAAATCTTCTATTCCAGCAGGTATATACTCGGAATCACTCATTTCTATCAATTTTTCTTTTATATCAGATACGCATGTAGGATTTTTTACATCTATAGAGGTTAAAGACTGATCCTGTGAAATAGTATAAACATTTCCAGATTTAGAACCCTCAAGAACAATTTTCATTATAGCTTCATTTATCTCGAAAGGAATAACAGTATTTCTATTAGGATTACCTATTTTAGGTCCTACTGAAGCAATAGCAATTTGTCTGTTCATATCCATAGGCCAATAATAATTTCCATAAACAGTAAAACTTCCATCCTCATTTATAACACTTCCAACTGCTCCGTCCATAGCAGAAAGATATCTTCCAGCCATAGCAGAATCATAATATTTATCGTTTTCATTAGTTTTTGTTATTATATTAGCAATGAATACACTTCCATACATTAAATCAACTAAAGATGAATCTATGCCATGATGCCATTTAAAACTTTTAGGCTTGAAATCACATTTTACATAGGCAGTAAGATTATCTGATTTTGTATAAACTAACTCTCCTTTATCATCAACTTTAACAGTTAAACCCTCTTCCCATTTCTGAGTATAAGGATTGTACATTTTAGCATTTTGCGGAACTTTCACAGTACCAACAGGTATACCATTATTTCCTGCTCTAACTCCTATTTCTAAACTATTAGTATCGGGATCTCCAAGTATGAATTCTGTTTTTGCTGTAGAAGGCGATTCAAATGAAGCACCTGCATCAGAACAAGGACCTATCATTATAGCAGAATAAGCATCGGAAAATCCTCCAACTCCAACAGGATCCCAAGGACTTATAAATAATGAACCTTGTGCAGAATGCTGAAGAACTCTCAATACTTTTTCACCATTTCTATTCGGTTTTATATCAGCACTTCTTATAGACCAATCATTTATACCGTCGCCTACACCATAAAGCATTCTTCTATTGAATCTTTCTTTATTTGCCACAAAAAACTGAGTCTGAGAGCTTAAATATATTCTAACTGCATCTTGAAGTCCTATTTCCTGCAAACGCATGTTGCCATTCCAATATTCATCAGCAGTCAAGAACCATCCATTTGAATTTTTATCGCTTATTCTTGAAGCCTCTTTATTATCATAATTCCAAAACTCAGCGACATTAGCTCCCGGCATATAATTACCTTCTCTTACATACATCTGTCTTAATGTAACGTCCCACCAAGCACGAGTAGCACCTGCCCCCCAAGCCTCTGTTATAATATTCCATTCATAATCTTTTGGATCAGATCCATATACTACCTGTGTAGACTTATTTCTATCATATAATAATTTTTCAACTTTTATTCCTGTTTTCTCTATTAAATCGGATATTGCATTACCTGCCGGAAGTCTTCCTGTAGGATCATCAACCCTTATAACAAATTTAATAGTTACTACTTCTCCGTTATATTTCCACCAGCCATTTTCTTTTACTAGTTTACCCCTATTCTCTGGAAGATTAGCTGCTTTCTCCATAGCTTTATTTATATCATTAATAGCTTTTTCCTGATTGCCGTTTTCTGTAATACCCATTTTTGAAGGGATAAGATTATATCTGTATGTACCCGGCTGTCCCGGTGTAGCTTGTGTAAATGAAGGCTGTCCTGCTCCTCTTAAAATTTCATCAACAAGTTTTTTTCTGTCAATCAAAAAATTCATAGCAAATCTTACTTCCTTTATAGCCAAAGGATTAAAATGAGTTTTTCCGTCTCTTGTTGTAACTGTATATGGGGCTTTATTCGGTACCGGATTAAATAGTAAAGACCAAGAACCTGAAGGTACTGCATAAGTATCAAGTTTCTCTAAATCAGTTTCGCCTAATGATAAATATGTACTTCCGTCTATTCCGCTTGCCATTAAATCAGCTCTGCCGTCTGCCACATCTTTAATAGCTATTGTCATATCTGTTCTCACTTCATATATTATTTTATCTATTAATGCTCCGCCTCTGTCTATTTCTTTTTGTTCAATTTCTTCCTGACTATTGGAACATGACAATAATATTATAAATAGTATTAATATTGGAAATTTATATAAAATTTTATTATTCAATTTCATTATTTAGCCTCATTACTATATACAGATTAACATAATATATAATAATAGTATAAACAATAAAAGTCAATAAAATAATATCTATAAATTATATTCAAAATATTTTCATAATCTCAAATAATATAAAAATTATATTATTATTAATAAAATATTTTTTATTAGTAGTATATGTATAATAAAATACCTATAAAATAAATAAAATATATCCTTGACAAATATAAAAAAGAAAATTAGAATACCTAATTAAACTCAAAATTATTTTGAAATAAAAGATCTCGGAGAAAATATGAAAGTAATAGATATAGACAAAAAACCTGAAAATGAAAAAATATTTTTTGGAGATTTTGGGCATTATTTAAGAATAGATTCTGTAAGTCATGAAGTGGCTAGAAAATTGAAAGAAGCTAGTGAAGGAAACACTTGGTTTTCAAAAGAAGTTGATTATAAATCTGATAAAACAAGATTCTCTTCATTACCTCAAGATGCACAAAGAGCATTTAAACTCAATATAGCATATCAAACTTTGATGGACAGCGGTGTTACATCAGGATTTTCATCAATATTAAACAGAATAGTTACAAGCTCAATATGGTCTATTTTATATGCAAGAATAGCTATAGAGGAAAATATACATGCTGAAAGTTATTCCTACGGACTTTCTGAAGTATTCGGACATGAGGCAACAGACACATTAGATTTAGTATATAATGATGAATTTGTCAAGCATAGAATGGAAAAAGAGGTAGAATTATTCGGAAATGTTGATGAACTATGTAATTTAGAAAATTCTCCAGCAACATTAGATGAAAAAAAACAAGCAGTATTAAAATTACTTATGGGAATATATTTGCTTGAAAGTGTGAAGTTTCCATTCTCTTTTCTTGTAACTTTCACAATTAACAATAACTACGACAATGCAATAGCAGGATTCACAAAGACTATTAAATTGATAGCACATGATGAATTAAATACTCATGTACCTACTGGTAAAAATGTAATGAATATACTTAGAAAAGAAAATGATCAGGGTTTTACACATTTATTTAAAAGCGGTTGGTTTAATGATATGGCTAAAGCTATGACAGAATTTACTGTTAACGAAGAAATAAAATGGGCTAAATACCTTTTTGATGGATATGAGGTAGCAGGTATTAATTCTTCAGTAAGCGAACACTTTATAAAATATTGGGCAGGGGTTAGATTAAGAGATTTAGGAGTTGAATCTCAATATAATGAGAAAAAATCAGATATCATAGACTGGTTTAACAGCTATAGAGATATAAACAAACAGAATGCTGCGTTACAGGAAACAACCAACACCTCTTATCAAAAAGGTGCTTTGAAAAACGATTTATAATTTATGCTTAATTTTCAAAATAAAAAAATAATTATCAGGGTTAAATTATGATAGAACTTACAAAAGATAAAAAACATATAATCATTAAAAGAGACGGCAGAGAAGAGCCTTTTAATGAAGAAAAATTAAGAAAAGTTATAGATTGGGCTACAGAAGGTAAAGAGGCTTTCACTAATCAGCTTCTTGAAGGGCTTAATATTAAAATAAATGATAAAATGAAAATAGAAGTATTATATGATGAACTCATAAATACTGCTGTTAACATGATAAGTCCGCTATACCCTATGTATGATACAATAGCAGAAAAACTTTATTTAATGAAAATATATAAAGAAACATGCGGATTAAAAAAAATAGGTTCATATCCTCATATAAAAAATTTCTTAAAAAAAGGTATAAAATATAAAATATATGATAAGGATATAATTCAGCTTTTTACAGATAAAGAACTAGATAAAATAAATTCTATGATAGATCCTAACAGAGATTTATTATTCACATATAAAGGACTTGCAATATTCTATAAAAAATATTGTAAAAATATAGGAAACAAAAAATTAGAGCTTCCCCAAATAACATATATGGTAGCTGCTATGTTTTCATTCTATGATGATTATTATAAAGGGGAAAACAAAGATAAATTAGAAATAAGCAAATCTGAAAGACTTAAATATATTAAGAGAACTTATGATATGCTTTCAAGACATGAAATTACTTTTGCAACACCTAGAATAGCAAACAGTATGACAATAAAAGCACAATTAGCTAGCTGTATATTAAACACCCCTGCTGATGATACTTGGAGCTTGAATCAAACAGACGGAAATATGGCATTATACTCAAAATTTTCAGGCGGTATAGCTTATGATGCTTCATATATAAGGGCAGCTGGTTCTACAATACAAACTAATAGAGGACGTTCTGACGGCCCTATACCTTTTATAAAAAGAGTTGAGCAAACTATATCATCATTCAATCAAGGCGGAGTTCGTAAAGGTGCATGCGTTATTACTTTTCCTTGGTGGCATTTAGATGTACTTGATTTGATTATGCTTAAAGATGCCGGCGGTACTGAAGATACCAGAGCTAGGAAATTAGTTTATTCTATTAGAATAAGTAATATATTCAGAGAAAGAGTTAATAAAGACGGATATGTAACTTTATTCGATCCTAAAGAAACTCCTCTTTTAAACGAAGAATACGGAAAAAATTTTGATGTTGCTTATATGTATTATGAAAGTAAATCTTCTATAAGAAAAAAGAAAATAAAAGCTAAGGATTTATTATTTCAAATATTAAAAGTAAGACAGGAAACAGGAAATTTATATTTAACCTTTGTAGACAATATTAATGAACAGAATATGGTTAATAGATTCGTAGGAGCTTCAAACCTCTGTCAGGAAATAGTAATACCTTCCTACCCTTCTAAACTTATAAAAGAAAAATATGTCATTAATGAAGACGGAGAATATGAAATCATACAGAGAAAGAAAAGCGGTGAGATAGGTATATGTAATTTGGTGTCTGTAAATTTAATGTCTTGGGTAAATTTCTCACCTGAAAAGAAAAAATCATTCTGCTACACTCTTTTAAGAGGATGCGACAATATTATAGATACTCAATTCTATCCTGTTAAAGAAGGTGAAATTGCTAATAAAAAGAACAGACCTATAGGAATAGGCGTTATAAATTATGCTAACTTACTTGCTTCAAATAAATTAAAATATACTGATAAAGAAGCTTTGGAATTTACAAATAAAGTTTTCGATGATTTATATTATCATATATATGAAGCATCTAATATATTAGCAAGAGAGAGAGGACCTTATAAAACTTTCAATGAATCCAAATGGAAAGAGGGATTAACTCCATTTCATATATCATTATTAAATAACAACAAAAAGAATAATCTTAATGTAAGTGTAGATAAAGAAAAATGGGATAAGCTTGCAGAAAATATAAAAAATAATGGTGTGAGATTTTCATTCCATGGAGCAATAGCCCCTACTGCTACATCAGGAAAAAGCGTATCTGCAACAGAAAGTATAGAACCTATAGTAGATTTATTCTTTATAGAAGAAGGAATACAAACACTCCCTAGCTTAGTACCTAATATCAAAAAAAATAGAGAGTACTATGAAAGATGTTGGAATATTCCTGCAAAAACTATAATAGAGCTTGCCGCTGTAAGACAAAGATATATAGATCAATCTCAGTCATTGAATTTATATTATGTAAAACCTGATTCTGCTAAAGAGCTTTGGGACGATATTCAATATGCTATGGATTTGGGATTAAAGACTCTTTATTATATGAAAACTCCTAAGTCTAATTTTGAGTTAGATGAAGTTTGTGAATCTTGTACATAATAAAAATCAATATAAATATACCCTATTAGGCATTATAACTTTTGTTATAGTGCCTATTTATTTTTTAAAAATTTTTTATAACCTATTGCTATTTTTTATAATATAATATAGAATCCTTGTTTATATAAAAAATATTGATTTGCTTTCTTGTTGTTTTTGTTAAAAAATAATTTTTTTAAATATTATAAAGCTATTCATAAAAATTGTGAGCCTCTAGTAAATTTATTTAACAGAGCTTTAGAGCAAACAATTTTTATTAGCAATAAATATAATATTTTATTCTGCTGAAAAAAATTCTCATAAAAGTAAATTTTTTTATATGTAATTTTAGACTTAATTAAGGATTTAATTAATATGTTATTAACATAATTCAGTTAACATATTTTAATATTATGTTAACTTTTACTAAATTATTATGATTTCTTTCATATATATAGCTAGGTATAGTTTCTTTAAAAAATTCAAAATTTAAAATTAAATTTCAAATTCCATATTGACATATTTATTTTTATAGTATATAAGGTTCACGTTAAATTTAACAAACACAAAAAAATTATATGGGAGCGAATCAATATTATGAAAAAGATTTTGATTTTCTTAACTCTTGTAAGTCTATTCGGACTTATCTCTTGCGGCGGTGGTGCTTCAAGCCCTACTGACATTGTGATAACAGGCTCTTCTTCTGTTTCACCTTTAATGTTCAAATTAGCTGAAAAATTTGAAGAAGTAAATTCTAATTACACTGTAACAGTAGAAACTTCTGATTCAACTATTGGAGTTCAAGACACTATAAACGGCAACAACAATATAGGCATGGCTTCAAGAAATTTGAAAGAAGATGAATTACCTAATTTAGACACTTATTTATTATGCCAAGACGGTATAGTTATTATCGCTAACAAAGATGCTGAAATTACTCAAATAAGCGAAGAAGAATTATACAATCTTTATATGAATAATACTGCAATAGGCAATATAACTAAATCTATTTCAAGAGAAGATGGTTCTGGTACTAGAAGTGCTTTTACAGATTTAACTGCTATAGGAAAAGAATCTCCATTACCTGCAACAGTTGAAATATTAGATGGTACTGGAAAAGTAAAAACTTCTGTAAGCAGTGATGCTTCAAAAATAGGATATATTTCTTTGGGTTCTATTGATGATACTATCAAACCTTTAGCTTACAAAGCAAAAGGACAAAATGAATATGTTCCTGCATCAGTAGAAAATATAAAGAGCGATACATATAAACTTTATCGTCCTTTCTACATATTCACAAAAAAAGGTGCTGAATTAGATGAAGGTACTAAGGCTTTCTTAGATTTTATTAATAGTGAAGCTGGGAAAGCGGTTATAAATGAAAACGGGTATGTAGCTAATTGATAAAATAATGAAGGTCGGTATACAAATTAATTTTTGTATATCGACTTTTTTATTTCAATGTCATAAAAATAATTTAATTTAGGATATGTATTTTGGATAACAATATTAATAAACATATAGTTAATGAAATACTAGATAATGTTATGAGATATGTATTTTTTATATGTTCTATATTTTCTGTTATAGTTGTATTTTCAATATGTATTTTTATATTTATCTATAGTATTCCAGTATTTAAAGAAGTTGGATTTTTCAAATTCGTTTTTGGTATGAATTGGTCTCCATCATCAAAAGATTTTGGAATATTACCAATGATAATTGGTTCTATATATGTAACAATTCTTGCCACATTATTAGGCGGAGGATTTGGTTTTTTCACTGCAGTTTATATATCAATGTTCTGCCCAAAAAAATTAAAGATAGTATTATCACAAGTTATAGACTTACTTGCTGGAATACCTTCAATAGTTTACGGTTTTTTTGGTATGGTAGTATTAGTACCTTTTTTAAAAAACATTTCTCCAAATGATGTGGGCGAAGGAGTATTGGCTAGTTCTATAATACTTGCAGTGATGATACTTCCTACAATAACATCTATTACAAAATATAATTTAGAAGCTGTGTATAAATATTATTATGATGGGGCAATAGCTTTAGGAAATACTCATTCACAGGCTATTTTTGGAGTTATTGTTAAAGCTGCAAAATCAGGCATATTTTCTGCTATAGTACTTGGTATGGGAAGGGCTATTGGTGAAACTATGGCGGTTATGATGGTTGCTGGAAATGCACCTTTTGTACCTAAAGATTTATTCTCATATTTTAGAACTATGACTATTAATATAGCCTTAGAAATGGGATATGCAACAGGAATTCATAGATCTGCATTAATAGCTACAGCTTTTGTATTATTATTATTCATACTCATTATTAATATAGTACTTTCACTATTAAAAAGAAATAATTTATATTTTTCATTTTCTTTCTCTAGTCTTTTCGGCAAGAATAAAGAATTAAAAGCCAATGTAAATGACTTTTCTTTCAAAAATATAAAAATGAAAGTATCAACTATAAAAGCTGATGCATTAAAATATATTTCAGTATTTGCTGCTGCAGTATCAACATTGCTTCTAGTATTTATAGTATTATTTATCTTAATAAGGGGAATACCTCATATCAATTTCAATTTATTATTTGGAAAAAGTAATAACTCTCAAATGACATTATTGCCTGCAATAGTTTCAACAGGTATGATGCTTTTTATGTCGCTTATAATAGCAATACCTTTAGGAGTGTTTGCAGCTATTTACTTAACTGAATATTCAAAAGCTAAAAGTAAATTAATATCTGTAATTAGAATATTTACCGACAGCTTATCAGGAATTCCATCAATAGTATTCGGTCTTTTCGGTATGTTAGTATTCGCTAATCTATTTGGTATAGGAAGAAGTATATTAGCAGGTTCATTAACTTTAGTTTTAATAATACTGCCATCTATAATAAGACAAACAGAAGAAACATTATTATCAATACCTACAAGTTTGCGTGAAGGAAGTTTGGCTTTGGGAGCTTCAAAAGTAAGAACAATATTTAAAATTGTATTGCCTTGTGGTTTTTCTGGTATTATGACCTCTGTCATTTTAAGTATAGGAAGAATAGTAGGTGAAAGTGCTGCTTTGATATATACAGCTGGTGCAGTAAGATATATGCCTAAAGGTTATTTAAGTCCTGGAAGTTCATTTTCAGTTATGATGTGGATGTTCTCAAGTGAAGGCTTATATATTAATCAGACTTTTGCAACTGCCAGTATTTTGCTTATTATGGTTATACTTCTTAATGCTTCACTATTTATTGTTAATACGAAGTTAAAGAAAGATTATTAATAATATTATTGAAAGGATAAAAAATGGGTAATGATATAAATAATACAACAAACAATAATGTAAATTTTGACTTTAATACTGATACAGCTATAAAAGTAAAAGATTTAGATTTATATTATGAAAGTTTTCAAGCTTTAAAAAAAATTAATATTGATATAACTAAAAATAGTGTAACAGCTTTTATAGGGCCTTCAGGATGCGGAAAGTCTACCCTATTAAAAACATTTAATAGAATGAATGATTTAGTTCCAAACTGCAGAATAGAAGGCGACATTGAAATAGCTGGGGTTAATATATATAATAAAAATGTAAATGTATCATATTTAAGAAAGAATGTGGGAATGGTATTTCAAAAATCTAACCTTTTTGCTATGAGTGTTTATGATAATATAGCTTACGGCCCTAGAACTTTTGGAATAAAAAAGAAATCTAAATTAGATGAAATAGTTGAATATAGTTTAACTAAAGCGGCTCTTTGGGACGATATAAAAGACAGACTTAATAAAAATGCTTTAGGTTTGTCTGGAGGTCAGCAGCAAAGATTATGCATAGCAAGAGCATTATCCGTTAATCCTAAAATACTGCTTATGGACGAACCTACAAGTGCATTAGATCCAATAAGTACAGGAAAAATAGAAGAATTAATAGATGAATTAAAAAATGAATACACTATAGTAATAGTTACTCATAATATGCAGCAAGCTATGAGAGTATCTGATAAAACTGCTTTCTTCTTGTTTGGTGAAATTGTAGAATACAGCAACACAGAAGAAATATTCTCAAAACCTAAAGATGAAAGAACAGAAAGATATATTACAGGAAGATTCGGTTAATTAATAATTTATTATTATTGATGAATATAAACTTTTATTTATAAATTTGTAAAGCATAACAAAATAAGAAACGGAGATAAAAATGAAAAAATTTGAAGAATTAAATAAATTGATAGAACATGTTACTGAAGCAGGCGACATGATATTAGAGGCTTTAAGAAATTCTACCAAAGCATTAACTAATGGAGATATTGAAATTGCAAATCAAGTAATAGAAAATGACAGAAACATAAATAGAATATCATATAAAATAGAAAGCTCATCTTTAAAAATGCTTTTATTAGAACAGCCTGTTGCTACAGATTTAAGAATAGTATCATCAGCATTAAAGATAGCTACAGATTTAGAGAGAATCGGAGATCAGGCAAAGGATATATGCGACTTGCTTAGATTCTTATTAGAAGGAAATATATATAAGAAGAATCTTGATATTATAATAGAGATGTCAAACATAATAGAATATATGATAACTAATTGTCTAAATGCTTTCAAAGAAAAAAATGCTGAACTTTCAAAAAATGTTATAGCAAAAGATGATGAGGTTGATAAGCTATTCTACAAAATGCGTGATTCTATGGTTGAGCTTATTAAAAGCGGTGCTGAAAATGCCGATCAGGCTATATATTTAATGATGATAGCTAAATATTTTGAGAAGATGGGAGATCATGCAGAAAATATAGCTAAATGGGTTTACTATTATAGTACAGGCGAAAGATTTAAATAATAATTATTTATATAAAAAACTCCTAACTTCATATAGTCGTTAGGAGTTATTTTTTATATTTTAATTTAATTATATTTTAATTATGATAATAATAATTTATCGCTTAAAGAACCGTCAGCAGTTTCAAATTTCTTGAGCAAGTCAGCTATCTCTAAAGATTTTTTCTCTTCACCTGAAACATCATATATGATATTACCATCATTCATCATTATAAGTCTGTTTCCGTAATGAATAGCATCTTTAATATTGTGAGTAACCATAAATGCTGTTAGCTTATCTTCTCTGATGATTTCTTCTGTTAAATCTAATACTCTTTTAGCTGTTTTTGGGTCAAGTGCCGCAGTATGTTCATCTAATAATAAAAGTCTGGGTTTTTTTAAAGTAGCCATAAGCAAAGTTAATGCCTGTCTTTGTCCGCCTGATAAAAGCCCTACTTTTGACTGAAGCCTTGTTTCAAGTCCTAAATCAAGTCTTTTTAATTTTTCCACATACTCTTCTCTTTCGGCTCTTGTTATACCCCATCTTAAAGTTCTTCTTTTACCTTTTCTTTTAGCAAGTGCCAAATTCTCTTCTATACCCATATTAGAAGCGGTACCAACCATAGGATCTTGGAAAACTCTGCCGAAAAGTCCTGCCCTTGCATACTCTTTCTTATCTGTGATATCTACTCCGTCAACCGATATTGTACCATAATCAACTTCATAAACTCCGGCAATCAAATTGAGAAGAGTGGATTTTCCTGCTCCGTTTCCGCCTATAACTGTTACAAAATCTCCGTCATTTAATTTAAGATTAACACCTTTAATGGCTTTTTTCTCTGTGATAGTGCCTCTATTAAATGTTTTATAAACTTCTTTTAATTCTAACATAAACGCCCCCAAATATTATTTTCTTTTTCCGCCTACTACTCTTGTAACTTTTCTATTAATTACAGGCACTGAAAGAGCAATAGCAACTATTATAGCGGTAAGAAGTTTTAAATCTGTAGCCTTTAATCCCAACTGAAGAACTATAGCTATTATTATTCTGTATATTATAGAACCCATTACAACAGAAGCCAATTTGTACCAGAATGAGAATCTATTACCAAATACAACCTCCCCTATTATAACAGAGGCAAGCCCTATAACTATAGTACCAGTTCCCATACCTACATCAGCATATCCCTGACTCTGAGTAACCAAAGCACCGGATAAAGCAACCAAAGCATTTGATATCATAAGTCCTATTATTTTCATAACATTAGTATCAACACCTAATGCCCTAATCATTCTTTCATTATTACCTGTAGCCCTTATAGCACAGCCCATTTCTGTACCGAAAAACCAATACATCAAAGCTATTATTATTACAGAGAATATAAATCCTACAAGCAAATCTGATAAAACTTTACTCAATGAAAGCATATTTTGAATAATAGTTAAAGAAGTATCTATTCCCAAAAGCGGTATATTAGGTCTGTTTCCCATAACTCTAATATTAATAGAATATAATGCAATCATTGTAAGAATTCCTGCTAATATTCCGGGTATTTGCAATTTAGTATTTAAAAAACCTGTTACAAATCCAGCCAAAGAACCTGCCAAAAAAGCAAAAAACAAAGTTATAAAAGGATTCATACCATTAGATATAAGTATAGCACTTACTGCACCGCCTAAAGCAAAACTTCCATCAACAGTCAAATCCGGAAAATCCAAAACCTTAAATGTAATATAAACCCCAAGAGTCATTATTCCCCAAATGATACCCTGAGATGCTGCACCTTCTATTGCTAAAAAAATCCCTTCCATACTATCCTCTTACTATTTCTTATAAAATTGTAATTTATTATTACCAATTATAATAAATTACAGATATAAACTAGCTTTTAATTATATGACAACTAAATTATCATCTAATAATCTATAGCTTTTAATATTTCCAACTATCAACTAGCTTTTTATTAATTTATACTAAAAAGTTTTTGTTGTTCTTTTTCCCGCCGCAAAAAGAACCAAAAAGTGCAAGTATAAAGTTAGTACTAAATCATGCTAAAATTATCTTACATATAAAAAATATAGCCATTCGCCTGTCATAGACACACTTCTCACTGTAAACTAGCTTCGCATATGGCATGCCAAAGGCGGATATTGTCCACCGAGTATGGACTATTAGCAAAAGAAGCCAGGTTCAGCACCAAAGTGAGTAAAGCCACAAATATAAAAAGAAAAATACAACTTTATTTTCTGACAAACTATATTTGTATTCCTATATTAGTTAATTTATTAATTTTACTTATTATATAATGATTCTGGTATTGTTATGCCAATGCTATTAACCATATTAGTATTAACTACCAAATCAAAAGTTTTTAATGTTTCTATAGGCATAGTTGCAGGCTTTTTTTCTCCTTTTAATATAGCAACTGCCTGAGTAGCTGTCAATTTTCCAAGTTCATAATAGCTTATAGCATAAGTAGCAGTACCGCCTAACATAGTCATACCGCCCTCGCCGCAAACTACAGGAAGTTTAGCAGGTTCAGCAACTAAAGCAACTGTAGCCATACCAGCTGCAATCATATTATCAGTTGGTGTATAAATAGCTTCAACTTTTCCAACTACGCTTTGAACAACCTGCTGTATTTCATTAGCAGATGTTACTGTTGCATCTATATATTTTATTCCCATAGAATCTAATTTCTTTTTTGCTATATCCATTTGGAATACTGAATTCTGTTCGCTTGAACAATATAAAAGTCCTACTGTTTTTAAGTTAGGAGTAATTTCATTTAATAATTCTATTTGAGCTTCTACAGGTGTTAAATCAGAAGTACCTGAAACATTTCCTCCAGGTGCATTATTATCAGCAACGAGCTTTGCTGCTGCAGGATCTGTAACTGCTGTAACAAGTATAGGTATATCTTTTGTCATATTTGCAACTGCCTGAGCTGCTGGTGTTGCTATTGCCAAAATCAAATCACTTTTATCATTAACGAACTTTTGTCCTATAGTTACACAGTTAGCCTGTTCGCCTTGAGCATTTTGATAATCTATAATAATATTTTTACCATCTTCATATCCTGCTTCTTTAAGTCCATCAACAAAACCTCTGTATGAAGCATCTAATGCATCATGTTCTATTAATTGAAGTATTCCGATTTTAAATACTTTATCTCCTGCTGCATTAGAATTAGAACCTCCTGAAGAACAGGAAATAAATATCATTGATGCTATGATAAATAAAGAATATAGATATTTTTTCATAATCAAACTCCTATTTTTAATAGAAAAAAAATTTTAAGAAACTATATACAGTAATTATACTACATATAATAATAATGTCAATTAATAATTATCATATTATTAATATATCAAAATAGTTTTTGAAAAATAAAATATAGTTATTATATAGGATTTTATTGAAGTATATAAGATAATTTTTATAACATAAATATGTAGTCTATATTAAATATATTAATAATATTTTTAATCTTTACATATAAAGCTACTTGATATAATATAGTTTAAACATATAAAAAGGAAATCTTTATTAAATAGCTTTTAATTAAAAATTTAAATATATGAAAATATCTTGCGACTATATATTGGGATAATCAAACAGAAACAGGAATGACAGCCCATTACATACTTGTAATAATAGATGAAAACAGTACCGAACAAGCTTGGTACAGCGGCGGCAGTGATGAAACCGTTAAGCGGTTATATAAAGCCGCTCATTTTTTATTGAAACTAAATCATTTTTTTACATACAAAAAGATAATTTATACATTTTATTAAACAATATGAATTTTTTATATATAAAATAATAATAGCATCATTTTTTGAAAATTATACAATATTTTTAATCTTTACATATAAAATGACTTGATATAAAAAGTCTTATTTTATATAATATAGTTAAAATATATGGGAATGAGGGTGAAAATCCTTCGCTGGCACGCAACCGTAAAGCTTAATTCAATAGAAATTAACAAAGTCGGATACCATTTTATACAGGCGAGTGCACTATCAAAAATCCTGCACTCCTTTATTAAATAGCTTTTAATTAAAAATTTAAATAAAGGAGCATTATTTATGCAAAAACAAATCAAAATTTTATTAACAATTTTAATGGCTTTAGCCTTAGCAGTATCATGTGCTAAAAACAACCCAAACAATCCAACAGAAGACCCAAATATACCACCAGATAATGAATGGGTAAATAATCCTAATTTTACTAAATTACAGAAAACATGGCAAGATAAGGATTACAATACTTCTAAATATGTTATTACTGATAACAAATTCGATAGTTTATATAATGATTCAGTAAGTTATTCTTTTGATATAAAATATATTAACTGGAGTAGTGATACTGCAGGTATAATATACGGACAATATACAGCTAATTCATATTCACAAGAAGTAGTAGGAAAATATTATGCTGTTTCATTTAAAGATTTGACAGATACAACTGTAAAAATTTCTGGTGCTTATAAAAGCGGAGGAGTTTCTGCAACTGATACATTAGCAGAAGCAAAAACTACATTCACTGAAGCTGGCGGTTATTTTGGTGTTTATTCAGATTGTACTGCTGTTACTAAATAATTTAGAGGTATACCATGAAAACTAAAAAATCATATTTATTAATTATAATATTTTCATTAATTATATCATGTTCTAATCCTTCTACAAATCCTGATAATAATAATCAAAATACTTCATCATCTGTAAAGGCTGTAACTTCTGGAGTGCATACTATACAATACGGAACTAAAACTTCTGAAATTGATGTAACAGATGAAGCTCAGTTAAAAACTTTATGGATTACTCTAGTATCTGGAAAAAATGTTTATAAATCAAGTGATTATTCAGCTGTAAGCGGAAACTTTGATAATAATGCTAATTATTATGACAGTACCGATACAGTAAATATAAGAACAAAATTTATAAAATGTGCAGTATATGAATATAATAATAAAAAATATCTTGCTGCTGTATATTGGGATAATAAAAATACAGGCATGCCTAGCAGTTACCGTTTGATAATTGCAGACGAAAACGGCATTGAGCAGGCTTGGTACGGCGGCGGAAGCGATGAAAGTGTTATACCAGATGAAAATACTCAGTGGACTAAATATGATTTTGTTTTCGGATATTTAAAAGAATATTAATTTAATAAAAATATAAGGGGCGGCGATATAAAGCCGTTCCTTTTTATTTTTTAATAATAGTAATTTTTATATAAAAAATATAATTGTTACATTTTATTAAACAGTACATTTTTTTATATACATAAATATAAAAAATATCATTTTGTGAAAATTATATCATCTTTTTGAACTTTATTTGTAAAAACAGCTTGATAAAAAAACATTAGAATATATAATACAATGCGTATAAATAATAATTTATATATGGGAATGAGGGTGAAAATCCTTCGCTGGCACGCAACCGTAAAGCTTAATTCAATAGAAATTAACGAAGTCGGATACCATTTTATACAGGCGAGTGCACTATCAAAAATTATGCACTCCTTTATTAAAATTGCTATCAATTAAAAATTTAAATAAAGGAGCATTATTTATGCAAAAACAAATCAAAATTTTATTAACAATTTTAATGGCTTTAGCCTTAGCAGTATCATGTACTAAAACTCCAACTAACCCAACTAATGATGGTTCAGGAAACGGATCAGATGGAAATAGAACATATACTTTCATAGCTTCAGAAGAAATGTTGGCAAAACCTTGGACTGACCAAACAAAAAAAGATTATTTTTTAAATAGTTGGAAAGGTAATTTCGCAAATCAAACTATATATAAAGACAGCACACTTTCTACTATAAATGGTACAACAGATGCAGATTGTAATTATTACAATGATGGAGATACTACTATTACAGCAAAATTCAAATATGCTACTAATGTAGTTAATAATGAAAAAAAATTATATAGGCGGTTTATATTATAATGCTAGTGGTTTTACTGGTTATAAATGGTATATTATGTACATTAATGAAGAAGGTGCTGAAATATGTGTTAATGCTAAAAAAACTTTAAGTGATGATGAAAATACTTATCCAGATGCTAGTACGGAATGGTGGGATACTCCAAGTGCAACTTATGGATATGTTAAATTAAATTAATTTAATAATTGAATAATAATCAAGGGAGAATTATTTTATTTCTCCCTTTTTATACGAATATGAAAAAACTAAATATTTACTTCACAGCATTATTTATTATAACAGCAATATTTTTTAAGGCTCAAAACATCAATGCCCAGACTTACCTTATAAGAGAACTTAAAGGCGGTATTTGGGTTACTTCTCAAGTTGAAATTACTAATGCAGTTCAGACGAATCAAACAAACAACATTGCAGCTGCTCCAAATATTCCTAAAAATCCTATCAAGATAAACAGCAATGTAATAACCTCTGAAGAAATTGAAAGAAGAGGTTATAAAAATGCTCAGGAAGTATTAGCTAATCAGCCGGGATTCGTTAATAAAGGTTCTTATATGGGTAATGAATCAGTTGAGCCTGCAGGAGGAAGTGCCGACAACATGAAAATATATGTTAATGGTGTTCTTATGAATACAGCTAAAGGAAATGCCGATGCCGGAGTTGATTTAAGGAGAATACCCTCAAACTTGATAGAAAAAATTGAAATTATAGGAAACTCTATTTATATAACTACTAAAACACCAGTAGAAGATATTTTATTAATATCATTGGGTTATGGTGCATATAACACTGTTACACCATCAATACTCTTCTCTAAAAATTTTGACAACAAACATATTGTTACTTTTACAGCCGATTCTTATTATACTGACGGCAATTATTATTATGATTTTTCAAATCAAGCAGGAAAACCTATAATAGGATATCTTAATGATAATAAACAGCTTATTATAAACTCATCATTAGATTATAGATATAATTTTGAAAATAAAGATTATTTAAGGGCTTTTGTTAATATATCATATTCGGATGCGGTATCAAAATATAAATTACCTCCGGACAACACAACCGATTCATGGTTTAAATTTACTACACTAACTTCATCTATATCATACAATGGATTTTCTGATATACTTGATTATAATGTAAATTTATCTTATGTATTTGATTCTTTTGTAGACAGACCATATTATAAAAATGGAAAACCTATTTCTGATTATAAATCGCATGGAATAGCTTTAAATGCTAATCTTTCAAGAATGGATGAACTTTTGCCAAATACAATAACATTATATAATAAATTAACTCCTGAATATAGATATGACTTTTTAATGGAAGATAAAAACGCAGTAGAAACAAATTATAATTTTATACCTCAAAGACATTCTTTATCATTATTGTATGAACCTCAATTATCATTTGGTTATTGGGATGATAATACGCCAATATTTTCATTGCTTCCAAGTATAAGATATGAATTTCAGCATGAAGATTTTGACAATAGCAGGAATAATAATTATTTAGCATATACTGTTGGATTTAACTTAAACTTTTATAAAGGATACAGTTTATATTTTTCATATTCTCATGATTATTCTGTACCTACTTTCAATGATTTATTTTATAATAATTTTGGAAACCCTTATTTAAAGCCTGAAGAATACAATCAAATATATACTAAACTTACTTTAGAGCCAATCACAAATTTAAAAATAGAAACTTCCTACACATACACAGTATATACAAATAAAATAGTTTGGTATTCAACAATTCCTCAAAATGTAGACTCGGCAATCTCTCATATAGTTACGCCAAGTGTAGAATATAGTATACCTTTTGCCCAGTATCATAAAATAAAAACAAAAATAGGTTATTCTTATCAGCTTGCATATATGGGGAAAGATAAACTGCCAAAAATAGGCTTGCCGGAGCATGTAGTTACTGCATTATTAGGTTATGACTTTGTACCAAAAAATAAAATATTAAGTTCATTATCTTTAAATATTTACTACACCTACTCTGCCCCAAGACCTTTATCTGAATATAAGCCTATATATTATTCAGAAGTTTTTCATGATTTTAATATATCATTCTATTCTATATGGTTTGAGCATTTAATATTTTCTATGCATTTTAAAAATATTTTAAATAGAACACCTATTCTATCTACCTATTCTGTTGCTAAACCATTTACTTGGGAATTTGAGATTGGATATAATTTTTAATAAAAAAATAAAAGAATAAATAAAATATTTGTTTTTCATAAAATGAAACATTCATATTTTTTGTTTTATATTGAACATATCACTCAAAAATATGAAACAAATTTAGTATTTTAATAATATTCTATTGACTTTTATGTACATACCTATATACTTAATATTAGTAGAGCTCCAATAAATGTTCTGCCTATATGCTGTAATAGGAGTTGTCAATGATAGAATTCATATTAAATACAAAAATAATATCTGGTCATAACGCTTTATTAGAATTAGACTTTTCAAAATTTAAAAGAGTTTCTATTTTTACAGACAATAATATGCTTAAAATCGGTGCCTGTGATTCGACAATAGAATTAATGAAAAAAAATAATATAGATTATGAAATTTTTTCGGATATAGAACCTGATCCTAGTTTTGAAATAGTTATAAAATGTTTAAGTAAAATTTTAACATTTGAATCAGATACCATAATAGCCATAGGAGGCGGTTCGGTAATAGACACTGCTAAATCTGTCATATATTTTGCTTTAGAAATAAATAAAAGAATGCCAAGCGGTTTAAAAAAGCCTTTCTTCATAGCAGTCCCTACTACAAGCGGTACAGGTTCTGAAGTTACTTCATATGCTGTAATCACTGATAAAGAAAATCATCAAAAAGTTCCTTTGCTTTCAAATAAAATGCTTCCTGATATAGCTTTACTAGACTCTCAATTTACTTTGACCGTACCTCCTAGAATAACTGCTGAAACAGGAATGGATGTTATGACTCATGCCTTTGAGTCTTATGTATCTGTTAATTCAAGCCCATTTACTATGCCTTATAGCGAATATGCTATAATAGGAGTTTTTAATAATATTTCAAAAGCTGTTCATAATGGAAAGGATGTTAAGGCAAGAATAGCTATGCATGAATTATCCTGTACTGCTGGAATAGCTTTTAATAATGCAGGCTTAGGTTTAATACATGCTATGGCTCATGCTTTAGGAGGAAGATTCCGTCAGCCTCATGGAAGAGCTAATGCAATATTAATGCCTTATGTTATAGAATATAATGCTATGCACTGTAAAAAATCTGCTGCTAAATATGCAAAAATTATCACTCTATTAAATGTTAAAAATATAGATGATATCACTGCAAGTAAAATATTAAAATCTCTTATTTTAGAATTAAATAAAACAATAGGAATAAATCAGAAAATAACAGATTATGGCGTAGATAAAGCAGAATTTGAAAATGCAATAGATGAAATGGCTTCACATGCTCTTAAAGATGTATGTATATTAACTAATCCTGTTAAGCCTAGTTTGGAAGATGTAAAAAATATATATAGAAATCTAATTTAAAAAATAATTATAGTTTATTTATTTGATAATGTTTTATATATACCTAAACAACTATAGTTTATCAAAAAAATAGTTTTTATGTTTTTATTATTTTCGGGGACTAGCCCCCGCCCCCCCACTTCTTTTGGTGACCCAAAGAAGCAAAAGGACTGCATTTTTAACTTAAATTTTAGGTATCACCATACATTTAATACATATTCTTGAAATATTAAGTCGTAGTATATGCGTTTTTTGCAACTTTTTTGAGCGACAAAAAAGTTGATAATACATTTACAAAATATAAAAATTGATAAAATATAGTTGTTTAAATATATTAGATGTATACAAATTATTTATTTTAATTTTCACAAAAAATATTTTGCAATTTTAATTTACTTTAGTATAATCTTTTATATATATAAAAAATATAATGAGTTTCTTATGTTAAAAGATATATCTAATTATATAAAATATAGAATTGACAGAATGCTTAATAAAGGGCTTTTCTATCAATTAATGCTTTTAGTATTTGCAATTATAATTCTGCTTTTAATAGTATCAATATTTATAATAGTTTTTTTTCAGTATCCGCCTAAAGATGCATTTTGGGATAGTTTGATGCAGTTTATAGATACTGGAAATATATCATCTGTTGAAGGAAATACTGGTATTGTTATAACTTTTTTAATGGTAACTTTTGTAGGGGTATGCGGCTGGGGTTCTCTTATAGCTATGATTAATAAAGCTTTGCAGGATAGAATAAATAATCTAAGTAAAGGCAATGCATTTATAATGGAAAAAAATCATGCCATTATTTTAGGATACGGTGAAGAAGCTCTCACTATAATAGAAGAATTCATTAAAGCCAAAGTAAAAACTATTGTAATATTATCTGAACATAATGTCGATGTTATAAGAAAAAGAGTTTCATTTATAAAAGGATATAAAAAAACAAATATAATAATAAGAGAAGGAACTACAAGCAGAATAGAAAATATAAAGCTATTAAATATATCAAAATCATCAAGCATATCAATAATAAATAATGATGATACAGAATCACTAAATATATTATTAGCTTTAAAAAAGATTATAGAAGAAATTGACGAAAATAAAATTGAAAACAAAATTAATATATGTGCATTAGTTCATGAAGAAGATACTATTGAAATAATCAAATCTATTGAAAATAAAAATTTTGTTATTCATGTAATTTATAAATATGAAATTCTTTATAAACTTATAGCACAAAGTATAATTTATACCGGACTAAGCAATGTTTATGAAGATCTATTTTCTAATGACGGAAATGTATTTTATATAGAAAATGATCATGATTTTGATAATTGGAAATTTGAAGATGCAGCTTCAAAATATTTTGATAAGGGCATGATATTACTTGGAATAACAAAAGAAGATAGAAGTCAAATTTTAATACCTAATTATGATTATATAATAAAAAAAGAAAACAGACTAATAATATTATCAAAAAACAATTATGATAATACTATAAAAGAATATCCTGATATAAAACCTAATATCATTAAATATAAAAACAATATTCTATTAATATGTGAAGAAAAAAGATATAATGAAATAATAAAAGAAATTTCAGAATATATAGAAAATAATAATATCACTATGTTAAGTTATGATTTGATAAAATCCCAAAAGAACAAATATAAATTCATGCTAGAAAAACTAAAAAAAGAAAATACAACAAAAATAGTATTAATATCAGAGGATAATATCACAGATGTAAAAAGTATTAATATACTTTTAATAATAAGAGAAATAATCAAAAAAGAAAAATTAAATATAGCAATATTATCATTATTAAACTCAATACAAAAAAGGAATTTAATATATTCAGATGATGTAAGAGACTTTATAGTAAGCGGTAAACTTATAGGTATGCTTATGGCTCAGGCTTCTATAAGCTCAAATATATTATATATTTTCTACGGACTTCTAAGCAGAAATGGAAAAGATATTATAATGTCTCCATATTCTGATTATTTCAATGAATCTAGAACTTTTAAAGATGTATATTTTACTCTATTAAAGAAAAAAACAATCTTAATTGGAATTAAAAGATACAATGATATTATTTTAAATCCTAATTCTGAATGCATGCTTGACAATAAAGATGAAATTGTAATTATAACAAATTATATATTAGAAGAAGAAAATGAAGAATTAATTTTTTAATATAATATCATTCTAAGAGTTTTACTATATTATTATAATTGTTCATCTTAGCATAATATAAAGCATCATTTCCATGTTTATTTACTATAGATTTATCAGCATTTGCTTTTATTAACAACTCTACAACTTTAACATGTCCTTCCATACATGCTAATATAAGAGCGGTATTTCCTACATCATCCTGTATATTAACATTAATATTTTTAGCAATGATTTTTTCTATAACATCTTCATCCCCAAATATTGCAGCATCTAAAAATGTTTCTTCATCTTGATTTAATGGATAAAGTTTATCAAATGATATAAAAGTTAAAGCTATGATCATTAATGGTATGAGTATAATATTTTTCATTATGAATATCCTCCTCTTTTATTATCGGAGAAAAATTATTTATAGTTAAAAAATAAAACCATTCTCAAATAATAATTCAAGAATGGTTTTATGACCGATGTGGAGGTTATGGGGATCGAACCCACGACCTACTGCGTGCAAGGCAGTCGCTCTCCCAAACTGAGCTAAACCCC